>PGYV01000001.1 GCA_002839855.1 Candidatus Goldiibacteriota bacterium HGW-Goldbacteria-1
TTTGTTAAAGATATGAGAAACCTTGATTCTGAAGTTAAATACCTGTATAAAGGTGTATATGATGTCCTTCAGAATCCCTTTTTTTAAAGGCAAGAGGCAATGTCATAATATTGTATCCGCGGGGCGCGCAGGAGCGCGTCCCCTACAAAAACATAAATAAAAAAAGGGCGGCATTTCTGCCGCCCTTTTTGAAAATACAGTTTTTTGTATTACTAAATTACCATGCATATCCTAAATTAAGCCCCGGGCTAAATCCAACTCCGCCGAAACCTGATGCTTTTACGCCATTAATTTCAACAGAGCTGCCAATGTTGTAACTTAAAGCCACCTGCAGGTCAAGCGTAAATCCATTATCCCATATCCATCTATATCCGCCATGACCACCAAGACCAAACATAATAGCAGAACCCGTTCCTGTTTTTTCTACAAGTTCAGTAAAAGTATCATTCCATTCTGTATATGTATAACTTACCATAGACATCGTTACCTGTGCCTGAGGTCCTGCAAACCAGCCATTTAAAGCGTGATTCTGAAAATACCAGTTATATTCTGCTCCTGCACCAATTGTTGTCCAGCTCCAATCTCCGATAGCTAACCAATTAAACAGCGCGTTAAATCCAAGTCCATTTGTCTTTCCCATTGCCATTTCATAATGTGCACTTAAAATACCAATAAAAATAAGCGGGTTTACTGTTAAAACGTTCTGCTGTGTTGCCCAGTCTACCCCTTCCCCTTTAACTGCCTTTTCAAAACTGTTTGACTTTGCTGCAAATGCCGGTGCTACAAGAAGTGAAACTACTGCCAAAACAATTAACAATTTCTTCATTTAGACCCTCCAAAATATTTTTTAACTTCCTCTTCCTTTATGATTTGTGTTAACATATTATCACAAACATCAGTTTTGTCAATATGCAGGAGGGTTTATGCGCGTTTATCTGACAGGCGGAACGGGTTTTATTGGCAGTTTTACAGCTATGGAACTGGCCAAGGCCGGCCATGAAGTTATAATTCTGGCAAGAAACCCACAAAAAGCCCCTGCATTGGGAAAGATAAAAAACATAAAGATTGTTAAAGCGGATATGAAGGATTTTAAAGCGCTTTCAGCGGCAATAAAAAAACCTGACGCCCTTGTACACATTGCCCTTTGCTGGGGTGACACCGGGCCGGAAATAATAGAAAACGAAACCTTAAATTCTGTCCGCCTTATTGAACTTGCAATTAAAAAAGGCGCGCAGAAAATACTTTATACTTCTTCCACCGCGGCTTCCGGATATTACCAGAAACGCATAACCGAAGATTGCCGCCTTATCCCGGCGGATTTTTACGGCGCCACCAAAGGCGCAGTTGAACTTTTTATTTCGGCTTATTCCCATTATTACCCCAAACTGAAATTTAACATAATCCGCCCAGGTTACACCTTTGGAAACCCCGTGGTGCCGGGTTCTTCAATGCAGCCCGATAACAGGTTCCGCCAGATATGCGCGGACGCGAAAGCCGGCAGGACAATACAGGTAATTAAAAATGACGGCACACAGTTTATATGGGCCGGCGATCTGGCCGTATTATACAGAAAAGTCCTTGAATCAAACCTTAAACAGGAAACCTTTTACGGTTTAAGCAGGAATTTTTTAAGCTGGGAACAGGCGGCAAAGTGGGCCATAAAATATTCCAACAGCAAAAGCAAACTGGAAGTATTTGACTGCGGCTATTCCGAAGACCCTGTTATGTTCTCTGTGGAAAATATGAACAAACACTTTGGGCTTACTTTTAACTCACAGGAAAAGGTAAAGGAACACATAAAATATATCCTTTCCCTTTAATTGCCGCCGCGGATTGTTCTTACTTTCTTTTCTTTTACATTTTCTGCCCGCGGTTTATCCGTAAATTTAAACTTGCGGCTTATCACACACCCTTTACGGCCCGGGTCGCACTTTCCCTTTAACAGCATGCACTCTTCTTTATTTTCATATTTACAGAATGACGACTGCATTAACGCGCCTTTTACGGAACAGCTATAACTTCTGTGACTCCCGGTACTTCTTCTTTAAGGCGGGCTTCAACACCCTGTTTTAAAGTCATCTGTGACATAGGGCATCCCTGACAGGCTCCCTGAAGGCGTACTTTTACAATGCCGGTTTTTTCATCCACATCTACAAGTTCTAAATCCCCGCCGTCTGCCTGAAGGTACTGCCTTAAATCTTCTATAACCGCTTTCACTTTTTCTTTCATGTTATTACCTCCTGAATGTATATCACTTCTTTTGTGATATTATGTCATTTTTATTCCTAAAAGTCAAGTTTCAAGAATACAATTATTTTAAACGGTTGTCAAGAAACCTTAACCCATTTTAGGGTTTTCTTTATATATATTCCCCTTTAAGCGTTCTATCCTTAAATCCAGCGGCGGATGTGTGGAAAAAAGCTGATCTGCCCTGAACCTGAACGGGTTTGCAAAGTACATATGCTGCATTCCTGAATTATATTCTTCTTCCGGATAACTCTCTTTTTTTATCTTCTCAAGGGCGTCAATCAGCCCCTGCGGATACCTTGTAAGCAGAACTGCTGACGCGTCCGCCATATATTCCCTTTGCCTGGAAACGGCAAATTTAATGGCCATAGCTCCAATCGGTGCAAGTATCGCAGCCGCAATTGCCAGTATGACAAAAATAATCCCAGCCCTTCCCGCGCGTCCGCGGAACGCGCTTCTTTTAATAAGGTCGGAAATCATAAAAACTGCCCCTGCCATTACCGCAGCCACAGTACTTACAAGAATGTCGTAATTTTTTACATGGCTCATTTCGTGGGCTATTACGCCTTCTAATTCCAGTTTGGTAAGTTTTTTTAAAGCACCTGTTGTAACGGCTATTGCGGAATGTTTTGGATCCCGTCCTGTAGCAAAAGCATTGATGCTTTCGCTTTGCATGACGTAAACTCTTGGCGCGGGAAGCCCGGCTGCCAGCGCCATACCCTCTGCGGCGTAATAAAGCCCGGGGTATATTTTTCTGTCCGCCACTACAGCGCCTGATGACAGTATGGCCAGCTTATCGCTGTTGAAGTACGATATAAACGTCATAACAAATGACGCAGTTACGCCTATCACAATCCCCGAATACGGGTCGCCGTACAGCACTCCTATAATCCAGCCAAGCCCGGCGATTAGGACGCCGTAGAAAAACAACAGTATAAAAGTATTGTTTTTATTGGCTGCTATATCTTCGTATACCATTTATATTCCCGTTTCTTAGAACTTAACTGAAACCGGTTTTTTGTCCTCTTCAGGTATTTCAAAAAATTGCTTTTGGGTATGTCCGAAAATTCCCGCAAATATCACTCCCGGAAACGCCTGCTGGTATTCATTGTACACGCGCACAGTCTCGTTAAAGAACTGCCTTGCGTATGCTATCTTGCTTTCCATTCCTGAAAGATCCGTCATAAGCTGCGTAAAATGAGCGTCCGCTTTAAGCTGAGGATAATTTTCACTTACGGCAAAAAGCGATTTTAAAGCGCCTGTTAACATATTATCAGCGGCCGCGGTCTTTGCCACGTCAGCGCCGGCTCCGGTTAAAGCAGCCCTTGCCTGAATTACTCTTTCAAGCGTGTCTTTCTCATGAGCCGCGTATCCTTTAACGGTTTCTACAAGATTAGGAATAAGGTCTGTCCTCTGTTTAAGCTGAACATCAATCTGCGCCCAAGCTTCACTGTTGCGGTTTTTTAAACCTACCAGTTTGTTGAATATGGCTATTACAAAAACAACCACAAAAAAAACAATCCCCAGAACTATCGCAGTCACTGTCATATTTCACCTCCGCGGTTTTAATTTAAAATTATTATACCATAAATAAAAGCCGAGGGACGGATGCACGGAGGATCGGAGGGTCGGAAGTAAGAACAAAACAACTGCTGCGCCCTAAAGGGACGCGCCTACCACTGCATATACCCAAAACCCGGTAATACCGGGGACGAATGCAAAAACAAATGACGAAAATTCGAGATTCGAAAATTGGAAGAAAACCACAGGGGTTGGGTGTGTTTTTTCAGTGCGTGCCGCGCAAGCACAGCATTTATGCGGCAGGGGCGGTTTAATGCGGCGCCGGCAAATCCGGATGTGACGCGGGCTCACGATTGCTATTGACGTTAACCAAGTGAATATTTCAAGTTTGTTTGACTGCAAGAATACCAATTTCGCGGTGCGTACTGAAAAAATATACCCAAGCCCTGTAAAGCCGAGGGACAGACGCACGGAGGGTCGGAAGAAAAAGCAAAAATAAATCAACTACCGCGCCCTAAAGGGACGCGCCTACCAGTACCAAAGCTAAAACAAGTTATTTTTTCAGAATAACATTTTTCTACTTCACTATTGCCAGCTTCCCTTTTTTCACGGCGCCGTCATCCGCAGTAATAACATAAATATACATTCCCGGCGCCATCTTCATATTTTTTCTTCTGCCTTCAAGTTTCCACAGATACGTGCCGTCCGCGGAATCTGCCCGTGCAAAATGCACAAGTTCCCCTTTAAGGTTGAATATCTGTATCTCTGAACTGCGTGTAAGTTTGGCAAACATAATGCCCTTTTGACCGTTTGTGCCGTCATAGACCGCCGGGTAAACATAAGCTTCATCCAGATTATCCGCGGCATGCACGGCAGGAAGGGGCGTATTTGTAATTGTAGCGGTTACGGTAGGCGAAGGAATTACCGCTGTCAGCGTCACGGTTATTGTACGGGTGACAGAAACCGTGACAGTCACCGTTTCACTTAAATATACCGTGGGCGTTGCGGTCATCGTTATTGTCGGAGTAAACGTTGCAGGCGGCGGCGCATTATAAAGTTCAACATCATCAACATACAGGTCAAAATCCCTGCCGTAACCCAGCACCTGCCACTGTATATCCCTTACGTTTGCAAGCACCTCTGAAAGCGGATACAAAGCGCCCCACCCTGTTTCCTGAGTAAGCGAAGAAAATGGAATCTGCATCATTTCCCACTGCGCCGGCGCGGTGAAAACAACTTTGTAGTCATTGTATCCGGTCATTGAAGTGCCGTCAGCCCCGTTTAAATACGGTATCCTGAAAGTATACTGTCCGCCTCCTTTAACATAAAACCTTACTCCTGCAAAGGAATTTATATCAGTAACCGTGTAGGACGGCGAGCCAGAATCGGCCCTTAAATTTGTCCCTAAACCTGCCGAAGGATAAACATCGGGCGAAGGCTGCGCTGCAATATGTCCGAATATCCTTGCGCAGTAAGCTGAAGATTCCGCGCCCCCCGAAGTCATAACATAAGGCGAAGTTTTAGGAGGGCTTATGGTGCTTAAGCTGTCCGCGTAATCATACCAGTAACCGCCAAGAAGGTTTACGCTGTCTCCGTTTTCACAGTCATCAATTAAAAGCGCCTGTAATGTGGGCGTAAACGTAACAGTGGGAGTTACCGTTTCTGTAGGGCCGCCGGGGGTTCTTGTCATAGTGGGCGTCAGCGTAAGCGTGTCCGTGGGCGCGGGGCCGGGGTAAATCTCAATTTCATACCATATAGCGCCGCGCGTACCGCTTATCTGAAACCTGGCATTGCCGGATTCATCAGACACCGGAAGCGACAGAATCCGCGCGCCCGTATTATCAAGAGAATATACTTTTACATTCGCGGCAGCATAAGGCAAAACAAATTCCGCGCCTATGCCTTCCGTTGTAGTGGGCCCGGTTCCAAATGAAACTGTATTTATATCCGCATTCGCCGCGGGAGGAAAACCCGCGGAAGCGCCTGAAGGATACAGCCTGTAATCAACACCGGTATTTGAAGAAAATCCCGCGGCCGTTATAAATATTTTTTCCGCGCCTGACGCAAAAGTTCCGCCCTGCGCCACGCTCAGCATAATTGAAGACCAGTTCTGCATTGAAGATAAGGGCCTTATAATAACGCCTGACAAATTATATTCCACGCCGATATTATTACCTATCACCCCTTTTGTTTTGGGGGAATCAATCTTTAAAACCCTTGCGGATGAATCCCAGTTTAGCTGGTTTGTATCTGATGTATATATTCCCGAACCCGGAACAGTTATATCCGCGGGAGAAAGCGCGCCTGAAGGATTAATGCCGCCCTGCGTTATTATGGATGTGCGGTGCATAAGCGATGCCGCAAGTGGCATGCCTGCATCCTGCGCGTCAATTAACCGCCATGGCCCGGCGCCTGTTAAAAGTTCAAGTTCCTTAGCATTATCCATTGGCACTGTCACCGCAGAAGAAGCGGGTGATATATCATTACGCCGAAACATTAAAGCCGCGTGCAGCATATTTGCCCATTTGCCCGGGTCCATATCTATGTCAAAAAAACCGTCCTGTTTGCTTTCGCTCCAGTTTATATTGCCGTCCCCGTATGTATATCCGTAAATGGCGTCCCAATCCTGAAAAGCCGCGTAAGCGCCAAGGACACTGTACGCTTCCGCGTTAAACGAGTTCGGAAAAGGATGGTTGTATTCGGTAACGGAAAAAGGCTTTCCTTCCACCCTTTTTACGGACATTGCCGAAACAGTACCGCCGTCGCTTTTTGATAAGACGGAAGAATTGTTGACCCACCACGGAGAAACCCACTGCTCGCCATCATATGAAGGATGCTGCCAGTAAGCGTGAGAATCCACCACATCAAAAACCGCCATTAAATTCGGGGTTGAATTTCCGACAACAGTCCCTGTTGTCAGCGCTTTCGCGGAAAGCGAAACTTTTATGTAATTGTTCATAGAGCCCCAGTAATGAAACTCTTTTTGCCATAAAAAATCCACCCAGTCTGTTTTTGCCGCGCCTGTCCTGTCCGACCTGTCGGCAGCTTTAAAAATCTTAACAGAATTAAAATCAGTTTCATCCGGGTTTGTCCCCGGAATTGTACCGCCCTGCCTGAAAGAAACATCGGCAAAAGAATATACCGCAATTGCTTTTGCCATATCCGTAAAATTGACCCTTGCCGATATTGTCGTTTTTGTGGCGGCAAAGACAAATTCAAACCGCTGCCAGTCGGTTGTCAGGTTTAAAGTCCGCGTAAAAAAGGTCTGCCAGCTGCCGTTTACTTCCTGCACTATGACATCCACTGTGGCAGCCCTGTCTGCTTTGGCGGAAAAGGAAAGTGTATAAGGGCTGCCAGCGGTTAAAGTGACTCCCTGATTAAGCTGCACGTGCCAGTTTATGGTGCTTGAAGCGGAAACATTGACCTGACAGGAATTTTTCCCGGGCGCAAGCCCGTTTGCAATTACCGTGAATGCGGCAGAAGCCGGAAGATTTGTCTCCCTGTTCCATGAGTTTAAACCCAAAGCAAAATCACCGTTTAAAAGTTTTTCATCACCCAAAGGCGCCGACATTCCCCACACACTCTGCAGAGCGGCAAAAGAAGGGTATTTTTCCGCAAGATACGCGTCCCACATTCCCTGAAGCTGCGTGTTAAATTCAGCGGGCAGTACATCCATTTGGGCGTTATGCCATGCGTGTATTAATCCGTGCTCGTTGCACACTTCCACAAAAGCCACGCACGGGTCCTGCGTGTACTTAATTCCGGTATAAGGATTTACCCTGTCTAACAAATTCATGGCAAATTCCCTCTGAAGGTCAAGCATCGCCGGGCTGAACATTGCCGGCGTCTGTTTGTCTTTCCACGCCATTAAATCAATTGAAGCGGGCAGTCCGTCAGCGCTTTTAAAATCACGCCCCGCAAGAAGGTTTATGTTTGAATAAATCCCGTGTTCTTTTAACCGCGAAACAAAGTAATCAAATTTATCAAGGTTTGCGCTGTTTAAATGCCTTGAATCCGGATAACCGGTGTAATCAATGAATGACTGCCCCCACGAAGCATCCCCCAGATGAAACCGCACAAGATTAATTCCGTATTTTGCCAACCTGCGCGCTATTTTGTCAGCGTCCGCCTTTGCCGGAAAACAATTTGTGGATGTGACATTAACCGCAAGAAATTTTATCCTTGAAGCGCCGGAATTCACGTATAAATGGCCGTCAGGCGCTGCAGTGACATATCCGGAAACCCCGGCAGGTTTATGATTTAAATAACTAAGATTGATTACTGTGTTGGAATCATCATCCCACGGAAGGGTAAAGTTAAACATACCCGCGTACAGCGGGTAAACGGTTAAAAATATTATAGCGGCAATAAGACACTTCTTCATAGATACTCCTTCTTGTTTAAAACGGGCAAAACTGTATCTACTTATTATAACGCGCGAAAAAGTAAAAAGTTGCGTTTAAACGACAGTAACTTTTTTATTCCCTTTGGTTATATTGCCTATAAGCCACGCGCGCTCGCCTGACTTTTTAAGTGAAGAGACAACCGTTTTCGCCTTATCAGCAGGAACAATAAGAACCATTCCCACACCCATATTAAATACACGGTGCATTTCCCTGTCTTCAATCCCCCCAAGCTTCTGTATCATTTTAAATATGGGAAGTATTTCCCATGACCCTTTTTTTATAACACAGTCCACATTACCCGGAAGCACGCGGACTATATTATCATAAAAACCTCCGCCGGTTATATGCGACATTGCGTTAATAAGCCCTTTTTGTACAAGCGGATACACGGATTTTAAAAAAGACCTGTGGGGTTCTAAAAGCGCAAGCCCAAGCGTGGTCTTTAATTCCGGAATATATTTTGTATATGGTATTTTTTTGCTTTCAAATACGCGCCTTGCAAGAGAAAACCCGTTGGTTTGAAGCCCGTAAGAACCAATGCCAATAACCGCGTTTCCCGGTTTAACTTTTTTACCTGTTAATATTTTTTTCTTTTCCACTTCGCCGACTATCGTGCCCACAAGGTCGTATTCACCTTCTTTATAAACACCGGGCATTTCTGCCGTCTCTCCGCCTATTAATACCGTTCCGTTTTCCCTGCACGCTTTTGCCATTCCTGATATAACGTCCACAAGCACCTTGCCTTCAAGTTTTCCGCAGCCGAAATAATCAAGAAAAAACAGGGGCTTTGCGCCCATCACAAGTATGTCATTCACGCAGTGGTTTACAATGTCCTGCCCCACGGTATCGTGTTTGTTTATACTCTGTGCAATTTTAAGTTTGGTGCCCACGCCGTCTGTGCTGGCAACGGTGCATTGTCCGCCGCCCATATCAAACACGCCGCCGTAACTGCCTATGTCTGTTACCACTTTTTTATTAAAAGTGGATTTTATGTGTGCTTTTGCTTTAGAAAGCGCGTCAACTGCCGCGTCAATATTTACCCCTGCTGCTTTGTATGAAAGTTTTTTTGCCATGTGTTCTCCAATCTGTTTATTATTTAATATTTGTAAATTAAAACCTTGGGTACGAACCAAGGACTTTTACAGAGCCTGCTTCACGCGCCACGGCTTCCAGCGCGTCTTTAACATTCTTATCTTCCGCGTAACCTTCCACATCAACAAAAAACAGGTAGTCCCACGCCTTTTTTTTAGAAGGCCTGGATTCAATATTGGAAAGATTCACGTGGTAATTATCAAAGGGCTGCAGCAGCCTGTAAAGCGCTCCCGGCTTGTCCTTAATCGATACCATTATTGATGTCTTATCCCTGCCCGTCCTTTTGCTGAAAGTTTTGCCTATTATGAAAAACCTTGTATAGTTATCCGTCATGTCCTGCACGGATTTTGCCAGCACTTTTAACCCGTAAATTTCAGCGGCAAGTTCCGCGGCAATTGCGGCGCCGCCTTTAATTTTTGACGCTTCCAATGCGGCCTTCGAATTACTTGATACCTCTTTAATTACCGCGCCGGGAATATTGCTTTCTATCCATTCCCTGCACTGCCCCAGCGTCTGCGGGTGTATAAAAAGCGTCTTAACAGCAGAAAGCCTGCTTTCTTTTGACAACAGGCAGTGTTCTATTTTTAAAAGAATCTCTGAACATATTTTTAGATCAGAATCCGCGAACATATCGTAAGTGTAATTTACAGCGCCTTCAGTGGAATTTTCGATGGGAACGCATCCGTAATCAGCATTGCCTTTTTCCACTTCAGAGAAAACCTCTTTAATGCTGACTGCCGGGGAATAATTTGTCATTTTTCCAAACCGATTTACCGCTGCCAGGTGCGAATAAGTGGCAATGGGCCCAAGATATGAAACTGTTACCCCGCGCTGAAGGTACCTAGAAACCGAAAAAATCTCGCTGTAAACAGCTTCTATGCCTTTTAACGGGAAAGGGCCCTTTTTAACTTTCTTTAAATTTTCCAGCACTGCGGCTTCCCTTGCCGGGTCATATACTTCCATACTGGCGGAGTTTTTAAGCTGCGCTATCTTTTTTACACTTTCAGCACGGCTGTGCAGAAGCGTAACTATTTCTTTATCTACCGCATCAATCTGTTTTCTGTATTGGCTAAGGTCTTTTTTTCTTTTCACGGGGCTTCACCTCTTTTTTTAGGGGGGCAAATGTATCTATTTCATCCCTTGTAAGGTACCGAAACTCTCCCGGCTTTAGGCCGGCAACACTTACTTTTCCCACACTTTCCCTTTTAAGCCTTACCACGCTTAAACCCACTGCAGCGCACATATTTTTTACCTGATGATTCAATCCCTGCGTAATAACCATTCTAAGCACATCGTTCTGTTCATTTTTATGAATTGGCGCCGCCTCTTTTGCCTTTACATATACGCCGTCAACGGTTACGCCCCTTTTCAGGCGGTCTAACTGCTTTGTATCTGCCCTGCCTTTTAATTTAACCATATATACTTTATCAACTTTATATTTAGGATGGGTAATTCTGTTGGCCCAGTCGCCGTCATTTGTAAGAAACAGGCAGCCGGTGGTGTTGTAATCCAGCCTTCCCACAGGAAAAAGCCTGCCTTTGTCAACCACATGCACAGGAAGAAGATCCAGTACTGTTCGCCTTTCTTTTTCATCCGCAACTGTACACACGCACCCTTCAGGTTTGTGCATTATTATATATACAGGGGTCTCTTTTCTTAACAGTTTGCCATCCACTTTAACAGCATCTTTTGCCGCATCCACTTTAAAGCCTAATTCACGTATAAACTTGCCATTTACAGTGACCCTTCCCTGTGTCATAAGTTCTTCCGCTTTTCTGCGCGAAGTAACACCACAGCGTGCTATATACTGCTGAAGCCTCATCATATAGTACTCCTTTAAATACAAGTTAAAAAATTATATTGAATTGCCCTATTTGTCATCTTCATCTTCATCTTCATCTTCATCTTCATCTTCATCTTCATCTTTTATTCTAATTTTAGTTTCATCTTCTTCGTCGTCATCAAGCGTTTCGGGGATTAACTCTTCATCAAGAACTTCTTTCTTGTCTTCACCCTGAATTTCATCAGAAGAATTATTCTCATCACCCTCAGCAAGCATTTCTTCAGTTGACTGCCGGTGCATAAGTTTCTGCCTTTCTTCATCATCAAAATTAATCATTGTCTGATTCTTTGCCACTTCTATTTTATCTTCCCACTTTTCAATATATTCATCTTTTTCAAGTATGGTTTTAATCTCATCCAATTTTGGCAGGTCATCAAGCGTGTTAATGCCAAGATACTGCATAAACTCTTTGGTGGTGGTGTATAAAAGCGGCCTTCCCGGAGCATCCTTACGGCCGGCTATTTTTATAAGTTTGCGTTCTAAAAGCGTGTGATATACGCCGTCAGAATTAACACCCCTTATTATTTCCACTTCCTGTTTTGTAATGGGCTGTTTGTACGCCACTATCGCAAGCACTTCAAGTGCGGCGCGGGTAAGGCGTGACATCAGTTTATTTTTATAAAGTTTTTTAATGTAAGGGGCATAATCAGGAAGAGTCAACAGTTCGTACCCGCCGGCTATTTCTTTTAACGTCACCGGAGAATCAGTTTCCTTAAGCCTTGTTGTCAGCTGTTCTACCGCAGCCACCACTTCCTTATGGGGAAGTTCCATTACCTGCGCCAGCAGCTGCACCGGCAAAGGTTTATCGCTTGCGAATAAAAGCGCCTCTATTATCCTGTCATTGTCTATTTTTGCCATTTTATTACCGTCCTTATGATTTCACTTTTTTAACCTGCGGCTAATCGCCCATGTTCTGCAGTACTGCCCTGTCAAAGTTCCTGTCTATAATATCTATCCTTATATCCTCGAAAGTAAAGTCCTGATAAACCCTGATAACTTTAAGCCTTAACAGTTCCAGTATGCCCATAAACAGCGCCACAATATAAAGCCTGTTATTATTTTTTTCGCACATATTGAAGAAGCTTACGTTATCCACGGTCTGCAGCACATCCAAAAGTTCGTACATTCTGTCTTTTATCTTAATCGCTTCGCCCGGTATCACTATCAGTTTTCTTTCCTTTAACCTGTCTAAAATTGAATCCATGGCTTTTGCCAGCGCGTAAATATCCAACGACAATTCTTTGTCATCCGCGCTGATATTAAGCGGATTTAACCTTTCAAACATGTCCCTTTTTTTGGCTTCATACAGCCTCATCTTTTCCGATACTTCCTTGAACGTGTTGTATTCAAGAAGGTGCTGTACAAGTTCCATCCTTGGGTCTTCTTCATCCTGCTGCAGCAGTTCATCTTTGGGAAGCAGCATTTTGGCTTTAATATAAATAAGCGTGGCGGCAATCACAATAAATTCCGTCGCCACTTCAAGATTAAACTTGCGCATCATATCTATATATTCAAGGTATTCCTCTGTTATCTTGGCTATGGGAATATCATAAATATCTATCTGATTCTTTCTTATTAAATAAAGAAGAAGGTCAAACGGCCCTTCAAAAACCGCAAGCTTCAGCTGATAATCGCCGTCCATTTTTTACCCCAGCTTCATGCAGTGCCTTACGCCTGCCATTGTTTCAACTGCGGCAGCAGCGGCCCTTGCATTTCCGTCTTTTATGATATCCCTGATTAAATCAGGTTTATTCTCGAACTGCGCGCGCGTTTCCCTTATAGGCGCCATCCTTGCGTTTAAAAATACCGTCAGCTGTTTCTTGCAGTCAACGCATCCGCGCGTGCCTTCCCTGCACTCTTTTTCTACAGTATCAATACCTTCACCGTTATAAATTTTATGAAAAGCGCACACTACGCATTCTTCAGGGTGTCCAAGGTCATTCTTTTTTACCTTTAAAGGGTCTGTAAACATCATCTTTACTTTCTTTTCCGTTTCTTCAGCGCTGTCCGCAAGATAAATAGCATTGTTGTAACTTTTGCTCATTTTCCTTCCGTCAAGGCCCGGCAGTTTGGGATACATTGTAAGTATCTCTTTTGGCTCCGGAAAAAATTCACCATAATAATTATTAAACCTTCTTACAATTTCACGCGCCAGTTCAAGATGCGGGCGCTGATCTTCGCCTATGGGAACTTTATTCGCCCTGTAAACAAGTATGTCCGCCGCCTGCAGCACGGGATATCCTAAAAAACCAAAAGTAGAAAGGTCTTTTTCTTTAAGCTCCTGTTTCTGCTCTTTATACGTGGGATTTCTTTCAAGCCACGGCACAGGGGTTATCATTGAAAGAAGCAGGAAAAGTTCCGCGTGTTCCTTTACCGCGGACTGCACAAACATCACGGCTTTTTTCGGATCAATCCCCACAGAAAGCCAGTCAATATACATTTCCATTGTATTTTCTGTGATATTTTTCGGTTTTTCATAATCAGTGGTTAAAGCGTGCCAGTCAGCCACCATATAAAAAGCCTTATATTTATCCTGCATTTCCACATAATTTTTTAGCACGCCTTCAAGGTGGCCAAGGTGCAGCCTGCCTGTAGGCCTCATTCCGCTTAATACACTTTCCATTTTAAATCTCCCTGTTATTAAAGAATAAACGATATCAGTTTCATAATCGCATAATATATCGGCTTAAAAATCACATCAAGAATGCCAAAAGCAAGCAGCCCTATCACAATAAAAAGCCCGTAAGGTTCAAGCTTCATATAGCTGTACATCATCCTGTCCGGCATAAAACCCATTAACACTTTGGACCCGTCAAGCGGCGGAATAGGAATCAGATTAAACGCCGCAAGAATTACATTAAGCATTATTCCGTATTTAAGAAACATAAATAATCCCTGCGATTCCAAAGCCGGGAATAAAAGCACAGCTTTAAGTATAAGCGCAAAAACAACCGCCAATAATATATTCGAACCCGGGCCGGCAAGGCTTACAAGCATCATATCTTTTTTATGGTTTTTAAAATATGCCGGATTTACAGGCACCGGTTTTGCGCCGCCTATTACAAATGGAGAGCCCGTAAATATAAGCATAGCCGGAAGGATAATGGACATAAAAGGGTCTATGTGGGGAAGCGGGTTTAAAGTAAGCCTTCCCATGTCTTTTGCGGTCGGGTCGCCAAGCTTGTTTGCCACAAGGCCGTGAGAAACTTCATGCACCACCACGGCAAATATAAGCACAACAATCTGAATAATAATTTCCGAAAGCCTGTCCATTTACCAATTTTCTCCTTATAAACAATATGAAAAACGCAAATTATTATAGCATAGTTTATTCAATTCTATAATGAAAAAAGGCGGCCCTTAAAAGGCCGCCTTTTTGAAAATATCCTGTATTAAATTATTACTTTTTAACTTCTTCTTTTACAGCTGCTTCAACCTTTTTTTCCACAGGGTTCTTTGTATCTTCAAGGAACTGATTTACCCAGGATATAAAATCAAGATTACTTGCTATTTTTTCCGCAGGGCCTTCTCCGCCTTCAAGTGCTTTTGCCTCTTCAAGTATGCCCTTTGCCTCATCAAGTAATCCCATGTTTGATTCAAGAATTACCGCGATGTCTTTCTGTGCGGCAAACTTTTCCTTGCTTGGAGTCATTCCTGATAACTGTTCAATTTTAGCGGAATAATCAGTATTTTTCTTAAAAACTTTAATTAACTCATACGCCGCGCTGTTAAGCTGCCATGCCTGAATTTCTTTTGTGGCTGATTTTGCCGCAAGTGAAGCCGCTTCTTTGTACTTTGCAACTGATGCTGTGGTATTGCCCTCATCTGATGCTTTTGCTGCAGCATCCTTTACAGCTTTGTAGGCTGTGTAGTCTTCATATACAGTCCACGAAGCCGCCTGAACCATTGATACCGCAAAAACAAAAGCCATAACTGCCATAACCGTTCTTTTCATAATTTCCTCCCCTTCTTTTCCTTTTTATTTTTCTTCCTTAATTGGCATACAACCATTATATACCAATTTTCTGCAATTTCAAGATTTTTATTGGTTTTGCCTTTATTAAGAACAATAAATTCATTATTTAATCAGACGTAATAAATAACTTTTTAGTTTACATTGCCGCAATATTTTTCACAGCCTGCATAACCTCTTCTGCCGCTACCGACATGCATTCGCCGTCATCTTTTTGAAAACAATAATTTTTAAACGGCCCTATTGGCTTCCACCTTGAAAGCACGCTTGGGCCAAACACCGCCGCAACCGGGGAGACAAGCGACAACGAATGCATAATTCCGCTGTCATTACATACCACACACGCGGCTTTTTCAGCCAGCGCCATAAGATACTGTATTTCCCTGTACGGATAATAATAAAGCCCTTTTAAATCCCCGGATATTTTCTTAAACTCTTCCATCTGTGCGTCTTCACCCATTCCGGATACCGCTATCACCGGCAAACCCGCTTCAGATGCCATTTTGGCAAACTGAACATACCTCTCTTTTTCCCAGCGGTTATCTTTTTTCATAAGCGTTGGGTGAATGATAACCGGTTTTTCTGTCAGCCCCAGAGACAAAAAATATTTATTTACAATAGTTTTTATCCCGTCATCAATCTCCGGGTTAATCAATACAGGTGCTTCTTCAGTGTTAATACCAAAGACCGAAAGAAGAGCGAAATTTTTCTTTGTTTCATGCATTGCATCATCATTTAATACAATACCTTTATTGTAAACTTTGCAGGCAAGCGGAACTTTTACGTTTTCGGTTTCTTTAAAACCCACCCTGGCGGCGCAAAAGGTAAAAAGCGTAAGCATGGCGGATGTCATGGAAAAAGGATAAGAGTGAAAATTAATCACCACATCGTGTCTGAAAGCGGTTTTAATCACGCACATCTTAAAATTTAAAATGCCTTTTTTTCTTAATATTATTCTGTCTTTAGGGAAATACATTTTCGCAATGTCCAGGCCGCGCTCCCCGCAAAGAATAGTGAGTTTTGCCCCCGGTGCAAGATTTTTCTTTAATAGCTGTATTGCGGGAACCGTAAGTATAAAATCACCCAGCCTGTCAGGCCTTATTACAAGCACCGACTTTATCCGGTTTATGGGTTTCAGCTTTGATTTTGCGTTTTCAGGAATAACAAAAGACAGGAAATTTATAAAAAAACTTTTTATGCCTTTCTCTATTTGCCTTCCGATTTTATCAGCCATTTTATCCTTTTTACTTTCAAATGAATATTTTTAATTTCTTTGGGGGTTACCGCTTAAAAGTACACCGACAGGGAAAACCTGTGCTGTGCCTGAAACGATGTAAAATATTCCTCTTTCTGGAAAGCGTAATCCGCCTGTATTAAAAACGTGGAAACAGGCACTCTTGCACCCATCCCGGCGGTATAATCAAATTCGTAACTGTCCATCCCGTATGACAAGCCGGCACGCAGGAAAAACATTTTAAATAATGACACTTCCGCCCCTGACATTACTGCCAGACCTTCAAACTCGTTCTTTTCCGCGTCAACGGATAAATTTAAAATATTATCAAATAATTTTACCTGTGTTCCAATCCGCATTAATATCGGGATATCTTCTTTATACCCTGTGTTCCATTTTAAAAAACCCGCGGCATCCCTTAAAGAAACACCGACAGATACTATTTCACTTGCCTTCAATATCACACCCGCGTCAAAACTTATGCCACCGGCGCTGTAATCGCCAAGAGTTATCTGTAATACTTTAAAATTTGCGCCCGCGCTGAACCAGCGGGTAATCGGATAAGCATACGTTATAGAATAGGCGTTTTCTGTATCTTTTATCTCCGTGTACCCTTCCGTATCAGATGTCCTGCCTTCTATTCCGCCGATTGAGAAATTTAAGAAACTGAAGCCAAATGCGCCTGCCGGCGTCGGATAAACTATCGCCGCATAATTGTATGCCCTTTCATCGGATAACAGCGAGTACATGGTAGAGATGCCCGGCCTTCCCGTAAACGCAACAGCAGCCGGATTCCAATATCCGCACGAAGCGTCATCATACGAAGCGGAAAAAGCACCGGAAAGTGAAAGCGCCCTTGCCCCGGCTCCCGCGCGCAAAAATGCCGCTGCCCCGCCGCCTGTACCTGCCGCCTGAGCGCTGCAGGTAATAATAAAGACCATTATAATCATTATCGTTTTTTTCAATTAAATCTCCATTAAATTTAAAAAGCAGACAGGCGGATAAATACCGCCCTGTCTGCTTTTTATACAGATAAAAAACTATTTTACTATTGCAATATTTTTACTTATGACTTTTTCTTTTGTGATTACCTTAAGAATATATACGCCGTTGGAAACACCCTGTCCAATATCATTAACAAGGTTCCATGTTATGTAATTAATACCTTTTACGGCTTCTGCTTCGGATATTGTTCTGCTCCATACAAGGTTTCCCTTGATGTCCATAACCGCGATTTTCACTTCCTGTTTTTCCTGAAGAGGAAATCTGAAAGTTGTCTGTGTCTTTGCGGGGTTGGGGTAATTAAAAACAGTGGCCTTATTCATTTCGGGAATTAATACCGGCTGTTCCTCTTTCTCTTTTTCCTGATATATAACCTTTAACGTGCCCGTCCTCATGTGAGTAAAGGCAATATCCGGCAGGCCGTCTGCATTAACATCGCCAATTGCCACTTCTACCGGCCCGTAGGTTTTATTTTCATCTTCAGTTACGGATATACTCTGAGAAAGTTCAAGCTTTCCGTCTTTCTGAATAAGGATATCAATTGTGTCGCTGTCACGGTTTGCGGTTACCACATCAAGCAGCCCGTCGCCGTTAATATCGCCCACCGCTATTCCGTTAGGCCTTAATCCGTTCAGTTTATAAACCGTCTGTTCCTGCGCAATGCCATTTTTAAATTCTATAACAGAGACAGTATTATCGTGAAAATTTGCCGCCACAATATCTTCATTACCGTCGCCCGTGACATCTGCAATTTTTACCTTGCATACCCCTGACCCCGCGGGTATGTCCGCAGTCTTGGTTATAACACCGTCCTGTTTTTTAATTACGCTAATTGTGGCTGCGGAATAATTTGCAGATAAAATAACCCTTTCATTATTAAGCCTGCCTATTGCCACGTCCGTGGGGTTTCCCGGAACCGCAATATCAATTTTTTCAATTGCGCCTTTGCTGTCCCTTACCAGCACGGATACTTTACTGTCCGCATAAACCGCCACCGCAATATCATCTTTTTTAACGCCTTCATTGTCTATTGAACCTATGGCTATACCCACCGGGTATTTTCCGACTTCAACAGTTTCGGAATTATTTCCCTGAAACAGCATCACAGTGCCGTCTTCATAATTTGACACGGCAAAATCTGTTATCTTATCATTATTGAAGTCACCTGCAGCCAGACCCCTGGGTGTATTTCCCGCGGCAATCACGTCTTTCATGCCGTTTCTAAAAATTGATATTGACGAAGTGGGGGTGACATCGCTTCCCTGCCCGATAAGCGTATCTTCACCAAAATTAGCAACCAGAACTTCATTTTTACCGTCTCCGTTTATATCAGCTATTACAATCCCCCTTGGATAAAGCCCGGAATCATAAGTATTAATGGCCGAAAGGGTGTTAGCCGAAACCGCTGATGAAATCACAAAAGAAACCAGCATTAAGAAAAGTGTTTTTTTCATACTACCTCCATTTTTATACCGCGTTTCGCGGTAATTGATTCCCATAAAATTATATATTTGCCGCCCTGTATTGTCAAGGCACTGATACAGCCACTTTTGAATAAAAATATTTTAAGGCAGTTCCACCGTCATTCCGGCGGAGTGTGTTGATTCAATCATATTAAAACCGCTCATAAAAACGGGTTTATATGTGTAATTAAGCGTTACATCCACGTCAAACTGGGTGATTTTAATCCCAAAGCCCGCGGACGCAAAAGATAATGACCTTGAATCAAACGGGGTGTTAAAACCCAGCCTTAAATAAATCATATCCAGCAGGCGGTCTTCCATACCAAAGGCCACCCTGGGATAATCATAAAAATCGTGTATGTAATCCAGCGCAATATCAATTTTGTTGTCCTCGTCAAAATCAAACTGATACCGGGCGCCTATCCTTGCAGTTAAAGGCAGCGGCGCGGATTCGGAAATTATTTTTATGGGAGCGCCAATATTCTGTACCGCAGCCCCAACAGCGAAACCCGACTGCTGAAAGATATATTTAATCCCTATATCGCCCGCGTAAGTGGTGGCTTTATATATGCCTATATTTTCAAAGATAAGCTTGGCGGCAATTCCAAACCTTAAATCTTTATAAAATTCTTCCCTGATTATACTGTAAAAGTCATTGGCAAAAACGCCTGCCAGGACAAAATCATAAAATTCAACCGGGGCGTCCTGCGCGTCCGCGTTGGATATTGCAGGCATGTGCCTGTAAAGGACAGATATGCCCGCGCTTCCTTCTATCAGAGGAGTGTCCACATACCTGCCGAATGCAATATGTTCCACAGACATTGAAGCGTATGAAAACATATGGCTGTAAACAAACTGTGTTTTTGTAAGCGATGAAATACCTGCCGGATTATAGAAGATTGCTTCAGTTCCGCTGCCGGCTGCCGTATACGCGCCTGCCATTCCGGCCGCCCTGTTTCCGGCTTCAACTTTAAGCACATCGCCGCCTGTTTCGCCGCCGCTAAAAATAAATACAGGCAGTGTCAGCGTGAACAGGGATAAAATTAATAATTTTTTATTCATCGTTCTCCATAAATCAGTTTTTAATTTTTTTTACTTTCTGAATTTTTCCGTAAAGCCTGATAAGTTCCTTAAACGCCTTTAAAATTACACCGGGCTTGGCACCGGTCTGCGTTCCCGCCACCCTTGGATAGTGGTGCACGCCTATCTGCCCTATTTTATACCCAAGCTTTTTTGTCTTTGCAAGAAGTTCCGTGGATATCATGGCGCCCTCGGCTTCCGGCTGCGCGTTGTCTATAATTTCTTTCCTGAAAAGCTTAAACGCGCAGTCAACGTCCTTAACCCAGAATCCAAGCAGGGTCTTTACCAGAAGCCCCCACATGAACGCGTTAAGTTTTCTGTTAAACGGGTCCTGCCTTTTAATCCTGTACCCATTTATAAAATCGTATTTATCCGTCATATTTACCAGAAGGGGAATTTCCGCCACGTCAAACTGAGCGTCGCCGTCAGTAAAAAACACCCATTCAAATTTAGATGCATACAACCCGGACTTTACCGCGCCGCCATATCCTTTATTCTTTTCATGATTAATAAGTTTTATATGGCTGTCCTGCTTTATCACTTCTTCCGCAGCTTCCTTAGTTTTGTCTTTGGAACAGTCATTTACTATTATTACTTCATAATCCTCACAGATACCGGCAAGTACCTTTGAGGTTTTAAGCGCAAGAGCGCCTACGTTTGCTTCTTCGTTGTATGCCGGAAAAAAAGCTGATATTTTCAAGTATTACCTCCGTTACGCTTTATTATCTTCCATCATTATATTGCTTACTTCGTTGCCAAGTTTTACGCTGTAGCTCATACCCCTGTCTTCGGGATATACCTGCGTCATATTGGCGGAATAAAGCCCTTTTATGGGCGTCCTGTAATCAAGCTTGATTTTTGAAAATTCAAGCCCCACTATAGGCTGGGAATAAGGCGCCCTTTTCACCCTGTATTCAAGCACATCATCCGAGCTGAACTCCGGAAATATCTTTTTAAGATAGTCAAAGAACGTGTCTTTAACCTTTTCATCTGAAGCTTTATAAAGTTCATCTTCGGTATTAAGATACTTGCTTAAATATACAACCGTGTCGCCGCCGTAAAATTCCCCGGGCACAAGGTTGGTGTGTTCAATTACCGCCACAAACGGGCTGTCTTTTTCCGCCACATTAAGCCAGTAGGTTTTGCTTAGCGATTTTTTTGTCCTCATAATTAAATTCATCGCGCCGTGATATTTCATCTTTGAAAGCCTTTCGTCATACTCTTTATCAAAAGATACAAGTTTGCGCGAAATAGCCGGAGCGCAGGTTAAGACAACAGAATCCATTATATGTTCCTGCCCGTTTACCACAACACCCTTTACTTTGCCGTTGTCCAGCACCACTTTACTGATAGGGGTGTTTTTCATTATTCTGGCGCCCTCTTTTAATGCAGCGTTTTCAAGGGTGTCCACAAGCACCTGATAACTGCCTTTCATGTAACCCAGAACTTCCTTGGCCCCGCCGCCTTCACGCGACGCCACCCTTGAATGAATCCTGCCGTACAGCCACGTCATTGCCACTGTGTCCGCAAGCGGCCCAAACTTCTGGTTCATTAAAGGGCCCCATACTTTATCATAAACATTCTTTGACACATATTTAGAGACCCACTCTTTTGCTGTAATTTTTTCATATTTTTTCCAATCATTTACGCGCT
Organism: Candidatus Goldiibacteriota bacterium HGW-Goldbacteria-1; assembly: GCA_002839855.1. Taxonomy (NCBI): domain Bacteria; phylum Candidatus Goldiibacteriota; species Candidatus Goldiibacteriota bacterium HGW-Goldbacteria-1. The sequence continues at coordinate 21,515 of PGYV01000001.1, forward strand.
GAAGGTAAAGCGCCATAAGCCCAAGTTTTATCCTGTCAATAATAGGAAGTACAGGGAATGATAAAAGGTCCATAGGGGTGGTAAAAGGATATGTTTTTCCGCCGGTATAAAAACCCACTTTTGATTCTATCCACATCATCTGCGATTCAAGCTGAAGTTCATCAATTAAATTTACTATATCAAGGTCGCTCTTGAAAATATGCCTGTAAAACATGTCAAGTTTTGTGCCGGCAAAATCCATACTTTGCGCAAGCCCGCCAAGTTTTTCTTCCGCTTCAAAAACAAATACCTGGTGCCCTGCCTTTGATAATCTGTATGCGGCGACCAGCCCTGCTATGCCTCCGCCAACCACGCCTGTCAACATAATTCCTCCTTTAAATACATATAATAAGAGAGTATATCATATATGACAGCTTTCTTGGTATACGAAATTTAAACGGGAAGAAGCCCCTGAATTCCTTTTAAAATTAAGGCATTTCCCCGTTTGACAAATACCGCACTTTGACCTAAAATCTTAACAACAGGAGGTACTTATGGTAAAAATCAGTGATGTTATGATGACAGATGTTCTGACAGCCGCAAAAACAGATACAATCCTTGATATGTCAAAGCGGCTTCAGGCGCACCGCATAGGCGCTATTGTGATTGTGGATAATAACCATTACCCTGTCGGAATAGTCTCCGAAAGGGATATAATACGCTCCATTACCGTATATAAGGAACAGACACTTAATAAACAGGCGCAGGATATTATGAGCTCCCCTGTGCTTACGCTGGAACCTGACCAGGATATTGAAACAGCAGCCACCTTAATGTCGCTTAATATGATAAGAAGAATACCCATCACAAAAAATGATAAATTAATCGGCATAATTTCCTACCGTGATATAACAAACGCGCTCCGTAAAAGTTATTATATGCTGGAAGAAAAAACAGAGACACTGGAAGACAAAGCCAACCGCGACCCTTTAACGGGGCTCTTTAACAAAGGGTACCTTGAAGAACAGCTTAAGTACCAGTTTGAACTTTCAAAGCGCTCCGGCAACCCGATGACAGTGATGTTTCTTGACATTGATTTCTTTAAAAAGGTCAACGATACTTACGGCCATCAGTGCGGCGACGATGTGTTAAAAAGAATAGCCGCAATACTTAAAGATAAATCCCGCGCCATAAATGTTGTGGGACGTTACGGCGGAGAAGAGTTCATGGTGATAGGCCCTGTATCCGACTACAAATCAGCTCTATATCTTGGAGAAAGGATTCGTACGGCAGTGGAAAAAGAAGACTTTGCATGTAATAACATTAAATTCAACATTACAATCAGCATAGGAATTTCTGTGTGGAACAATACAACACCATCCGTAAAAGAACTGGTTAAATTCGCGGATGAGGCATTGTATACGGCAAAACGCAACGGAAGAAATCAGGTAAGGATGTACGAGGGAGTTTAGATGCTTGGAGGGTTGGAGGGTTAGATGCTTGGATACTTGGAGGCTTGGAAATTCTGCGGGACGCGCAGGAGCACGTCCCCTACAAAAACAAAAATTATATTGTTAATAAAACTTCTGATTTTACTTAACCAACTTTCCCGTCAACAGGTTCTTCTGAGCCGCTAAGCTGCTGAGCAGCTGAGCTGCCGTCTTTCTTCGTCTGTTCAAATAAAAAATACAAAAATCCCACAGTAAGCGGGAAGGTAAGAATCCAGCCTGCCAGCATCTGTATCCCGATAAGGTTTATCAGCCAAAGGACAAGCACAATTACCACATGCCCCATAAGATTATTTGCAATTGCCGCTTTTGCACTTAATTTCAACGAAGCCATAATCCCCTGATTTTCAAAAGCCATATAATAAGGCGCATATACAAACAAGGCCATAATAAGAAGCCCCGGAAATATAATAAAAACAAGTCCGGCTGCGGACATTATAAATATCAGCAGCCCCAGGCCAAACATGGGCGCAAGAAGATTCATAAATTTGAACAGGTCCTGAAAATCCGCTTTTTCTCCCGCGGATATTTTTATAATTACATTGGCAAGCCCCGCTGCCATAACAGGATATAAGATTCCCAGCGTCACCGAAGACAGCATACCCGCCGTTAAACCCGCCAGCAATATAAAAACCGGTTCTTTCTTTAATGCCTGTATCGGCTTTTCAACAGCCAGTTTTATTTTCATATGGTTTTACTTCCTTTTGGCGCTTTTTTATATTTACGCCTTATATAATTTATATCCTGATTTATCTTTGCAATAAGCGCATCCTTATTCTTAAACTTCTTTTCGTCCCTTATGTGCTCTAAAAATTCCACTTTCAGTTTTTTGCCGTAAATAACTGAATCAAAATCAAATATAAAAACCTCTATAAGCGCCGCCTTTTCCTGCTTAAGCGTCGGCGCAAAACCAATATTTGCCGCGCCTGTATATCTGTGGCCGTTATAATCCACGGCTACCGCCCACACGCCCCTTGCCGGTATTTCTTCATACTTTATCTTAATATTGGCGGTGGGGAATCCAATGTCCCTGCCTATGTGCCGCCCTTCAATCACTTCCCCGTCAATTGTATAAGGCCTGCCAAGCATTTTATTTACAAGTTTTATGTCTCCCTGCGCAAGTTTTTCTCTTATGATTGTGGAGCTTACTTTGTAACCATCCACCATTTTATCCGGAACTATTTTTACAGAAAAGCCCAGTTCCTTTGACATTTTTTTTAACAGTGCCACATTCCCCCGGCCGCCGCGGCCAAATACAAAATCCGAACCCGCCACTATAGATTTCATATTAAGTTTTCCGCACAGGATATCTTTTACAAAATTTTCCGGTTCTACACGCGATACTTTTGAAATATCAAGCAGAACGCAGATATCAATACCGTGTTTTTCTATAATTTCAATGTTATGTGAGTGCTTTTTTATGAGTTTAAGTTCGGTATTTTTTGAAAAATATCTGTCAGGGTGTCCGGAAAATGTAACAAGTATGCTTTTCCCATGAATAGCGGCCGCTTCTTTTTTCACGACATTTATCAGGGATAAATGCCCGGTGTGAACGCCGTCAAAGACTCCGACTGTTACGGCGCTTTTGGTTTTTAATTTAAGGTTCTTAACAGTTTTTATAATCTTCATTTTTACTTCTTTCTTGTCTTAAAGTATTTCCTTATCTCTGAAATGACAAGTTTTTCCGCTTCTTTTACCGGTTTTTTTATAAAGCATCCTGACGCGTACTTATGCCCGCCGCCGTTTAATTCCGTGGCTATCATATTGACATCAACGCCGTGTTTTGACCTGAAAGAGACCTTTACGGAATCAGCGGTGACTTCCTTAAAAAGCACGGCGATATCAACGCCCCTTATCGACCTGATTGAATTTATGAAATTATCCGTATCGCTTTCTTTGGCGCCGGTTTCCTTAAACATCTTTTTTGTCACCACGCTCCACGCCGCTTTGCCTTCAAACTTTAAAGCGGTAAGCATTTTTGCCATAAGCCTGGTGCTGGAAAGCGTTGTGGCGTAAACTTCGCCTGATATCTGATTGGGATTTGCCCCGGCCTTAATAAGTTCCGCTGTCACCTGATGAACTTCGGGCGAGGTATTGGAATAAGCAAAAGACCCTGTGTCTGTAACTATCGCGGTATATAAACCGCAGGCAACATCTTTGCTTATTTTCCACCCGTTGAATTGCATAAACTGATACAGCTGCATGCCTACGGCCGCGGCTTTTGGTTCCACCACATTTAAATCGCCGTACATGACGTTTCCCAGATGGTGGTCTATATTAATGGTCCGCTTTGCCTGTTTTATATGGTCAATTATATGTCCGTTTCTTGCCAGATCCGGGCATTCAAGAAAAATAGCAAGGTCATAACAGCCCTTAACCTTATTGATATTCTTAATTTTTCCGCTTGAAGGCAGAAATCTGTATATATCCGGAAGCGGATCCCTGTTGATAAAATCCACTTTTTTTCCCATCTTTGAAAGCACGCTTACAAGCGCGGAACCGGAACCAAGCCCGTCGCCGTCAGGGTTGATATGCGTGGTAAGCAGTATACTGTGGGATTTTTTTATTAACGCGGCAATATCACTCGCCTGTTTTTTTGTCATTCTTCTTTTCCTCTTCTATCTGCCTGAAAAGGCCTTCAACCCTAAGGCGTTCTTCATAGGAATTGTCCAGTTTAAAAATAATCTCCGGAGTATAGCGTATCTTAATGGCATCGCCCACCTGGCCCCTTATAAAACCGGACGCTTTCTGCAGCCCTTCCAGTGACTTTTTTTTCTTATCTTCATCGCCCATAACGCTGATATAAACATGCGCGGACTTAAGGTCATTTGTAAGGCTGACAGAATGAACGCTTACAAAACCCACTCTTGGGTCTTTTACTTCCCTCATGATGATGGTGCTTATTTCCCTTTTCATCAGACTTTCAACTTTTTGTTTTCTTATACCCTGCATTTATCCGCCTTAAACCAATTCCGGCCTTCTGCCGTTTTATCTACAGTTTTTTTAATTTCTGTCTTTCTTCATAGAAAATTACCATATCGCCCACAGCCGGTTCTTTATAACCTTCCACTACAACTCCAAATTCATAACCTTCCTTAACTTCTTTTACCGTGTCTTTGAACCTCTTAAGCGTCTTAACCTCGGCCTTTAATAATTCATACCCGTTCCTTTTAACCACAGCCGTGGAATCCTGATATGCCTTGCCTTTTTTCATGTAACTTCCGGCTATATTTACGCCTTCGCTTTCAACTTTGAAGACCTGCCTTACTTCGGCCTCGCCGATTTCAACAAATTCATATTCCGGCTCCAGCAGCCCTTCCATAGCGGCTTTTATGGAATCCACAACTTCGTATATGATATGGTATATTTTTATTTCAACGCCTTCCTGCTTTGCCAGATCCTTGGCCGCGGGAAGCACGGATACAAAGAAACCAATTACTACCGCGTCTGACGCATCCGCTAACAGAACATCGCTTTCGGTAATGTCGCCCACATCTTTATGTATTACCTGTACCTGTATTCCACTGTCAGTGGAAATTTTTTCAATGGCTTCGGACAGCGCTTCAACAGAACCAATACCGTCGCCTTTAATAATTACCTGAAGCTTCTTTTCCGCGCCTGATTCTATTTTCTTATGAAGGTCTTCAAGCGTCATCTTTCTTTTCTTTTTATCAACCTGGAAACGCCTTATATCAGTTGAACGTTTTGCCGCTATCTGTTTTACCTCTTTGTCATTAGGGAAAACTTTAATCTTGTCCCCGGCGTTCGGTACGTCTTCAAATCCAAGCACTTCAATGGGCATTACGGCTTTTGCGTCTTTTAACCTTTTGCCCTGATCATTGAATATAGCCCTTACTTTTCCGTACGTATAATTAGTAATAAAGGCGTCCCCTATCTTAAGGGTGCCCTTCTGAAGAAGCACAGTACCAACAGCGCCGCGGCCTTTATCAAGCCTTCCTTCTATAACCACTCCCTGCGCGTAAGTATCAGGGTTGGTTTTAAGTTCAAGCATTTCAGATTCAAGCAGGATTCGCTCAAGAAGGTCATTAATGCCTGTTTTTTTCTTGGCTGAAATTGCAACAACCTGCGTCTTTCCGCCCCACTCTTCAGGTACAAGCCCGTATTTTGTAAGTTCCTGTTTTATCTTTTCCGGGTTTGCCCCTTCTTTATCAATTTTATTTATTGCGACTATGATAGGCGCTCCCGCCGCTTTCGCGTGGTCAATAGCTTCTTTTGTCTGCGGCATTATGCCGTCATCCGCCGCCACAATAAGAATTACAATGTCAGTGGCTTTTGCTCCGCGGGCTCTCATTGCCGTAAACGCGGCATGGCCGGGCGTGTCAAGAAATACCACATCACCGTGCCCTGTGGAAACTTTATAGGCGCCTATCTTCTGCGTAATACCGCCGTGTTCGCCGCTTACAACATTTGATTCGCGTATGGCATCCAGCAGGGATGTCTTTCCGTGGTCAACGTGCCCCATAATTGTCACTATAGGGCAGCGGGGTTTTAAGTCTTCCGGTTTATCCGGAACCTCTGCAAATATGTCGTCGCCGTATATGTCTTTAAATTTCAATATCTTATTATATTCATCCGCAATTATCTGGACTTCTTCTTCGTTTAACACCTGGTTCATTGTGGCCATTACGCCCATGCTCATAAGTTTTTTAATAAGCTCCACGGGCCTTATTTCAAGCGAGGCCGCAAATTCTGTTACAGTCATATTTTTATTTATTTCAATTGTCTCTTTAACAATTTCAACAGGCGCAGCCGGTGGTTGTGTTTCAACCGGCGCAGATGTCTCTGCAGTTTCCAAAGGAACAACAGGTGCCGCCGAAGGTGCAGGCACAGGTGTAGGAGCAGGCGCGGCCTTTGTTTCATGTGCTTTTTTCACTTCAACATTGGGCTGTTTTTTATCCAGAGTTTTATTTGCCGCCGCCGAAGGTGCAGGCACAGGTTTTGAAGGCACTGTAGAAGCCGAAGCTTTATCCACAGGAGCCGGAGCCAAAGGCGCAGGTGCTGAAGGCGCAACCGAAGTTCCCAGCATACTTTCAACTTTTTTTATTACCTCTTCCGGCATACTGCTCATATGGCTTTTTACTTCTATACCCATATCAGTCAGTATCTTTATTATATCTTTGTTATCTTTGCCGTGATTTTTCGCAAATTCGTATATTCTCATTTATTCACCCTGCTCTTCTTTTTCGATTAGTGCCTGGGCCTTTTCTTTCAGCTTTTCCGCCGTTTTTTCATCGCAGCCAAGGACATTTATAATATCCGGAATACCGGCAGTTTCAAAATCCAACAGGTTCTTTATTCCCGCTTTCTTAAGTTCTTTTAACTGCTTAACGGGAATGTCATCCCCAAGTTTAAACAGGTCATAAGCCACCTGCTGTTCAAAGCTGCCTTTCATCTCATCAATCTTTTCTTTGTTAAATTCGTTAATACGGAGTACGGATACTTTCCACTTTGTAATTTTTGCCACAAGCCTCATGTTAATGCCGTTTTTGCCTATAACCTGCGAGAACTGTTCGTCAGAAACAGCAATAATTGTGTAATGATTTTCCTGGTCAATATATATATCTTTTATCTCTATGGGCGCAATGGCGCTCTGGAGATATTTTTTTATATCCTCATCATACAGTACAACGTCCACCTTTTCGCCGTGAAGTTCCCTGATAATAGTCTGTATCCGGCTTCCTTTTACGCCGATACACGCGCCTACAGGATCAATATGCGAATCATTGGATGTAACAACCACTTTCGTTTTAACGCCGGGTTCCCTGGCCACATATTTTATTTCCACAGTCCCCTGGTCTACTTCGGTTACTTCCTGCGCGAAAATACGTTTTATAAAATTGGGATGAGTCCTTGACAGTTCCAGAATAGCGCCTTCCTTGCCGCGCACTGTCTTAAGCGCAAGCGCCCTTATTCTTTCGCCTATCCTGTACTTTTCATGCGCCACCTGTTCCCTTACCTTAAGCACGCCTTCCACGGCGCCTAAGTCCACAACCACATCGCCGTGTTCAATTGTATGAACGGTGCCTGTTACTATTTCCCCTTCTTTTTTCTTTGTATCCTGAAAAATCTGCTCTTTTTCAACTTCGCGGATTTTCTGTGTAATAACCTGTTTCGTGGTCTGTGCCGCTATCCTGCCAAACTCTTTGGGATAGAACAGCACTTCTATAATATCGCCAAATACGGCGTCACTTTTTATTTCTTTGGCGGCATCAAGGCTTATCTCGGTAAAATCATTTGAAGCTTTTTCCACAACTGTTTTTTTCCAGAAGAATTTCAGCTCTTCGCCAAACTCCACCCTTATTTCAGGCTTAATACCGTAGACTTTCTTGGCAGCGGATGTGATGCCGCGTTCAAAAGCGTCTATAAGTTCCTTTTCATCTATGTTTTTTAGTTTTTCCACCTGCTGAAGCATCTGTAAAATTTCGTTTCCCATCTTTTCTACCTCACTCTCTCTTTGTACCGGGCCTGCCGGCTTCTGTCTCTGTAACGAATCCGTCTAAAAATCAATCTCCAGATTCGCTTTTTTTATGCTTGAAAAAGGTATCTTTCTGTCGCCTTTTTTTGTTGCCAGCGTTACATCTTCCTGTGTACTTTCCTTAATATGCCCTATCTGGCAGTTTTCATTCTCTATAGGTTCATATAACGATAATTTTGCCAGTTTACCTTCAAAACGCTTGTAATCCGCCGGGCTTTTAAGCGGCCTGTCCATCCCGGGAGAGCTTATCTCCAGATTGTAATCAGAATGCACTGTATTTTTTTCAAATAATAAATCATCTATCATGCGGCTCATCATGGCGCATTCATCAAGGTTTATTCCGCCGGTTATCTTATCCAATTTAATGCGGATATACAACTTTCTTTGTCCCGTGGACACATCAATGTCCACAAGTTCCATAAAGTTGTCCTTGATAAGCGGTTCTATCTCTTTTTCTATAAGTTCCCTTAATGATACCTTTTCTTCCATTTGATAACCTCTATAAAAATATAAAAGTGGGGAAAAAAACTTCCCCACTTATGTTTAAGCACATGTGCAGGCTTTAGCTTATTGAAATTATAGCAGAAACAACAGACTTAATCAAGGCGGTATTTACCTCGCCTTTGAAAAAGCCGTTTGTTTTACAATACGGAACAAATAGCGTATGTCCTCCTAAAATTGAATCTTTGCTTTATATTCTCCGGATTCATTGCGGCAGGATATCAGTTTTTTGCCGGTATGCCCGCACCATTCCTTTAAATCCTTGTCAAAATTATCACAATCCGCGTTTACTTCCATCACATCTCCGGGTTTCATATCCGGGACATATATGGCAATTCTTAAAACCGGCAGCGGATATTTCAGTCCGCTGCAATCCACATGAACCGTACCCATAACAATTACCTCCCCGCTTACATATCCCCTTACAGCCTGAAGAAATCACGCCTGTGTTAAGTATAGCGGAGGATTTTTATAAATCAAGTTTACCGGACAGGACGCGCTGAAAAAATATACACAACCCCGGTATAATTATGATAAAAACCACAGATTCTTAATTAAAGCTTTCTATACCGCTCTTCAAATATTTCAAAAGCCCTTTTGGAAAAGAGGGCAAAAATAACTTTTTTTAAGTGCTTTGGCTGCGCAAGGTCAAACGCCTTCACTTCATTTATCATGATTGCCGCGCATTTTTCAATTGAAAAGCCTCCTACCCCTGTGCCTAATGCCGGGAACACGATAGAAACGCACTTTAATTTTTCCGCAAGCTTAAGCGAATTTGACACCGCCTCTTCTATTACCGCGCCGCTTGTCTTTAAATCCTGCCCCATCACCACGGCATGAATGACGTGCCTGCAGGCAAGTTTCCCGGCTTTGGTTTCTACCGCTTCCCCCAAATCTGCCGGCGCTTTACCCATAGCTTCCTGTTCTATTTCTCGCCCGCCTTTTAATTTAATCGCGCCTGCGACACCGGATCCCATCCACAATTCATTATTTGCCGCGTTTACAATTACATCCGCCGGAACTGAAGTTATATCGCCATGCACAAGTTCTATCACAATGTGCTGAAGTTTTTTTGCCTGCATAATAACCTCCCCTTTTATTTCTTATATTCCAGCTTTAAAGTATCACCTTGCCCTGGCCCTAAGAAGGCTTAGCACGCGCTTCATATCATCCGGGATTTCCGCGCTGAAAAACATTTTTTTACCGTTAAAAGGATTTTCAAATTCAAGTTCGCTTGCGTGCAGCATCTGCCGCGGCAAAAGGTCTTCCCTGCTTTTTATATCATATCCCAGGCACCCTGCAAGATCGTTGTCCTTTGATTTATTGCCATACACAGGGTCGCCTACGACCTCGTTCTTTATGTAATTCATGTGCACGCGTATCTGGTGCGTCCTGCCGGTAAGGATTCTTACTTTCAGCAGAGTGGTGTTTGAAAATATTTCTTCAGGTTCAAAAATCGTATACGCTTCCTTGCCTCCGGAATATTTAGCGGTATATTTAAGCCTGTTGTTCGCATCACGTACAATGTGGGTATTTATGTGCCCCACCTGTTCCACCCTGCCGTGTACAATACAGCGGTATGTCTTGTTGATTTTTTTTTCCTTAAAAAGCGCGGCAAGTTTGTGATGCGCATCCCCGTTTCTTGCTATTATCATAAGCCCGGAAGTGTCCCTGTCCAGCCGGTGCACTATCCCAATCCTGCTGCTTGTGCCTTCATAATCCTCTTCATTAATATGTTTCCCGACAAGCGCATTTACCAAAGTGCCGTCGCTGTGCCCGGGCGAGGGATGCACTACAAGGCCTGCCTGTTTGTTGATTATCATCATATTATCATCTTCATATATGATGTTTAAAGGGATGTCCTGTTTTATAAGTTCAAATTTTTTTGGAAGTTCTTCCAGATATTCCAGATAATCCCCCCGCTTTAATTTGTACCCGGGGGAACCGGTTATTTTACCATTTAGAGAGACATTTCCATTATCCATAATGTGCTTAATCTGCGACCTTGAAAGGCCGGAAGTTTCCCTTAGAAAAACATCTATCCTCTGCCTGTCATCCGAAGTTACTTTAACTGATTTTTTTTCCATTTATAAAACACAAACGCGGCGCCTGCCGCACCTGCCGCTATCATAAAGATGCTTATGAAAGTGGAGGTTGACAGTTTCATTATCTGTCCGCGTTCCGCGTCTCCCCTGAAGATTTCCATTATAAAACGGATTATTCCGTAATTCATAAAATAAAGAAAAAAGATAACCCCGTTAATATGTTTGACCCTGCGGAAAAAAAGCAGCAGAAATAAAAAATTCAGAAAATTTAGAGCGGATTCATAAAGCTGCACCGGAAGATGCGGAAGATTGTCGCCGATGGACGGGAAAACAACCCCGCACTTATCATCAACAGAACCGTAGCAGCAGCCGTTAAAATAGCACCCTATTCTGCCTATAGCGTGCCCAAGGGACACAAACGGCATGCATATATCGCCAAGCCTTAGTATAGGAAGTTTTTTCAGCCTTAACCATACAAGGTCGCTTATAATAGCCCCTATCAAGCCGCCATAAAAAACCAGCCCGCCTTCCCAGACCTTGAAAATATCAGCAATATTTTTTGAATAGACATCATCCCACCATATTCCCACATATAAAAGGCGCGCGCCTATTACAGCTCCGATTATGGATACAAGGCCAATATCAGTTACAGGGTCGCCCTTAAACCCTTCTTTTTTTGCCAGCATGCCGGCAAGCAGAATTCCCGCAAGAAAACCTATAGCGGTGGACAATCCATAGGAACGAAGCTCAAAGAAACCAAAATCAGCTATTATGGGGTGCATTTTTTTCCTCTCCGTGAATAAGCATAAACAATATAAAGAAGACAACACCCACGCTTATCGCGCTGTCCGCCACATTAAACACCGGAAAATGCCAGGACTTGTGATAGACCTCTATAAAATCAGTAATGCTTCCAATTAAAAGCCTGTCTGTAAAATTACCAAGCGCGCCGCCTATAATAAGGCCGCAGCTGAAATTATACAGAAATTTAGGGCTTCTGTATTTATACCAGTAAGTTAAAATTGCGGCCATGGCAAGCGCGACTATCCCAAGCAATACCCACCTTTTAGCGGGGTGGTCCACATTGCCCAGCATGCCGTAAGAAACGCCGCTATTTTCTATGTAAGTAATATTAAGAAAACCCTTTATGACAGGTATTGACTGGTACAGTTTCATCGTAGATTTAATAAAAAACTTTACTGCCTGGTCCAGTCCTAAAATTGTAATTGCCGTTATTATCAAAGTTCTCATTTTTTCTCCTTTAAAAAACCTGTTCAACAGAACAGATATACCCTGTTATATTATTTTCCCTGTCTTTAACGTGGTATGTACTGACCAGCAGTTTTTTTATGATTCCGGCCGCCTGTATGGACACAGATACTTTTTCTGACGGCTGTCTTTTTAATATTAAATTATTTATCAGTTCGGCAGCATCACCTATTGCTTCCAAATGCTTAAAGTGCATATTTCTGGCCTTATGTCCGCGCAGGGCGAATATTTCCTCTGCCCTGGCATTAAAAACTTTTATTATTCCGGAAGCGTCCATAATAATAAATCCGCTTTTAAGCGAATCATATACCCTGGTGTGAAATTCCAGCATACCTTCAAGGTCTTCATGCGAATCTTTAAGTTTCTCGGAAAGTTCGCCGTATGCTTTTTTCATTTTCTTTTTTTCTTCAATCTCTTCATTTGCTTTTTCGGCAAGAAAACTGGCATGAAGCGATACGACAAATATAAAGGGAATATTCAGTATCTCTCTTTCCTGCATGAATCCGGCAAAGCCGGCATCATTACCTGACGACCTTATGAAAAAATACACAAGGGTCGTCACCGCGGCAATTGCCACACTTAAACCCACAGACTGCCCTATGGCAGCCATAAATAACGCAAGGAAAATAACCATCAGCATATTAAAAGTAAGGCCTGCAAGCCAGTATGCCCCAAAAGACACCAGTATAATATCAAGGACGAATATAATGTAATGAAGTTTCATGCCTTCATACATTTTTTCCGGCAGCAGTCCAAAAAATATATTGGATATGATAACAACGGCAATATAGAAAAATAAGAAACCTGAAGATTCTATTATGCCGCCAAAATTATATATGCCAAGCAGTATTATTATAAGGGTTAAAACAGCCCTTATATATGTTATGCTGCGCTTATTCTGTTTAAGCCTGTCTTCCATTTTTCACTTCCCCGCCTACTGCGCCTGTTCTGTAATACTTTTAATATAAACAAGTATGTCCGCTATCTGCGTGCCAAACCACGGCATACCGCCAAGTTTCACAAATACACCCTTCATAATCGCCAGGATTATTGCGCCTACTACCGTTGCACCCAGCAAAAAACCAACTCCCCTGGACAAACCAATTACAAAATTCAAAAAAATAAGTTTTAAAGGCCTGCTTTTTATGTCAATAAACTCTTCTATGTTGCCTGCTTCCAGCATAGCTGCTACTTTCTGCATCAGCTTCATGTCATAGGCAAGAACCTTTTCTACTTTAGATGCCTTTTTTTCTTTTTCATTTTTTTTTGTTTTATTCATTTTATTCTCACAAGGATTAACAAATTATGTTATCCCAAATTTTCAACACATCTGGAGCAAAGCCCCGGATATTCGGAATCTTTGCCCACAGCATCAACGTATCTCCAGCACCTTTCGCACTTAATACCTTCAGACTTTGAAGCTGTTATTTCCAGTCCAAAATCCCACTCTTTTTCTTCCAGTTTTTCGGCAGGGCTGTATGACACACCGGAAATAATTATCATCTGTTCCACTTCTTCCTTTGACAGTTTCTTTAAAATCCTGTCAAGTTTGGCGGAAGCGTATTTAATATTTACCACAGCTTCATACGGATGGCTTATAAGCTTTTCTTTTCTTTTATCCTCTATTTTTTTCAGGGCTGCATCCCTTAATTTATTAAACGTCTCCCACTCTTCCACTGTCTGCGCGTCTAAAAGGGGCTCTTTTTCCACCGTCCACTTTTCAAGCTGAATGTGGCTTTCATTTCTTAACTCCTGCGGTATAAACTGCCACACTTCATCAGCTGTAAACGCAAGCACCGGCGCAATGGCTTTGGTAAGGTTAATCAGCATTTTATAAATAACGGTCTGGGCTCCCCTGCGCTGTTTGCCGTCACTTTTAAACGTATACAGCCTGTCTTTTAAGACATCAAAGTAATACGAAGACAGAAATAACGAGCAGAAATTGGAAAATTCCCTGTAAACCCTGTAGAATTCAAAATTTTCATAATAGTTATCCAAAGAGTCCAATAATACCTGCATTTTATGAAGGGCGTATTTGTCAAATGATGACAGTTCTTCATACGGCACCATATCTTCTTTTTTAAAATCATTTACCGCGCTTAACATATAGCGGAAAGTGTTTCTTATGCGCCTGTAAGAATCCGTAACCCTTGACATAATTTCATCTGATATCGGCTGGTCTGTTGTGAAGTCTTCAGAAGCCACCCAAAGCCTTAATAAATCAGCGCCGCCTTTTTTAATAAGGCTAAGCGGGTCAATTACGTTGCCAAGTGATTTATGCATGGCGCGGCCCTGACCGTCAACAACCCAGCCTGTGCTGATAACCGATTTATACGGTGCCTTGCCCTTAAAGCCGACAGCAGCAAGAAGCGATGACTGAAACCATCCCCTGTACTGGTCTGACCCTTCAAGATAAAGGTCGGCCGGCCAGGATAAATCATCTCTGGTTTCAAGCACGGAAAAACTTGAAGCACCGGAATCAAACCACACATCAAAAATATCACTTCCCCTATCCACATTATCAGAACCGCACTTGGGGCACTTGCAGTCATCACCTAAAATTTCCTTTGCCGAATGTTTAAACCATCCGTCGCTGCCTTCTTCTTTTATAAGCGCCCTTACTTTGGCTATGGTTTTTTCAGTCACTATTGATTCGCCGCAGTCTTTGCAGGTAAAAACAAAGATAGGCACACCCCACGAACGCTGGCGCGATATGCACCAGTCCGGCCTGCCGGAAATCATCTTTGTTATCCTGTCTTCTCCCCATTCATTGAACCACTTTACGTTTTTAACTTCGTTAAGCGCCTGTGCGCGGAAATTATCTTTTTCCATGGAAATAAACCACTGGTTGGTAGCCCTGTAAATAATGGGGCTTTTGCAGCGCCAGCAATGCGCGTACGAATGGGTTATCTGTTCCTGCGCAAGCAGTACATTTTTTTCTTTAAGCAGTTCAACTATTTTTTCGTTGGCGGCAAAAACATGCTCGCCTTTCATCATTTCAAATTCATTTGTGTACCGGCCGCAGGCGTCCACCGGGTTTAGTATCTGAAGGTTATATTTTAATCCCGCCACATAGTCTTCATGGCCGTGGCCCGGCGCTATATGAACACAGCCCGTACCCGTTTCTAAAGTGACGTAATCCGCGTTAATTACAAGCGAATCCCTGTCCACAAAAGGGTGCTGACAGACCGCGCGTTCTAAATCTTTGCCCTTAAACACGGATATTTCTTTAAGTCCTGATATTCCGGTTTTTTCTTCAAACTGTGTTTTTAAACCTTTGGCTAAAATATATTTTTCGCCCGCACCTTCATATACCGCGTAATCAAAATCCGGATGCAATGCTATTGCCACGTTTGCCGGAAGCGTCCACGGTGTGGTAGTCCAGATAACCACGTAAGTATCTTTACCCGGTTTTGCTTTTGACTTTGAATCATCTTTGATTTTAAATTTTACAAATACAGACGTGGATTTATGGTCGGCGTATTCCACTTCCGCTTCTGCCAGCGCGGTTTCGCATCTGCAGCACCAGTACACAGGTTTTAAGCCCCTGTAGACAAGGCCTTTTTTATACATTTCCCAGAAAATATCAACCATCTTGGTTTCATATTCTTTATTAAGCGTAAGGTAAGGATTTTCCCAGTCGCCCATTATTCCAAGCCTTTTAAACTGGTCTCCCTGTAATTTCACGTATTTCATAGCGTATTCGTGGCACAGCCTGCGTATTTCCGGCTTTGTCATTGTCTTTGCCCTGCTGCCAAGATTCTCCGCGACCTTGTGTTCAATAGGCATTCCGTGGCAGTCCCATCCCGGCACGTACGGAGAGTAATAACCCTTAAACGAACGGTAACGGACAACAATATCCTTTAAAACCTTGTTTAAAGTATGCCCCATATGAATATTGCCGTTGGCATAGGGCGGCCCGTCGTGAAGTATGTATGAAGGGGCGTTTTCTTTCTTTCGTTTTTCAAGCAGGTTTTCATAAACTTTATCATCTTCCCACTTCTTATAAAACTCCGGCTCCCTCTGATTTAGGTTTCCCTTCATCGGAAAGTCCGTCTTTGGCATGTGTATGGCAGTATCTTTTTTTTCCATCAGTGTATACGCTCCTGAAATATCAAAATCTCCGTTTTATACGGGAATATACATTTTTATCATAAAACCGCGGCATATACAAGGAGTTTTGCCCCCATATGCACAAAACCATTTTAACCCGGCCAAAATCTTGATAAAAAACCATAGCAGTGGTAATATTTATCCATGACACTTGAACAACTGGGTTGGAACAGCAGGTTTGAAGAGGACTTTGAACCTTTCAGAAAAGACGGGCTTAATCCCGCGCGCGTAATAGCGGAGCACAGGGAAAGGTATATATTACACACCGGTGAAGCCGAAATAGCCGGTGAAGTATCGGGTAAATTTATGTTTACCGCGCAGACGCCTTCGGAATACCCAAAAACAGGCGACTGGGTCGCAGCATCCGTTTTTCCGGAGGAAAGTAAAGCCATAATACACAGCCTTGTGCCGCGTCACACTTATTTTTCCAGAAAAGCCGCAGGCGCAAAAACAGTTGAACAGGTTATGGCGGCAAACATTGACAATATCTTTATTGTCCAGGGGCTTGATAATAATTATAACCCCATGCGCCTGTTAAGATACGCGGCTTCAATTGAAGGTACGGGAATATCGCCCGTTGTTGTCCTTAACAAATCCGACCTTAATCCCGACGCCGTGCAGATACTTGAAAAAACAAAAGAACTTCTGCGCGCCATCCCTGTTATTGGAATAAGCACGATAACAGGTAATCACATTGACGAACTTAAAAGTTTCATGCGCGACGGCATGACATCCGTCTTTGTAGGGTCATCAGGCGCGGGTAAATCAACCATAATAAACAGCCTTGCCGGAAAGCAGGTCGCAGAGACGCACGAAGTCCGCGAGGACGATTCCAGGGGAAGGCACACAACTGTTGCCCGTCAGCTTTATTTTATAGATAACTGCGGAATGGTAATTGACACCCCGGGCATAAGGGAGCTGCAGCTTTGGGATGATGACGGAAAATCCGCGCCCGAATTTGATATTGTCCTTAAATATGCGCAGAACTGCAGGTTTAAAGACTGCCTTCACGAAAACGAACCGGGCTGCGCCGTTAAAGAGGCCGCGGATAAAGGATTAATACCGCCGGAAATATTGAAAAGTTATTTTAAGTTAAAAAAAGAGATGGAATATACACGGTCAAAAATTGATGAAGCCGCGGCGCTGGAAAGAAAACAAAAAGAAAAGAAATTCGGGAAATACGTCAAAAATGTTCTTAAAGATATAAAGGAAGTAAAAGGCAGATAAAAAAAGGCCGGAGCAAACGCTCCGGCCTTTAAATCTATTTTAACTTTTTATTCTTTTGGTTCAGGAAGGGGTTTTCCCGCCACAAGCTTTATCTCCCCTTTAAGCCTTTTCAAATTAAACTTAAGGTCCTTGTCATTCTTTTTTACTTTCCTCTTTAATTCCAGCACAGCGTCCTTGTTGTCTTTCTGATATTTAAGCGCGTCTATTAACTTATCAATATTGTCTTTTTTGGATTTAATTATTTCTTTCACCTTTTTAAAGATAACCACATCTTCGCCGGCAGTGGTCTTGTAAACTTCAAGCCACAACAGCATTTCATCCATCATTTCCTGCGCTTCATATATCTCTTCTTTGGGCTCAAAATAAAGCACCTCTTTCGAAGTTACTTCTTCGCTGCCGCTTTCGCTTTCTTTAACCCCGCGCCCTGCAAGTTCGCTTGTACGCTCGTTGTTGTAGCTGGAACTTACAATTTCCTGCCTTATAGCTTTTACGCCGTCTTCCACCAGCACGGAAACATCCTCTGATGCCGTTACCACCCTCTGGTCAAAGCCGTTCTCTTCCGTGTTTTCCGGTATGTAGGCATAAACCGCCGCCGCAGTAAGAACCGCAAGCACCGCCGTTACCGCTGTTTTTAGTCTCATTTTTCTGTTCCTCCTTTTCATTTTTTACTTCTGTCTATTTGACGGAAGCAACCCATCTTTTGTTTACTTCAGTTAAAAGCATATATCGGAATTATTTTCTTTCCGCCGGCTTTCAGTTTAAGGTCATACGACTGTTCCCTCTTCCCGGATACCGTGTCAAGTTCCACCTTCACGGTCTTTTTTCCGGGTTCATAATACTTTCTTATCATAATAAACCTTGAAGGCAGCGTCCTCCAGCTTCTGGTATCCGCCTGTTCCGACGCGTAAGTGTATATGTTCATAAGCAGGCTCATTGTGCTGTTTTTACCGTTATTAGACAGCGCCTGCGACGCAAAATATTTGGCAGCCGCCCTTGCCACCGCTTTCGCGTATATTAGGCCGTTTTTGTGCTCCAGATTTTTCATGGCTATTGCAGATACGTTTTCCGCGTCAAAACCCGAATTAGTTCCATCCACCGACACTGAATTTACCACGCTTCCCCTTGGCACAAACGAAGGAAAAGCAACTTTAATCACATACGGTTTTCCGTTTTTATCTTTTGTCGCCGCGTTAACCTGCTTGCTTACCTTATACGGCGCCATTCCGTCATACACCACAAATATCACTTCCGCTTTTGACCTGGCTTCCGCGTGCTTTGTATATGCCTGGATACCGAATTCTTTTTTATATCTTTCCACATCATCATAAAACCTTACAGCTTCCGCAGTCCTTAAAATATCCTGCTTTACCCTGCCCGGTATTTCCGTATTATAAAGTGAAGCGTAATTCATATAGCCCTCAAGGCTTTTTTTATAATCAATATACGCGTCATTATAATCGCCTTTTAATTCAAACGCTATGGCTGACAGGTATCTTGCAAACGCATCCTGTTTATATATTGATTTGCCCTCATAGCGGTCATTTATAAGATTAAGCCTGTTGTTTACTTTTCTTGCCTCTACCTGCGCACCGGACGCGTCACCGGCGTATAAAAAATTAAGGCACTTTAAAACATTTATCATTACCTGTTCAAAATCCTCGCCTTCGTATGGAAGGCTCATATCATTTGTAAGAAAAGAACCTATATGCTGCGTGGCGCTTTTGGTATAAAGCGATTCCACCTTAAGTTCAGCCTCTTCAAGGTATTTGGTGCTTTGTTTATATTCCCCCATCATCTGCAGTATGGAGCCTTTGTCAAAATAATAAAGCAGTTCGTGTTCGCCCTTATAATTGTTTTTTGACTCTTCAATTATTTTGTCGGCTTGTGCAAACTGCCCCGCGCCCATATGTACGTCCACTTTTTTGTAAAAATTCATCGCGGCACAGCCGCCCATAAAAAGGGCGGTAAGTGCCGCGATGACTATTAAACGTTTCATGTTAAATTAGAATCCTATTCCCGGCTTGTCTATTACTTTCTTTATCTTTTTCTGCCCTACCCACGCCTTTTCATTGCTTTCCGTGTCAAAAAGTTCAAGGTCTATCTGATAGAAAATGACCTTTTTGCCGGCAGCTGCGTCAGAGATGGATGTAATTACGCCTTTAAGCATATAGTCCGCGGCAGATTCTTTCTTGAACTTCTTTGCCGTGGTTTCTGATGAATATTCCTGCATGTCCGCGCGTTCGTCCCTTATTTCTTCCCTTTCCGATTTGCTGGCCACAAAACGCACATCGCCGGAATTGGTAAGTTCCCTTTCAATATCTTTTCTGAATGTTTCCACTTCAATATGCTCGTCCGTTTTGTTCCTGATGTCGCCCACTATTACCCTTGGTTCTTTTCCTGTTTCTTTTAAGAACCTTCTAAGCCACGGCCTTTCAAGCATCTCTTTTACCATCTGTTCGGATACAAGCTGGGAATCAGTGTCATTCCACCTTCCGGACAAGTCCATAACAGTGTCTGTTTCCACCCTTTTAACGGATGTTCCCGCGCATGAAATTGCCACCATGGCGACTGCAAGTACCGCAAAAATCATTGCCAACTTCTTCATAATACCTTCCTCCTTTATAAAATGTTTTAATTAAAATCTGATGTGTATTCCGCCCTGAAGACCAAGGTTGTCTATTTTGTTTGTTTCGCCCCACGCTGTCTTAAACGGGTCTGCCATGTCGGAAAAACTTCTCATGTAAACCATTCCAAGGTTTATTCCAAGAGCGTTTTCCAAAGCCACGTCAACACCCGCGTCAAAATGGCCCGCCATAACAGTTTTGTCAAGCGCGCCGACATAGGTCATACCGGCCGCGATGTAAGGGGTGACAGTGGTAGGCATAAAAAACCATTTTACCGATAAGTCTGCCGTGATTCCCGGGAAAAACGCACCGGCGCCAAGCGCTATCTGGAAATTAGGGTTAATGTTGTAACCATAAGCCACACCCGCGATTAAAGGCATTCCGCCGACAATTGCAAGGTCATTCGGCCTCATATCCCTTGGGTAATAAGTCCTTTCTGTGTCCTGATTTGTGGCCATTAATTTTTCCACCTTGTCAGTTACAGAACCCTTAAATCCGCCTTCCGCATTTTCAGTCACACCCGCAAATACCGCTGCCGCAAAAACCGAGAAAACCGCTAAAAACAATACACTTTTTACTCTTTTCATTTCCTTGCCCTCCTTTTTTTGATTGGAATTTAAATATATCATAAAATATTGTAAAAGTGAACAATCTAATACTGCCGGTTTTATCCTGTTACTTTACGCTTTGTATGAATATATGACGACAAAAGCCGTATTTTGGTTTACACGTAATAATAAAAAAATTTATCTATTACAGCCTGAATGCCGGCGCGCTATCCCTGTTATGAAAGATACAATTTATCGTGCTGTTTAACCATTAAATCCGCGTCAAACTGAGAAAGATACTCTGCCGACTGCGGATTATACCTGCTTTTTTTGGACATTTCTTCTATTATATAAGCTGCGGCAGAATCATAATCCGAAGGTTTAAACAGATAACCCGCGCCTAACCCTTTTATAATCTCTCTATTGCCATAAACATCAGAGGCCACGCAGATTTTACCGGCAGCCGCGGCCTGTGCAAGCGTACACGGAAGCCCTTCCCACAGTGAGGTTAAAAGGAATAAATTACACGCCGCCATAAATTCTTCGGGTTTTTCCACCCATCCCGACAATTCCACATTATTGCTTAACCCATAACGCGATATCAGTTCTTCGGCTTTTTTTCTAAGCGGGCCGTCACCCGCGAATTTAAAAAGCACTTTTGGTTTTTTTTCAATTACCCTTTTTGCTATTTCAATAAACGCAAGCGGGTTCTTCTGTTTTTTTAAATTGCCTATCATGCCAACCACATACTGCCCGGGTTTTATACCGTATTTCTTTTTTGCCGCTTTTGCATCAGACGCGGCTTTTTTAAATTTTTTTAATTCCACACCGGCCCTTATTACCGTATATTTGCCCCCCCTGCCGACACCCATCTTTATGCCGTAATCCGCCACATCTTCCCCGACCGCTATTAAATCATCTGTTATTGATGCCATGGATATTTCCAGAAATCTGTATATGGCGTGCATTAAAAAATTCTGATGTTCATGAAAAGAAAAACCGTGAACTGTATGGACTATTTTTTTAACACCGGCAAGCCACGCTGCTTTTCTTCCCAGAATCCCTGCCTTGGAAGAATGAGTGTGAACAATGTCTATTTTATTATCCCTGAAATATTTTTTTAATTTGAATAACGCCTTCGCGTCGTCAACAGGGCTTATGGGATGTTTTATCTCTTTAAACAGTTTAAATATCACAGCGGATTTTTTGGATAAAACCTCTTTATCCAGATACCCGCCTTCACCCGCTAATAAGTGGACGTTAAATCTCTTTTTATCCAGATGGTCCGCAAGATAAAGCGCCACTTTCTGCGCCCCGCCCAAATCAAGCCTTGTGATTACTATTGCTATATTTTTTTTCATAAATTATCCGGCTTCCCCTGCTTTTTTTCCCGCTTCAAACCCTTCCATTATAGCGTCTTCCATGGATGAATATTCCCATCTGCCCCAGCGGCCGGCAAGAATCACGCCCTGCGCGCTTAACTTTTTTTCCAGCTCCGGCACCGTGCTGTCCCTGTAATTGTCATATATCACATACGCGTCAGGTAATAACAGCGGAAGTGTTGTTTTTATATCGCTTTTCTTTTCCAGCACTTTCATTTTTATAAGCGCGTTTATTATTTCCGCGTTAATGTTTTTTGGAACCGCGCCCTTTATTGACACTTCCGCAAATACAGAACTTAAACCCGCAGGCGCATTATAAGGTGAAAACGTGTGCGGAAAGCCTATCCTGTAAAAAGGGTATTCAGGTTCCGGCACGTATGTCCAGTTGATATCCGTCGGTTCCTTTGATTTGAAACCCGCATTAAGCGAATACACGGTACGGGCTTTAAGCCCGGATGCGGCTTTTATATACCCGGCATTGCCTGTTATTTTTAAAAACTTCTTAAGCGGCATTGTGGAAATTAACCTGTCATACTTCATTTCGCCTGATGCGGAGTAAACAATTTTATTTTTAAGGTCAACTTTTTTAACAGCGGTGTTTAAAATCACTTTTTCTTTAACCGGCTCATAGATGCCGCGGACTACAGATTCAATGCCGCCTTGTTCAGGATAATAAAAATACGCGTTGTATCCCGCACCCTCTTTTCCGGATTCCTCTATGCCTTTCATTATGTCTTCAATTTCCGGCCTTGGCACAAATCTGCCAAGCCATGACAGGGATACTTTGTCCAGCGGATGCTTTAACAGTTTATAGTTATAAGGAAGCATAAAGTTTTTTGATATGCCTTCCCCCATTACTGACATGCACCAGTTTTTAAAATTACTTTTATCTTCTTTGCCGGCAAGTTTTGCCCTGATAAAACCGGTAAGGTTTTCTTCTATTGTTGCCGGGGGAAGCCCGTAATTATTTGCCTGGTATGGGTATTTTGTATATACCCCTTTGCTGAAAATTACCGACTTGCGGGAAAGCCTGTTCATTTTTACGCGAGTGTGTTTTAAGATGAATTTTTCTGTTTCTTTATGCCTAAGATGCAGCAGGTGCCCCGTGTAATCAAATGTAAAACCGCCTTTTATCTCTGTTTTACAAAGTCCGCCCGGCCTTGAGGCGGCTTCAAGTATAATATAATTATCTTTAAGCACATGCGCCGCGGACAGCCCCGCCAAACCCGCTCCTATTATGACAGTTTTCATCTTTTCTTGTGCACGACCTTATGGTAGTTTTTCATATCAACCGACGCTATCAGCATTGCCAGCATCATTCCCGCCACCGCCACACCCAGATATAATAACGTGGCAGAATTGATTTTCATAAAAGTACCCGCTATGGCAAGCGCGGACAGCAGAACCGTCATGCCAATCATAGCAAGCACAGCGCCCTGTTTTGAAAATCCCATCACTAATAATCTTTGCGCGGTGTGGTCATTGCTTCCATAAATAGGAAGTATGCCTTTGCCCATACGTATCATCATTACAAGGAAAGTATCAAAAATAGGCACACCCAGAATTAAAAGCGGGCTTAAAACAGATACAAAGTTTGTCTTTGAATAACTTTCATTTAATGCCAGTGACGCCATCATAAAACCAAGAAAAAGCGACCCCGCGTCGCCCATGTATATTTTTGCCGGTTTCCAGTTATAAACAAGAAAAGCGCACAACGCGCCGAAAAGTGCTATAGCGGGTATCATATTATTTGTCCTACCCGCAAGATACGCCGCTATGAAAAACGCCACAGACGCCGCCGCCGCAACCCCGCCGGCAAGGCCGTCCATAATATCAAGAAGGTTCATGGCATTGGTTATTCCCACAACCCATATCACGGTCAGCATCATGTTTAATATATTATTATCCATAAATTTTATGTTCATGTTTACTTTTATAATTATAAGGGCGGTTACCAGCTGAACCGCAAGCTTTACATAAGGGGTAAGCCCTTTTATGTCGTCAATAAGTCCCATCACCACCATTATTGTCGCGCCCGCCATTATTCCCACAACACCAATTATCGACTGGTGCAGAATAAGCTTTGCGGCAATTACCGGTATGGCAAAAGCCAGAAATATCGCAAGCCCGCCCAGATACGGCACCGGTTTTTTATGTTTTTTAAGGTTTCCTCCGGGTTTGTCCACAACGCCGTATACGCCGGCTATTTTCATGGCCAGCGGCACAAGTATAAGCCCAAGAATAAAAGAAGCGGTTCCAATTACAAAATATTCCATATTGCCTCCATAAATTAAGTAATAAGCGGTTCTTAAATGTTACTTTTTAAGTTCAAATATTCCCCAATTGTTATCACTATATATACTTTCAAAATTTTTGTCCATAATATTCTTAAAAACAGAAGAATTAACAGCTTCATATATGTCGCCAAAGCCGCCGTCTTTCAGCCTTTGCAGTTCTACCCTGTTAACAAATACATATCCCACGTTTTTTTCCTTTAAATAAGTTATAAAGTTTTTTTCTTCCAGCGGCAGGTACTCCCTTGTGTTAAAAACCGTATGCGCTATAACCGGTTTTTCACAGTAAAAAGTCCTTGCCTCTCCCAAAAATAATACCCTTCCATTTTCAGGTAACGCGTTTATTTTTCTGCACGGCTCATAATAAGAAAGTTTACCTGCCAGATAGCTTTCCCTGTCCTGAGTAAAAAACGACAGCGGAGATAAATATTTTTCCGCAAAATACAAGGTCATTGAGGCCTGAGAAATTACAAGAAGAACAGCCAGAATTTTCAGAAATGCCCCTTTATTACGCTCCGCAAAACGGGCGTATGAAGCGGCAATTATAAACACCGCAGCCGCCTCTACAGGCGCCATAAACCTTAAAACGCCTGCGGTAAAAAACCATACCGTATAATAAAAAACCGCGAAAGCCGCTGGAAACCACATATTCTTTATTCCGCTTACAAGCAAGGCAAGCGGAGCTATTACAAGCGCCGCAGAAACCGCATCGCCTCCAAACGCCATATTTTTAAACACGGCAATAAACGGCGAAATTAAAAACTCTTTTATTCCTGTTCCAATACCAAAATCTGATACATGTTTTATGTAATTCTGCGCGTCTGACAACATATAGCCGTTAACGCCAAAAAGTCCCGCAAAAAACGGATACACGGGGTCTCCCGTTAAAACAAAATTTTTTGCCAGGTACGGCACAGTTATAAGCGCCCCTACCGCAAGATAAATCAGCAGCCGCAAAGCTTTTTCCCTTCGTTTTAAACCTTCATAAACAAAATAAAACGCGGTAAAAACATATATATAAATACCTGTGTATTTTACAGCCATGCATGCCCCCGCAAACAGCGATGCCAGCAGATAGCGTTCTTTATTGCCGGAATATACGGCATAAATAATTAAGGCGGTAAAAAATACCATTGGAAATTCCGCGCCGGTCCTTGTCGCGTTTATTATTACCAAAGGGGCGGTAAAAAACAGCGCTGCAAGCACTTTTTGATTACCTTTAACCGCTTTTACGGCGCTTCTTAATGCCAGAAACGAAAAAACAAGCATGGCAAAACTTATTATTTTAACCGTCAGCTCATAGGCAAAAAATGATATAAAAAGATTATTCATCATGTGCAGCTGCGGGAAGAATGAAAAGATGTTTTCGGGAGTGCTTACAAACCCGCCTTCCGCGGCATACCTTGCGGGTATTCCCTGATGATAAACAAGCTGGTCATAATAAGTCCCGGGTGTAATCACGGTAAGAAAAACCAGCAGCACTGCCGCGCCGATAAAAGCGCCAAATACAATATCTGCCGCGGTAAACTTTGATGCTTTTATCTCCAAGTACTTCTTTTTTAAATTTTCTAAAAGCTCCGAAGCCATCGGGGCAAAAAACGCGCACATTACAATTGCATACCCGTAGGCAAAATATATGTTATAGAGATGAAAAAAACCCGCGGCAAAGAAAATAGTACCGGTAAGTATGTAAGATATTCCGAATGCCGCGGCGTAATCCCCGCCCGTTTTAACTTTTGCCCCGAAAAGTTTCATTATTCCCGCACCGGTCAAAATGTAGATAATAATAATTACCGCGGCCCCGGCCGCAGAAGAAAAGTGGTATAAAATATTTTTAGGTACGGGATATGCCGCGTAATAAAGCACAAGCGCCGCAAGTACCGCGCCTGCCGCTGTCAGATTTAAGGCTTTGCGCCAAACCGCTGTATTCTTATCTGCTCCCATTTATCCGCTTCCCTTCCCATTTTATTTTTTCTAAGGCTTATAACAAGATTGTAATAAGATGCCTCATGTTCCGGATCAAGCCTTATCGCTTTCTTAAAAGAATCCTCCGCGTCATACCAGTTTCCCACTTTCATAAAAGTATTGCCAAGGTTATAAAAAACACCCGGATCTTTTACTTCCATTGCCGCCGCCTGATTATACGCGTCAATGGCATTTATATACTGCCCTATTTCATCATAAACCACGCCCAGGTTAAAAAACGCGGAACTGTAATTAGGCCTTAGGGTTATGGCCCGCTTGTACATTTCTATGGCTTTTGTATGATTTCTCCTGTCTTCATAACAATTGCCCAGAATATTATACCCGCCGGCGTATCCCGGATTTATTTTAATGGCTTTTAGTATAGTTGAAACCGCAGCCCCTGAATTTCCCATTTCCCTGTAAGCCATGGCAAGAGCGCCGTACGCTTCTGTATATTCAGGGGAAATCTTTATTGCTTTCTTGTAAAAAGGAATGGAATTTTTGTATTCCCCTTTATAATAGTAAGCCAGCCCTATGTTGTAATATATATCCGCCATTTTGGGCGAAATAACCGCCGCCTTCTTATAATATGATATCGCTTTGTCATTGTCATTCATCTGCCTGTAACATATTCCCAGATTAAGGTATATACCCATAAGCAGATTATCAGGCGCGGTTTTTTCCGCAATTAAATATGAAGCCGCGGCTTCGCTGAACATTCCCTTTTCCATCAGTACATCAGCGCGGTTAACCATTTCTTCCGCCGGCGAACAAAACCCGCTTACCGCCGCAAAAAGAAAAACAAACGCAAAAAGAAACCGTTTCACTGTTTGTTTCCCTCTGAAACGGGCTTGCCCGTGCCGGTGACAGGTTCAGCCTGCGTTTTGGTTTTTGCGCCAAGCTGTTTTAATTTTGCCTTTATCTCTTTCTTTCTTTTGTTAACCGGAAGAAGCCTGTCGTACCTTGTCCAGTACTTGATTGCTTTTTCATTCTGCCCCAGTTCTTCAGCCAGTATAGCAGCGTTAACATACGCCGCCATATCCCACGGTTCTATATCTATGGCGGTTTCAAAAGCTTTCAGCGCCTGCGGATACCTTTGAAGCCTTAAATTCGCAACACCCAGGTTGAAATAGGCATTTTCCAGCGTGATGTCATCTTCAGGATTCATTGCAATAACTTCATTAAGCTGCTGTATCGCCTCTTCATATTTATTCTGCAGAATATATATGGCGGAAAGGTTCTGCCTTGCGTCCACATCGCTGCCGTTTAAAGAAAGAGCTTCCATATAATTTTTTTCCGCGTCATCAAGGTTGCGTTCTTTATAATTAATTATGCCAAGGTTAAAATGGCCGGTTTCAAAGTCCGGTTTTGCGGTTACAATATTGGTATAAACCTTCTTCGCGTTCTTATAATCTTCCGTATCAATCAGCGAATTGCCAAGGCTTGCCTGCAGAAGGGGATTTTTAGGCTGAAGTTTTAACGCCTGTTTTGCCGTCTTTAACGCCTGTGTAGGATTGCCTTTTTCGCCGTAAACAATGCTTAGGTTGTACATCGCTTTAATATTTTTAGGGTCATGTTTAATGGCATTTTTAAAGGATTCAATAGAATAGTCAAGCTGATTTATCTGCGCGTACGCGCTGCCAAGCTGGCTCCAGTATTTGGGATTCTTTGGGTCTTTTTTTAACAGCGCCCTTAAATTATCTATAGCTTCGGGGTATTTTCCGTCTTCATAATAGTTTTTAGCCTGCGTTTCAAGGCTTACCTCTTCCTGCTTTGTCTTGGGTTCCGGAACCACTTTATGTTTCTGCATGGTGGTGCACGAAGAAGCCGTAAAAACCGCCGCAGCGCATACCGCTATCACTAATCTTTTCATTTTTTTCTCCGTACCGCATTTTTAATTTCACGTTCAATTATCAGCGCTGATTTGTCCCAGCTGAAATTTCTTTTTAAAGTAACTCTGCCGCCCTTTGCCAGTTTTGAGCCAAGGGTTTTATTACGCCTTAACTTTTCAACCGCCTTTGCAAAGCCTTCCGGCGAAGCAGCGGATAAAAGGTTTATGCCGTCTTTACCAAGCACGCCTTTGGCGGCGAAATCGGACGCAATTACCGGCACTCCGCACGCCCAGGATAACAGCACTTTATTCTGCCTGCCAGCCCCGTAAAATACGGGGGCTATGGACGCGTCCCAGCTTTTTATCTCTTTTTCCATATCGGATATATAGCCTTTTACCAGGATATTATTACCCGTAGAACACAGAGCTTCAGAGTTTTTTCCGGCTATTATTAACCTTATACTTTTATCAGATTTATAATATTTTTGCCATACCTTTTTAAGCAGTATTTTAAGCCCGTCTTTGTTGGGTGCGTAATTAAAGTCGCCAAAAAAACCAAGGGTAAATACGCCTTTATTTTTAACCTGCGTTTTTTTCGCGCCGTATAAGTCCGCGCCATTTGGCGCCGGAATTACATCTGTTGGTTTTAGAAACTGCGCATCCTCTTCATAGTTGATAAATACTTTTTTAAACTTTTTACCAAGATTTTTTTCAAACTTTAACACCCTGTTTTTATCCAGGGCCGCATATATTTTTCTTATCAGTCCTGTGCTTTTTTTTGACTGCCTCTGAAGGTATAACCCCAGCGAATCCACAACATCAATTACAGCAGGTATATTATAAAGCGCCGCATAAGGGGCGGTTCTTATCCGGTGGCAGTAAATCACATCAGGGTTGAATTCCGCCACGGCTTTTTTCACGGCCTTTCTCATGTCTGCGGAATCATACGCCGCCACATTCATCGGCTTGCCTGTAAAAAAAGCCCGTATTACATTTGACAGTATGGCAAACCTGCCTATCCGCACCACATCTGTTTTTTCACACTTAAAGTCCACCGGCTTTGTAAGTTCATTAATACCCGCAAAAGTGACAATCCTTATCGTATTTGACTTTGCCAGCCTTTTTAAAATACTGTTTACGCGGATCCTGTCGCCATCATGCGGCGGATAAGGATACACTGGTGAAATCACAAGAATTTTCATGTCATCTACCGCCGGCTTCTTTTTTTATTATTTCCAGATTCTGCCTTGTCATTGCGCTTTGAGGATTAAGCGAAAGTGATTTTGACAGCAGTTCAACCGCTTTTTGCTTATTCCCCTTGTAATAATACGCTATACCCATGTTATTGTAAACCTCTGCAAACGAGGGGTTCTGCCGTATTCCCTTTTCACATATATCAATTGCCTTGTCATACTCTTTTATGTTGTTATAAACCCCTGCAAGGTTTGAATACGCCTCTATGACGGATGGTTTTATCAATATTGCTTCAAGATAAACTTTTATGGAGTCATGATATCTTAGCATCTTTGAATACTGCACGCCCAGATGAGTAAGAGTTTCCGCTTTCGTGGGCGATGTCGCAAGCTGTACGGCCTGTTCCAGATAATATGCCGCTTTCTCATCCATAT
The DNA here is from genome assembly GCA_002839855.1 of Candidatus Goldiibacteriota bacterium HGW-Goldbacteria-1. Taxonomy (NCBI): domain Bacteria; phylum Candidatus Goldiibacteriota; species Candidatus Goldiibacteriota bacterium HGW-Goldbacteria-1. Next base: position 50,925 of record PGYV01000001.1, read on the forward strand.
TATAATCCCTGAAAGCGTTGCCAAGTTCGGTATAAGCGCTGGAATAATTGGACACGCAGAATTCGGTGGTGTTGTTCATATACAGCCTGTCATAATAAACATTTCTGTATGAAAGTTTTTTTAAATTTGCCTCTGCTTTTTTTAAATTACCTTTTCTGTCCGGGGTGAATTTCATCATAAGCCCGTTAGGCGCCAGCATATTATTACCTGCCGGATAAAATTCTTCAAAAGCTTTCCTGAAAACAGAGACATAAATATCAGAAGTACGGTAATTGTTGGCCATAAGGTTATCTATTTTCTGCGAGTAGTTGAAATCCTTGCCGGGATTTAAAAGCACGCCGGGGCATTCCCTCTTTAAATTATCAATACCCCATGGCACATAAAGAAAAAGCGTTGTAACCGGGCAAAATTCCGTTTTATGCGCCACGTATTTAAAATACATCTGCGGCATCACGTTAAAATCACCTTCTAAAAGCGCGATTCCCGGAGTATCCACGGACTTTATTATGTTCATTCCAAAATCATAATTATAATAATACCGGGACTGGTCAGCTTTTCTGTATGTCGATGACGCCATGGCAAAAGGAAGTATAAAAAAAATGCAGATGACTAGTACCGCTTTTCTGCCGGCTTTGTCAGCCAGCCACAAAACCGCCCCGGCTGCAAAAACAGCCATTGACGCATAAACAGGAATCATAAAAACATCCATTATCCATATCATCTCATCCTTAAGGTTAAAATATAAAGCCAGCGCGCCGCAGACAGAAATAAGAATTACCCCGAAAAGCGCAAGTTCTTTTCTTCTTTTAGATATATAAAGGACAACAGCCCCTGTTATGGCCAGAAGCAGCCCTGCCGGTGTCATTTCATTTATAAGGTGCGACACCACCCTTGCCGACTGTTTTATGATTACAGCCAAATCCCTGGCTTTTTCCATGTCCGTGTACTGCGCCCTGAAGATTACCCATAAAAGCTGTTTTAAATCCGCGGGATTTCCCCAGTTTAATAATGCGCCGGAATTGGACCTTATTATCAGGTACATATAAAGAAAAATGCCCGGCACCACGAATACAAAAGCGGTGCCAAGTTTTTTTATTATCTGTGTAATATTTAATTTCATTTTTTTAAAAACAAGCAGCACATAAACAAAAATTCCCGGCAGCACAACCGCCATACTTTCCCAGTGATTTCCCAAAGAGATGCCGTATATAAGGGAAGCCGCGTAAAAATACCGGTTCTCTGCCGTCTTATCCCATTTAAAAAGAAAATAAACAACCAGTAAAAACAGCATCGCGTTTAAAGTATAAATTCCGCCTTTGGAGGACAGGGATTCCGACCATACGGTATATGTCATTGCAAAAACAAATGCTGCCGCGGCTGATACAGCGTAAACGGAAAGCATCTTTTCTTTTCTGCGGAAAATTCCGGCAATAATCAGAAATATCAGAACAGCGCCTGACGCGCCGCAGAAAGCAGCCAAAAGATTAACCCGAAACCCGGGACTTCCCGCGGGGATAAAGGTAAATATTTTTCCCGCAAGGGAAAAGAGCGGATAGCCGGGCGGATGCTGAATACCAAGAGTAACCGCGCATGCCGCGGTTTCAGGCGAATCATTGGCATGAAATACCGGATTTAAGGTATGCAGGTACATAAAAAATACCGCGGTAAAAACAAACGCTGCTATGACGGCTTTTTTATCAGGCATCACTGCCATAATGGACTGCCTCTCATTAAATTTAATTACGTATTATTTTGCGGCTTTTATAAAATCTTCCGCTTTCTGTTTTTCGTCCGGAAACATTCTGATAAGGTCGCGCGCTATTTTTACCGCCTGTATTTTATTTCCGGTTTTATAGTAAGCCACCGCAAGGTTAAAAAGCGCGCCTGAATGGTTTGGCGCCATAGCCACGGCTTTGGACGCGTATGACAGCGCCTTTTCATTATCACCCATTGACCCGTATACCGCGGATGCCTGGTAAGGAAAATCATAACTGTCCGGCCACATTGCCATTCCTTTTTCAAAGACCACAGATGCTTCCTGCAGTTTGGAATTTACAAACAGCGAATATCCAAAAGCGCCTATCGCCCTGGGCGAATACGGTGAAACCATATATAACGAAGCTGCCGGAGGAAGCATTTCCGCAGTCATACGCCTTAGAACGTATTCTTCAAACAATTTCATACTGTAATCCCAATCGCCCCTGTTTAAATCAAATGCTTTTTTAAAATACTCCATAGATACATTTGAATCTTCAACCAGCCTTGCGGCAGTACCGGCATAATACAGGTATTCGTGGCCTTGGGGGAAAACACGGACAGCGTCTTTGGCATATTCAAAAGAGCCGTTAAGATTTCCGTAATGCTGCGCTTCTTTCGCCTTCCTCAAATAATCATCCGCCGTTAACCTTTTGGACCCGTAAGCTGCCATAACAATTATCAGCAGTGCAATTATCCATAGGATAAAACCCTTTTTATTAATCTCTTTTTCTTCAAATTCAGCCCTGCCGGATAAAACACATGCATACGCGGCCATGGCAAAAAAAGACGCGCACGTGGGCACGATCTGAAAAGGAAAATTAAAAAACGCGTGAACCATTAAGCCGGATATGCCGGCAAATATTCCCGCGGCAACAAAACGGCCTTCTTCATTTTCTTTATATGCAATAAACACATTCCTGAAAAATATAAAAATAAACATAAAAAACAGACCTGCCGCGGGCAGCCCGTATTCAGCCGCAAACTGAATAAAATCATTGTGCGCGTGGCCGGATTTGTAATAATCCGCCTTTTCAAAATCCGCAGGCTTCATATTGGCCGACTGATAAAAGGGATAGGTAATGGGAAAGTTTCCCGCGCCTGTCCCGAATATTGGCTTTTCTGAAATCAGTTTGATTGAATTCTTCCAAAGTATCACGCGTATTCTGCCGGATTCGTCTTCCATTGAAGCCGCGCTTTTTATCCTGTCAAGAGCTGATGGGTTCATTACAATAAACAAAAGGCCTGCAAAAATAAGCGCTGCCGATAATGTAAGTACCAGCCTTTTTTTAATTACCTTCATCTTTAATAACAGTATTGCGGCGGCAATAACCGAAACCGACCAGCCAAGATAAGCACCCCTTGTCTGTGTCAGAAAAAGAGCCGCGGTAAAAACCGCCGCCATTAAACCGTATATCAGCCTTTGAAGCCCGTTTTTTTCCAGGGTAAACATATAAGCAACGGGTATAAAAATCAGCAGGTGCCCTGCAAGAAAATTGGGATTTCCAAGCGTGGAAGATGCCCTACGGTCAAAGTTGGTAGACCACGGCATAAAATCCATTCCGGCAGACTGCATTATCCCGTAAAGCGCGGCAATAAATGCCGATAAAAGGTATACTGACAGCAGTTTTTCAAAAAAGCTCCCCTTTTCATCCGCCGCTGAAGCGGCAATGATAAGGTACATAAATATGATGTAACAGAGGTTTAGGAATAACCTGTCAAAAAATTCATGCGTGTTAAAAACAGCAAAAACACCAAAAAAACTTACCGCCATAAATATAAACAACGGGAATCCATAAGGGGAACGCGGGATTATCACCCTGCGCGATAAAGCACAGGACGCGGCAAAAAAAGCGGCTGACAGCATAACAGACGCCGTAAAGAAATATTTTTCAGCCACCCAAAAAGGGTCAGAACCGGCAGGATTAACCACCAGCACAGACATAAAAGCGGTTAATAAAACAGATATTTCAAATCCCTTTTCCGCAAGTTTCGCGTATTTCACTTATCACCCCGCGCATTCAGCTGCTTCCTCATATTTACCATATATATGAATACTATAATAACATTATGGGGGATGGTTTTCAAGGCAGGTATAGTTTAATACTATTTCACAGCCATGGTTATCCGCTTCAACGTGCGGCAGTTCGTCGGGGTGTAGGTTTGGTAGACGCGGATCATTAGCCCGCGCGTTTTAATTAGTGCTGTCAAATCAACTGCCGCACCTTAAAAGGTGCGCCTACCAATACTAAAACTCAAAATAAACTGCCGCGGGCTGAAGACCCGCGTCTACCACTACATAATTCTAAACAACGCGCCTTAAAGGGATGCGGCTACCAGAACATAACTATTATTATTAAAATAAATAAAAAGACAACATCAATATTTACATGATTAAATTTTATGATATAACTATATAATACATGGAGGTGAGAAATGAAAAACACACAGACAATAAGCGTTACGATCCCAACAGAACTGGCGCGCTCTCTGAAACAGCTTCAAAAACACAAAACAAAAAATTGCAGCGCCATAGTGACAGAAGCTGTGCGGGAATATGTACTTAGGGAAGAGTATGAGGAACTGGCTGCTTTTGGGGGTAAAAAAGCAAAAGCCGCATCCATTATGACCAAAGAAGATATCAACAAAGCGGTACATAGGGTTAAAAGAAGTGCAAAACAAACGCGGCCGGAGTCAATTTAGATTATATAGTGTCCGGAGATAAGCATCTTTTGAACCTTAAACACTATAATAAGATTAAGATAATAAAACCCGCCGAACTGTTAAGGTTATTTCCTTAAATTATAAATTCAAAACTATTTCTTTTCTTTTGCCTTTTCCCTTAAAGCCTTGCGTTCTGCGGGCGACATTTTCTGATATTTTTCATATGCCTTTTTTATCTTTTCTTTTTCTTCGGGAGACAGTTTTTTCCACTGCTCGTATTTTTCCTTTAAAATCTGCTTCATCTGAGGGGAAAGTTTTTCCCATTCTTTGTACGCTTCTTTTAACCTTTCTTTTTCTTCCGGGTCCATCTCTTTAAGTTTCTTATGGTTCTTCATTATCCACATCTTTTTTTCAGGGGAAACCTCTTCCCAGTCGCTGTATATTTTTCTTATCTTTTCTTTTTCACCGGGTTCAAGCGCGTCCCATGACTCTTTTGTTTCTTTTTTCACTGAAGCTGCGTTTTCATCACCCGCCGCGGATTTAACATCCGCCGCAAAAGTAAAAGAAGCAAAAATAACCATTACCGCCGCCAGAATAATTTTTTTATACATTTATACCTCCATAAAAAATCTTTTATTATGCTCCGTTTGCCCTGCTTAAAGATTCGTAAAAATCAAGCCTTTCAAGTATTTCAATGTTCTGTATTATTTCCATTTTTTCTCTGATTTCCGCCTGGCTGCGCAGGTTATCCTGCGTCCTTACGTACTGAAAAGCCGCTCCCGCCACAAAAACCGCCATTATAGTGGCTATGCCTGCCCTCTTAAACGTGCTGGAACGGAACAAATCGGTTATAAACGCGAACTTTCTATTTTTCTGCGCTTCAATCTTTTCGTGAATCCCTTTCCTGTGCATGGCCCATACCGAATCAGGAAAATCCACTTTTATTTCAGAAGCCGCATCCGCTATTTTTTTATATGACGCGTAAACAGCCGCGCAGTCCGCACAGGTTTCTATGTGTTTCTTTACTTTTGAAACCTCTGCAGCGTCATGAATCTCGCCGTATATATAATCCAGAATCAGCTCTTTTTTATCATTACACTCTTTGTTCATTTTTGATTACCTCCTTCTGTAGCATTCTTTATCTTTTCCATCGCTCTGTTTAAATGGGACTTTACAGTACCTTCTGATATTCCGATAATTCCTGAAATTTCCCTTATCTTATACCCTTCAAGATTCTTTAACATGAACACCTGCCGCTGAATATCTGTCAATCCCTGCATGGCGTCAGTTATATTCTCTTTTAGTGATTTTTTTTCGTAATCTTCTTCTATATTAACGCAGTCCTTTATGTCAAACCCGCGGTCATCCGGGTCATCACTTTCCATATCTGTCATATTCCTGAACCGTGACTGCACTTTCTGTTTTCTGCCGTTGTCATAAAAAGCGTTCATTGTAATACGGTATAAATATGTCCAGAAAGAACTGTCGCCCCTGAAAGAGCCTATATTTCTTATGACTTTAATGAACACTTCCTGGGAAATATCCCAGGCTTTATTGTAATCAGCCGTCAGGCCAAAAGCCATATTATATACCCTTTTCTGGTATCTTATAATAAGCTCATCTGCCGCGCCCTTTTTGCCGGACTTTATATCCATTATAATTTCCAGATCCGCTCTGTCCATTTAGTATCCTTTCTTAAAAATTAGACGCCCGTAACCGTTTTTTTGATTACACCTTATTTTATAGCAAAAACAGACCCTGTCAACCGGTATAAATTAAAGCCTTTTCCACATTATAAGGCCGTCGTATTTATCCTCATAGAATTTAGGCCGTCTGCCCTTAATTTCGTACCCGAATTTTTTATACATTTCAAGCGCAGCTTCATTATTTTCCCTTACTTCAAGGGTCAGCGAAGACAGCCCGGCAGCAAACACCTGCCTTTCCACCTGCTTTAAAAGCCCTGTGGCTATGCCGTTTTTTCTGAATTCCGGCGCGACAGCCACGTTTGAAATATGTGCGTAATCCGCAATTTTATCAGCAATTATATAACCCAAAAGCCTGTCTGACGCCTTATCCCTGGCGGCAAAGAAAAATGAAAGGGCGCTGAAAAACTTTGAAATTTCCACATTAAAAGCTTTTTCATCCCACGGCCTGGCGTGGCATACCTTTTCAATTTCCAGTATTTCAGCAAGGTCATTCTTGGATACATTCTTTATATAAAAATCCATATATTAAACTGTGTACTCCTTTTTTTCCTGCAAAGGCGTCACTTTAAGCCCCGGTATGGCGGCAAGTTCTTTTTTTACTTTTTTAAAGTATTCCGGTTTAATGTGGTACACGTAAATTTTAGGTTTTAAACCGCCAAGTTTTTTTAAGTCCTCGTGCAGCGTTTTTGGCACATAATGCCCGCTGGTTTCCGCAAGCGCTTTAAGGTCATTTGGAAAAGATATTTCCGCGAAAACAGTTTTAAGCTTATCGCCAAGTTTTACGGCTTCCGCCCAGATATTATCGGTGGTTTTTGTGTCCCCCGTATACATTATATAATGGTCATCTTTTCCTATCAGGAATCCAAAAGTGGGAACCGTATGATTAACAGAAACCGCTTTTATTTTATATCCTCCCAGTTCAAACCATTCATTTTCTTTTACCGGCATATATGAAAAAATATCCTGACTTCCAAAGTTTTTTATTTTTGTAAAATCCGGCCATACCACGCCGTTTAACAGGTGTTTTTTAATAGCGTCAATTGTGAATTCCGACGCTGCAATTTTAACCGTGTCCGCTTTATTGCTTACAATATTTACCGCAAAAAACGGAAGCCCCCCGATATGGTCCATGTGCGAGTGCGAAATAAGCACATTGCGTATACCGCGCTGTTCTTCAATGGTTGAATTAAGCGCTATAGTCCCCGCGTCTATTAAAAGCTCCCCGTTTAAAATAAAACCCGAATTGTGTTTTTCCGGTAACTGCCCGCCATAACACCCCAGAACTTTTATCTTCATTTTCACGCCTCCCCGCGCAGCCCCGCCAGATTAAAAAACTTTGAGTTTTCATAACCCGGTATCTGCTGAAACTTTGTTATATTAACGTACTGTTGTATCTCTTTTTCCGCCACAAGCATATATTTTTTCAAAGGCAGAATATAAGCTTTTTTTCTGATATCGCCATCCTTTTCCAGAAAGGCCAGTTCTCCGCCCCTGTCAAACACATAAACTTCGGTGGTGTTAATCAGAATATTAAAATCGCCTGATTTTATTTCATCCCTTACCGTTCCCAGAATTTCAACAACCTTTTTTCTGTCCGCTTCCCCAAAAATAATCGCCGTCAGTTCCCCGCTTCCGGAAGCGCTTGTAAGCACGTCCTTAAAGGCCGCATGCAGCGTTTTCTGAATAAACTGAAAATCCTTCTTTAAATCGGCGGGATCATCATGCGACAAGCCAAAACTAAAGTAAACAACATCCGCTTTCAGCCATGTGTTTCTTAATTTTATATCGCTGTTCCTTTTTACAAAGCGCTCCGCGGCGCCTTCAGGCATTGCCTGCCGCAGAAAACTTTTTCTTTTTTCCATTTCCCTTTTTTTGCTTCCGGCCTTATACCCGTAAATCAGTACAAAAGCCATTATGTTGCCGAATGAAACCGCAGGATAATCGCCATAAATCCCCGAAACATAGAGCCAATAAAAAGCGGCTGCAGAAGCAAACTGTATAAAAATAAAAAGCGGAAATCCCGCCCCTATTCCAAATTTGAAATACGCCCCTGCTGCCAGCAGCATAATAAGCGCGGCGGCAATATAATTAATTACCCTGTCAAAAGTTATCTTGCCCCGGTCAAGCATCATTGAAACGGCAGCCCCAACCGCCTGCATTGAATACGCATCGGAATTGCTGTCAGAAACTATTATTATCCTGTTATCCGCTTCCTGCGGGTCCATTGATATAAATTTATTCAGTGCCATAACTTCAGGTTTCCCGGCATAAACAGGCACAGCCATTTCACCCGAAGAATTAAGGGCAGCCCCTGTAATGTCGCCTATTTTCAATTTCCCGTCTTCAATGCCTATCCTGCTTCTGGGAAGCTTATAATATTTTCTTAAAGCTTCCGCGGGCGCGGATATTATGATACCGCCTTTTACCGAATATAAAGCGGGTATTTTAAAAGGCGTGTATTTAAACCCGCTGAAAAAACCGGTATTCCTGGAAGAAAGCCACAGCCTTTTATTTTCTATTTTCCCGGCCGAAAACCCGCGCGGGCTGCCTTTATACTTTGCCCCGCTAAAATAAACGTATTGGGAAATATCCTCTCCTGCCGCGCCTGTTTTACCGTATCTGTTAAAAACAACGGGCACAAACCCTTCCGCTTCCGCCACAAGAAAAGAAAAATCCTGATATTTTTTCTGCGCGTTTTCAAGCCCGTTAAAATCCTCGCCCGCCATGAAATCACCCGGCGTTTTTGAAAAGATATCCGGCATAAACAAAGTGACGGAATTTTTAAGTTCCCCTGTTTTTTTAATAAAAGCCGCGGAGGATTCCGCGTTGAAATTCCCGTTGATAAAAATTACTTTTTCATTAACCGCGGTTCCGGAAGCACCGCTTACAGCCTTAAGCGAAAGCGATAAAAGATAATCCGCCGAAAGGACATATAGCACAACCGCAATAACGGCAGCAGCCGCATAAATGATTTTTTTAGACAATCTGATGTCCCCGTATGCCGTCAGAAATTATATTTCTCCAAAGGCTTTTTTCATTTCAAGATACTGTTTGTATTTTCCGATATTATCAGCGCTGCTTACAGTTATGGAATCTCCGTTAATCACTATAACTTTTGCTTTTTCCATAGCCCCAAGTATTTCCAGCAGTTTGGGTTTATTTTCATCCATGCCGGTCTCTGTTACAAGCGAACTAAGCGAAGTGACAGAGTTGTCGCCGCTTTTAGAAACATGCATTAAAAGAGTATTTACCACGCGCATATTAAAGTCCTTGGTGGTAAGATTTTTAAGCTGTTCGTTCATCAGGCGGATTCTGGAGCTCATGTTCTTTAAAATCTTTTTTACTATCTTCGCGTTTCGCTGCATCTGCTGTTCAAAAAGTTCTTCGTTTAAAGCTATACATACCGTATCCGCAGCGGCAATGGCGGATGCCGAACGGACATCCTTGTCTATTACAGCCATTTCGCCGAAGAAATCCCCCGCGCCAAGAGTAACAAGCGTTTTTTCGCCGTCATCCGTTTTTTTTGTTATTTTAACCGAGCCTGTATGGATAATAAACATTTCTTCGCCTACCGCGCCTTCTTTAAATATATATTCTCCCGCTGCAAACTGCCTTCCATAACGCCCTAATATATCATCTTCATTTGACATAACAACCTCCTGAATTCTTAAATCATTTTAGTCTTGTATTTAAAGTATTTTACTATAAAAAAGACGGGGGTGTCAATGGAAGACAGGATGCTTGGACAGGATGCTTGGATGGTTAGATGTTTGGATGCTTGGTTAAAGCAAAACTGCGAAGCGGAAATCCCCGTGCAAACTTGTTCGGATACAAGATTACCAATTTGCGGCGTGTACTGAAAAAACACACCCAATCACTGTAAAACCGAAGGTCGTCGCTTTAGCCAACCTTCCAAGCATCTAACCTTCCAAGCATCCAGTCTTAAAGGTACGGGCTGAACAGCCTGGCAATATTATTTCTGAACCTTTTAATAAACGGGCCGGATCTTGATTTAACAAGGGTCAATTCATGTGCATCCGCTACTTTTCGCAGAAAAATTTTATCAAGTTCATGCGCCAGCTCTTTATCATAACATTCCGCGTCAAATTCAAAATTAAGCCTCATGCTTCTTGCGTCCCAGTTGGACGACCCCACATATGACCAAAGCCCGTCAACCGTCATAATTTTAGAATGGTCAAAAACACCGTCATACCTGTATACGCGGCACCCTTTTTCTATGACACGCCACAGCGTGCCATCCATAGCCCACTGCACATACTTTAAATTGCCGCTGTGGGGAACAAGTATTTTCACTTCTATCCCCTGAAGAGCGGCAAGCGAAAGCGCGCTTATTACCTGCGGGTCCGGAATAAAATAAGGCGTCTGAATATGAATGCTTTTTCTTGCGTTTGCTATGGCGTTCATCATCACCCACATATTTTTTTCCAGATTCCGGTCAGGCCCGCCCGGAACAGGCCTTACATGAACAGTACCTTTTCTCTTAACGGGTAACACCCACCCTTTTCCATTAAGCTGTTCATGCGTTGTGAATTCCCAGTCTTCCGCGAATACTTTTTGAAACTCTGATGCTATAGGCCCCCTGAACATAAAATGAATATCTTTAAGCTTTACTTTGCCGTCTGCCCCTGTCTGTTCCCTTATATTCGCCCCGCCGATATACGCTTCCTGCCCGTCCACTGCCATTATTTTTCTGTGCGACCTTAAATTATAAAACAGAAGGCTTATGGGCATATTGGCTTTCATAAAAAAAGCGTGCGGTATCTTTTTTTCCTTAAGCAGCATGCCTATGGTGGGCTTTGAATAATGCGCGCCGACATTGTCTATCAGAACCCTAACCAGCACGCCCCTTTTAACGGCTTCTGCCAGCGCGGCCACAAAAAGTTTCCCTATTCTGTCATTGTCAAAAATATATGTCTGCAATGTTATTGTTTTTTTAGCGCGCCTTATACCCCTAAGCATAGCGGCAAAAGCAGCTTCGTTTTCAAGGACAGTCACGCAGTTGCCCGGCACCAGCGGCGTCGCCAGCACGGCATCCCCGCTTCTTATCAAATCAAGGATATTATGCGGCATCTTTCTGGGAAGCGCGTATGAGATTCTTTTGCGGATATATTCCGTATCGCCAAGTTCCGGTTTAAGCCAGCTTAAAAAGAAACGGTCTCTTTTTAACTGGCTGGCCTTTCTTTGAATTCTATTGACCCCAAAAAGATAATACAATATCGCGCCAAAAAGCGGCGAAAGGATGATAACGGCAAGCCAGGACGCGGCTGACCGCGAATCACGTTTATACATTATAACGTGTATAATCGCCCAGGCGGAAATAATGACAAGGAAAATCAGCCCAAGTTCCGCTAACAGCAATACAGAAATATGAAGTTTATCCAGCAGTTCCGCCATAACTCCCCGCCTTTTTATTTATACGTATATAATAACAGAAAAAACGAATATCATAAAGACATGTTCTTAAATTTTTCTTGCTTTAATCATACCCATCTTGTAAAATTATCTCTGCTTTATGTTTCATTCAGTTCCGGCAATGGGGCAGTAGCTCAGCTGGGAGAGCGCGGCGTTCGCAACGCCGAGGCCGGCGGTTCGATCCCGCTCTGCTCCACCAATAGAAACAACAGCCCAAAAGGGCTTTTTTTATTAAATACCGGTTATAGGTTTTGATAGTCCATTGTACGGAGAGATGTCCGAGCGGTTGAAGGAGCACGCCTGGAAAGCGTGTAGGCTGAAAGGTCTCGTGGGTTCGAACCCCACTCTCTCCGCCATTTAATTTAAACAAAAGCGAAAATCGGAAAGCCAGTACGGAGAGGTGGCAGAGCGGTTGAACGCGCCTGATTCGAAATCAGGTGTCCTCGCAAGGGGATCGGGGGTTCAAATCCCTCCCTCTCCGCCATTTAATTAGCGCCTTCAGATATAACTAAAATTTATTTATTCTTACTTAATCTTTTCCCTTTAAAAAAACTCTTTAAAATATCACCACACGCTTCTTCAAGCACTCCGCATTCCACGTTTACTTTATGATTATGCTTTTCATGCTGCAGCAGGCTTGTCATGCTTCCACAAGCGCCTGTCTTGGGGTCTTTTGTTCCATAAATAACAAGATTTATCCTTGAAAGGACAATAGCCCCGGCACACATGCTGCATGGTTCTAAAGTGACATACAAGGTACACCCGTTCAACCTTTCGTTGTCCATTTTTTTTGCGGCTTTTTTTATCGCAATCATTTCAGCGTGAGCGGACGGATCCTTTTTTGAACGGATAAGGTTATGTCCGCGGGCGATTATTTTACCGCTGGATACTATGACGGCTCCCACCGGGACTTCATCTTTTTTTGCGGCTTTTGCCGCTTCTTTCAGCGCCTCTTTCATATAATACTCATGCTGTTTCATATAACCTTCCTTTTGTGAAGTTCAAGTATGACAAATATAAATATTATTATATACGAAATTCCAAGAAAAAGGTGGGCACATCCAAGTGTATATAAATCCATAATGTACCCTGTTAAGACAGCTGCCAGCGAGAATAGCAGCCCTTTTGCCATACCCGCAACCGATAATACAGTGGCGCGGATTGAACTTTCTGTCAGGTCATTGATATACGTAATAATTATTGTGATTCCATATCCCAAAAAGAATCCATTTGCCATTATAAAGGGTAATGATACTACTAAGTCTGCGTAAGCCATAACAAGAAACGATATACCCGGAAATATCAGGAAATATAAGGACACTTTTTTACCGGCGCTTTTTTCAAGTTTGTGCGCCACAAAAGAACCAAGCCCGCTTGCCAGACCAAAAACAGCATGCAGTATGCCAAACCAGACTGTTGTTATCCCATGCTGTTTATAAAAGAAAAAATATGTCCATATGCCCACAACACCAAGCCCTAATACAACCGCGAACAAAACCGACAGTGCCCGTATTTCGGGATGTGTAATGCTGTATAAAACCGCCTTTTTAACCTCTTTTGCATGGTCTGTCTTTCCTGATGTGATATCATTTGGCTCCTTTATTGAAAATGCCACCGGTATCATAGCTGCTGAAGTAAATATGTTTACGATAAAAGGGAAACGCAGCGACACAGCAGATAACAAACCGCCAAGTACGGATGCAAGGGCATCCCCCACCCTTTCTGATAATCCCGCCCTGCCGTCTATCTTCATATATTCTTTTTCCCTGCCAAGGTTTAAAAGCGTATCATATACAACAGCAGAATCCGTTCCGGAGCGCAGGGCAAAAGCCGCGGCTATTAAAATTTCCGCAAGGCAGAACATAAGAAAACTTGAAGTAAGCGAATAAACCAAAAGCCCCGCCGGTAATAAAAAAGACGCTGTGATAATGGCTTTTCTTCTGCCGAAGGCATCCGCAAAATAACCGGTTGGAATTTCAAATAAAAGCATTGCTATGCTGAATATCGCCTGCACTATAAGCACCTGCGCCGCAGACAGGCCGCACTCTTTATAAAACGGCACCATGACCGGCACTATAAGCCAGAAGCTTAAGAAAAATCTTAGGACATACATTTTCGGGATATTGGATTCAAGTTTTTTCATAAATTTCCTTTGTGCGCATACATTTCATTTTTTCAAGATCGGACAGCGCGGGAGCGTTGCCCCTACAAAATCTTACAACACTTCTAAAACACATTCTTGTTTTTGCACTTTCTCTCGTATGGACAGTGCTCCTGCGCTGTCCGGTTCTTATTCTTCAATTCAACTACGCGGACAGCGCAGGAGCGCTGTCCATACAAAGGCTTAAATATAAAAGCCCCCTATAATAAGGGGGCTTTTATATTTTGGTGCGCCTGGAGGGAGTCGAACCCCCGACCAACTGGTTCGTAGCCAGGCACTCTAATCCACTGAGCTACAGGCGCACTAACTATATATCGCTGGAAGTAAACTGACTATATTATACTATACACTGAGCTGAAACATTATGCGAGCTTTCAGCGAGCATACGAAAATCAGGGCCTTACCTTCCTTACGTTTCTTCGTGCGCTGCACGAAACAGGCGCACTAACTACGTATCGCCGGATGCAAGTCTAAATCACAGATACAATATTACATTTTAATTGCTTATTTTTCAATTGTTTTTTACAGAAAACAGAATAACCTAAACATCAGGCTTTTTTTAATTTAAACACTCCCTTTATCAGTTCCATATCATTATCATCAAATACCTTAAACAGTTTTATACATACGGCAGAATAAATAACACTAAACAATCCCGCCTTCGCAAAAAACAGCAGCCAACCGGTCCTGTTGCCCATTAAGTATTCCATGATTGATATTACGCCCAAAGATATAACGGCAGCCGCGCCGGGTTTTAAAATAGACAGCACTATGCCGCCCGCTTTTCCGGATATTACCCTGTAAAGGATATACAACGCCAGCCCCCCTATTGAAAGCGATATAGCCGCAGAAATAAGAGTCCCCTTTAAACCAAAATATTTTGTTAAAACTATACTTAACACTATGTTTAATAAAGCCGATAATCCGGAAACCCACATTACTTCTTTTACCCGTTCCATCCCGTTTAAAATATTCATTGCAGGGTAGCCTATCAGGCTTGCGGTATACGCAAACGCAAGCACAGCCATCACTAAAAACGCTTCTTCATACCCGGTGCCAATCCAAAGGACTATAAATTCATTCCCAAAAGCAATTATGCCGGCGCATAAAAGTATACCGGCAAAAAATAAATACCGCGTTACGCGGATAAACATCATATGTATCTTATCGCTCATGTCTTTTGTTTTCAGTTCCGCTGACGCAGGCAAAATGGAATACAGCCCCATAATTTCAGGCAGCTGCCAGATAAATTTAGAAACAGATGCCCCTACCTGATAATATGCCGCGTAAATAGGATTTAAAAAATAGCCCAAAATAAGTTTATCAGCATTCTGTCCGGTTAATACCGAAACCTTAGATATTACAAGTTTTAAGCTTATGGACATCAACTCCCTGAACTTTTTTATACTTATGTAATCTACTCCGAATGCAAGCGGCGGATATATTTTTTTAACATAAAAAAGCAGTACTATAGTTTCTAAGAGCAGCGAAGACATCTGCGCCACCGCCACGCCCTTAATACCATAACCCATAATAAGCGCCGCCGCCATAGCCGCTGTCCTTATGTAAGCGATTATAATATGCACTATATTGGTAATATAAACCACGTTAAAAGCGTTAATCAGGTAAACAAAGGCAAGCAGGACAAAATTCAGCATGAACGCGTAAACGGTAAACGCCACAACAAAAGAAGCATCCCCGGAATTTTCAGACGCCACTTTAAAGAAACTGTTCATAATGGGATTTTTAAGAAGAAAAAATGCCGCCGACATTAAAATAGCGCTAAACATATAAAAAAAGAACATTGTATTTGCTGTTTCGTTTATATCCTTTTGTCCTGTTTTCGGGTCATATTTTGGAACCATTATTGACATTCCCGAAGGCGTCTGCAGCCCGCCCGCAAGCTCCATAAATACCACCATTGCGGTAACAAGAGCCCAAACCCCGTACATTTCCTTGCCCGCATATTTTAAAATCATAGGCGTTATTATAAACATTAAAGGGAACGTTAAGATAAAAAATACAATACTTGTGACTGTATTTTTTTTCATTCTTTCTTTTAAAGGTTCTTCTGTGTACCGCCATTCATTTTTCAAATTGGTGCCCCGCCCCGGTTTATTGTTTTTAACATTTCAAACAATGCCATTACAGCAGCCCTTTGCCTTACGATTTCACGGCTTCCTGAAAAAACAAACCTGTTTACAATAATCGCGCCCTTATAATTAATCCCGATATACACAAGCCCCACAGGTTTTTCCGGCGTGCCGCCGCCCGGTCCTGCTATCCCTGTAACCGATATGGCGCAGTCTGTTTTGAAAAGCTCCGCGCACTTTAAAGCCATTTCGCACGCGCATTCCTGCGACACAGCGCCATAATCCTGTATTATATAAGGGTCTACTCCAAGTATATCTGTTTTAACTTCATTTGAATAAGAATTTATCCCGCCTATATAATATGAAGAAGCCCCTGCTGTTTGGGTAAGTTTTGACGCTATAATTCCCGAAGTGCAGGATTCCGCGGTTGATATGGTAATTTTTTTATTTTTAAGCGCATTTACCAGCACGCCACAAAGTGTTTCTTCATTTTCACCGTACAGATTTTCGCCCAGCCTTTTTTTAATTTCCAGTTTTACCTTATCCAGCATTTTATCAGCTTCGGATATATTTGCCGCTTTAGCGGTTATCCTTAATTCTATTTCTGTATGGTGAGCAAGTATTCCTATGGAAGGATTTACATACGACTCAAACATATCTTTTATAAGGTCATTTACGGCGGATTCCGCCATTCCTGCTATTTTAAGCGAAACATATTTTATAACAGACGCCTGTTCCCCGCTTTTTTTTATCAGATAAGGTATTATTGCATCTGTCACCATCGGTTTCATTTCATACGGCACGCCGGGCATGCAGGCAATTGTTTTACCTTCATGTTCCAGTATGAAGCCCGGTGCGGTGCCCCTGTCATTTTTAATAATTTCCGAGTTTTCAGGAATGCCCGCCTGTAACTTGTTGGAATCTGCCATCTTGATACCGCGTTTTTTAAAGAATTCATTCAGGTTTAAAAGTATGTCTTCATGAATAACTATTTTTCTTCCCGTGCACTGCGACACAGCGTCACGGGTAATGTCGTCCACAGTGGGGCCAAGCCCGCCGGTTATAATGACTGCATCGGCGCGCTGCAAAGCGGCTTTAATGGCCAAAACAAGACGGCCGGCGTTGTCGCCGGCCGTTGTCCTGAAGTATACGTTTATCCCCGCTTCGGCAAATTTTCTGCTGATGTAAGAGGAATTTGTGTCCTCTATCTGCCCCAGCAGAAGTTCTGTTCCGCAGGTGATTATTTCCGCGTTCACTTTATCGTTTCCTTCGCCTTTCCCGCAAGCGAGGATACAAGTGATGTAAGTTCCATTGGAATAACAAACTTTGTGGCATTTGTCGCGCCAAGTTCTTTTAACGCTTCAAAATACTGTAAAAGCATGGTATTAGAGTCCACGCCTTTTGCCGCGCTGAAAATTTCGCTAAGCGCTTTTGCGTATCCGTCAGCACGCAGTATCTGCGACTGCTGTTCGCCTTCCGCCTTTAAAATTGCCGACTGTTTCTGCCCTTCTGCCACTGTAATAGACGCTGTTTTCTGTCCTTCCGCTTCCGTTACAAGGGCGCGGCGCGTACGTTCCGCCGACATCTGCTTGGTCATGGAATCCTGTATTTCTTTGGGAGGGGTAAGCTCGCGGATTTCAACAGAGGTGATTTTTACACCCCACCTTTCTGTTACTTCGTCAAGCTTTGTCCTTAACCTCATATTAATATCTTCCCTTTTGGCAAGCACATCATCAAGGCTTATATCGCCCACTATTGCCCTTAAAGTTGTAGTCGCGATTCCCTGTGACGCACCGGCAAAGTTTCCAACCTGAACCACTGTCTTTACCGCGTCAATTACCTTCCAGTAAATAAGAAAATCTATTGATATGCCGGCGTTGTCTTTTGTAATACAGGTCTGGGACGGAATTTCAAGATACAGTTCCCTTAAGTCCACCCTTACAGGACGGTCTATAAAAGGTATAAGAATAACCAGCCCGGGGCCTTTTTCTCCGATACATTTTCCAAGCCTGAAAATTACAAGCCTTTCGTATTCCTGCGCAATCTTAATGAACGACGGCAAAAGCACAACAAGTACAACAATAACTGTTACAATAATCGAAATTGTCATTTTAAATCCTCCTTCTTCCTTTGTATTTTTTTCACCTTCAGTTTAAGCCCCTCTTCTTCAATTACCTCAATAACTTCACGCGCGGCAACCGGCTCGTCGGAATACGCCTGCCAGTCCTCGCCGCCCACATTAACTATACCGCCCGCCTGTGTTATTTCTGTCTGAGCCACGCCATTATGCCCTATTGTGCTTTTATTTCCGATAATTGATTTTCTCTTCTGTGCTTTTACCACAAGATAGACAATTAAAGCAAAAAAAGCAGCGGTTAAAACCACCATTGTCCCGATTACAAAATACGACGGCGCCCAGAAATCACCCGCTTCCCTTCCGGGAAAAAGAATTAAAGACCCTATTATCATTGACACCACTCCACCTCCGAATAACGCGCCAAAAGCCGGCGTCATTGCTTCCGCGATAAACAATACCACGGCAAGTACTATTAATATTATACCCGCTGTATTTATAGGGACACTTTCAAAACCTATAAAACCCAGCACTATAGCGATAGCCCCCATTATTCCCGGAATAAGCGCGCCAAAATGCGCAAGTTCGTAAATTATGCCGTAAATACCGACAAGAAAAAGAATGTAAGCAATATTGGGATCAGCCAGGCGGTGCAAAAACCTGTTTCTAAAAGGCATTTTTACCTCTTTTAAGACATAATCCTTTGTGTTAAGTGTAATTTCTTTCGCGCCTGCTTTTATTTTTTTGCCGTCAATCTGCTTTAAAAGCGACTTTAAATCAGATGCAGTATATTCAATAACTTTAAGCGCAAGCGCTTCTTTTTCTGAAATGGATGAATTTTTTGTTATGGCTTCTTCCGCCCATTTTTCATTGCGCCCGTTTATGCGGGCGAGATTCTTAATATATGTAATTGAATCATTTGTTATTTTTTCCGCGGCTTTGTTGCCCTGCAGATCAATAGGGCTGGCCGTGCCTATATTAGTGCCGTCCGCCATTGCCGCCACGTGCGATGCCAGAAGTATAAAAGTACCCGCGGAAGCGGAGTGCGCGCCTTTGGGCGTAACGTATGAAATAACCGGCACTTCGCTTGAAAGTATGGCGTCAATAATAGTTCTCATGGATTTCATCATGCCGCCCGGAGTGTCCATTTCCAGTATAACCGCGGACGCGTTATTTTCTTTTGCCTGTTTAATTGCATTAATAACATAATCCGCGTTCGCGGCATCTATTATCCCGTTAACTTTTACGGTGTAATATTCACCTGCGGCAAAAAGAGAAAAAGAAAAAATTAAAACAAACAAAACAGCACAAGAGACCCTGCGCATATGAATACCTCCCGCCAACGATTTAACTTACAGGTTAAATGATATAACAAATAACGGCAAAACACAACTGCCTGAAAAATTATTTAAGCGGTTTTAAAAACATAGGGTCAATAATTTCAAATGATGATGCTCCCGGTCTTTTCCATCTTAAATGTATCCGCGAATAACCAATATTATCCATATACCTTACCTTTATTTTATGCGTGCCTGCAGAAAGGTTTATCCTGGGATTTCCGCCTGATATTGAATTCTTCATATCAACAGTCAATACGGTTTTCCCGTCAATTTTAAGGTCAGCATAATTATTTGTATCAATGGCAAACTCATAAACGCCGCCGGCAGTCTGAAGATAAGCCGTCCATTCCGCCGAGAAAGGCCCGTCAACCGGGGATACATTCCAGTCAAAGGAAAGCACTGAATCCACCCTGTGAAGGGAGGGATATCCTTCCCAGCGTTCATTCCGGAAATATCTGGCATAAAATCCTTCGGAAAGTTCCTTGTCCCTGTTTGCCATAGCTTCCTGTGCATCCACTTCAAAAGCATACATATGGACATACGCGCTGTTATACTTTTCATATACTGTTATCAGCCTGCCTTTAGGATAAATCCTTGGCAGATCATATACAGCCGTATTTTTATGCGCTGAACCAAGCAGATAATATATATTTTTTCCTTCCGGATTTGCAAAAGGAACTAACGAAGGCGAATAATAGCCATAACTTTTTCTTGATTTTTCGCGCGCGAGAAAATAAAAGGGTTTATTTGCAAACGTAGAATCCACAATCCCGTACCAGTCATCCCCTTTTGACATTACAAATTCAGCAGCCGTCCTGCCAATCGTGTCAAAATTTGACCAGCAGACATTATCTTTGGCCTGAACTTCAAAATAATCTTTATAGTTTATACCGGCAATTATACCGCACCCAATAAGCGCGATTAAAACAGCCGCTTTTCTTCCCATCCCGGCAAACTGTTCCGCCGCATAAACAAAAAACCTGTTTATTACAAGCCCTACAAAAATAATTATGGGTATCATTGAATATATTACCCTTAAAGACTGCGGAGCTTCTATTGTCAGCAGCCCGGGCACCAGAAAAAAAACAAACAAAGAAATAATAAAAAAATAAAAAACATTAAATGAGTTAAGCAGCATAAATCCCAGGCCAAGTACGGCAAGCCCGCCTGTGACATAATCAAGCACCGGCCTTCCCATAATATTATGCCTTGGGTTCTGGTCGCCGTATCTTGTAAACATCTGGAACGTCTTTTTAAATGTGTCTTTTATAGCCTGTTCCCTTGTAAAATGTCCGTGAAACCACTGCTTAACAAGCTGTTCATTAAGCAGGGATGTCTGATTTGTCCTTGCCATAAACTGCGATGGATTGCCCGCAAAATACAGCCCCAGGGGCGCAAAGACTATAAAAAAAACACCAATTGATATAAATATTTTTTTCAGGTTTTCCCTGTAAAAAGCAAAATTTTTAACCGCTAAAAATAAAGCTGTTACTATTACCGCCGGATAAAGCATCCTTCCGGGCACATAGCCGTAAGCATTAAGGCCCAGTAAAGCTCCCATCATCACAAAATCAAATGTCTTTTTACGCGACAGCGCCATATAGATAAAATAAACCGCAAGTATTCCTATTAATACGCCATAAATACAATAAAAACTTATCCTGCTGAAATTTACATGCCAGCGCATTACCGCGAAAATAATCCCCACGGCAAAAGCCGTTTTAACACCGAACATTCTCCTGGTTAAAAAATATACCGCAACAACGGACACTATCCCGATCACAGCCATCGTGGCCCTGGCCTGTACTATCCCGGCACCGAATATTTTAAAAACAAAAGATACTATATATATAGGAAAAGCCGCGTGCATTATGTCGCCGCCCACATATACCGGATACTTCACCCCATACATTGAACCTTTAGTTATCATTTCCACGGCATTGGAAGATATTGTGGCTTCATCATACGCAAAACCGGCCGGCGTTTCATTAATTATATAAAGCCTGAAAAAAGCGGCAACAGCCGCAATTACAGAGACATATATTATTTCCGCCGTTAACGATGACTTTTCCGGCATTTCAGGCATACCGGACACCACGCGCCTGTACCGGTAGGAAACTTCAGCTGCCAGGAAAATTACAGACGCAGCAACATACCACAGATAAACCGGAGGCTTAACAGAATTATGTCCAAAGATCATCGCCTGTCCCGCAAAAACAATAAAAAGCGCCAGCGCCATTATATAAAAAGGCCCTATTGCCCCAAGCATTTTTTTAAAATCACCGGCCGCCGGCACAAAAGCCGCGCCGATATTGTCGGAAATTATCATAAAAGGATTTACATCCGCCTGCGTTATTGCCGGCTGTTTTAATTCACGTTGTTTTGTGGCTGCAGAAAACACAGCAGGTAATAAGCGTCTGGCAGGTACTACTTTGACAGCCGGTAATTCAGTTTTTTCAATTTTAAGTTTTGACTCTTCAGGCTTTTTTTCAGCCTTTTCTTTCACTTTATATACTTCTGTTATAACAATGGGTTCAGATTTTACTTTTACTCCGCAATGCGGACAAAATATGTGGTCAGAATTTATCTTCCCGTTGCACTTATAACAGTACATATAGCCTCCGGTTACTTCTTTGTATTTCTGCTTCCGCGTTTGGTGATAGGCATGCCTTTTTTACACATAGGGCACTCTTTTTCCTCATAAGTGGTTATATCCATGTGCGCAAGGGCAAATGTTTCTCCTTCGCCAAAGTTTATGTTTTTACCGCTTCTGTCAATTAAAAGCCCTGTGCCTGCTATTTCACACTTATAATTTTCCTTAAGCTCCGCTATTATTTCCTGAACAGAACCGCCGGTTGTAACAATATCTTCCACAATAAGCACCCTTTCGCCTTCCGCAATATCAAACCCGCGGCGCAGCTTAAGTTTGCCTTCTTCCCTTTCCATAAAAATTCCGCGCACGCCAAGCTGCCTTGCTGTTTCATAGGAAAGTATTATCCCCCCTATGGCGGCTCCCACGACAACATCAATTTTATGTTTCTTAAAATGCGCGGCTATCTGTTTGCACAGATATTCCGTCGGCTTTGGCTGCTGCAGCACCGTAAATTTTTCCAGGTAAATATTGCTGTGTTTTCCTGACGTAAGCATAAAATGCCCCACCAAAAGAGCGTTTGCTTTTCTGAAAACCTCAAGAATTTTTTCTTCTTTTTGCATTGTCGCTACCTTCCTTTATCTCTTTTAGGATATTTTCCACAGCCAGCACCCTGTCATCCGCTTTTAATATAGGCCTTGCAACAACAATATAATCCGAACCCGCGGCAATCGCGTCCTTTGGCGTCATAATCCTTTTCTGGTCATCCTTGCTTATCTTTCCTGTTCTGATGCCAGGCGTCACTATAACAAAATCCGGCCCAAGTTCTTTTCTTAACATTTTTATCTCATGCGGCGAACACACCACGCCGTCCGCACCCGCTTTTTTGGCGGATTTGGCGAGCGCAAGCACCATCTTTTTTACATCAAGCGCTGTTTTAACGGAAGCTTTAAGGCTTCTGTTGTCAAAACTGGTAAGCACCGTTACCGCCAGAAGAAGCGGAGGGTCAAGTTTCATTTTATCCGATGATTTCATAATGGCTTCCTTGGCGTAGCTTATCATTTTTTCTCCGCCAAGCGCGTGCACATTTACCATATTTACCCCATAACGAGCCGCTTCATAACACGCGTTATATACAGTCTGCGGTATGTCAAAAAACTTGGCATCATAAAAAACCTTTAACCCTTTGCGTTTTAAAGTGCTTACAAGGCGCGGGCCGTCTTTGGTTATAAGCTGCAGGCCGACTTTATAATATTTGATATATGGCGCCATTTTATCAATAAGATTATACGCTTCTGCCATATCATCAACATCAAGCCCAAATATAAGTTTTTCCCTTAAATCCGCGTCTAAGTGCCTGTTCTTATCCATTGTTTTCCACTTCCTTAACCTGTTTTTTTTCAGTCTTTTTCTTTAAAAGTTCCGGATCAACGTGCTTTCCTATTATAAACATCCAGGCGTACTCGTAATCCCCGCCCTTATCATCTTTGGCTATAACCCTTACTTCATGCGTGCCGCGCGTCATTTTTGTGGAGTATTCATATGTTAACATTTTGGTATCGGGGTTGTAAACCGAATCCTTTAATACAACCCTTCCCATCATAAATTTTATTGTGGCTGTGTTAATGCCCGCGTCCTCCGCCAGTTCCGCTTTTATTACAGGTATACGTTCTTCTATAATGGCGGAATCAGGAGGATAAACAGATTTTACCTTTATCTGTTTTTTTTCAAATATCTTTTTAAATTTTTCAATGTCCGAATTGTTGTAGAGCATTGTGCGTTTTAAAGCGTATTTATCGGTTTCAGCCGTGTTGTATGAAGGTACAACGGAAAAACCCGCCTTGTAGCCTGCCTTTTTGACAAAAGCAATTACCTCTTCCGAGTAGGCGCCGTAAGGGTATGCAATTGTATCCATTACAAGCCCGGTCTTATCTTCAAGGTATTTCTTTGAACCTAAAATTTCATTTTCAAGGAATCCAAGGTACTCTTTGTCATCCATTAAATACTTTTTGCCTTTCCTTGTTTTCTGTTTTAAGGAAAGAATCGGATGCGTGGCGCTGTGGCTGCCGAATTCAAAACCATCCGCGGCCATCTCTTTTATCTGCGCCACATTAAGCGCGTTTTTTCCGCCGGGCAGAAAATGGTTATACAGATACGTGGTTGCGGTATAACCATATTTTTTTAAAAGCGGGTAAGCTTTTTCATAAATGCTTCTGTATCCGTCATCAATAGTAATTACAACGGTCTTTGCGGGCGGGTTTTTTCCTTTTTCAACATATTTCACGTATTCAGACATGGAAATCACGTTATATTTATTTTCTTTAAGGTATTTAAGGTGTTCTTCAAACATATCAGGAGAAATATAATAAATATCCCCGAATACTTTCTTTTTTGGGTCGGTAATTTTGCGCTCTTCAAACCTGTGATAGCACAGCACATTTACCAGCGCATCTTCAGTTTTTACACCGGTGTCAATATTACCCGACGCCTGCAGGGATACTGCCGCAGCAAAGAAAAACACGATTACTTTAAGTGTCAGTTTATTCTTCATCTTGTCTCCGTTTTAAGTATAGTCTTTTTATATAAACAGCTGCTCTGCCTGTAATGATACCCAGCAAAAACCCGGCAGCTGTATCAAGCGGATAGTGCCCGCCGGTGTAAACGCAGAAAAAAGCCGTGAAAAACACAAACAGCGCCAGATACGGCCTTGCGGTTTTGTATTCCCACAATGCCGCCGCAAGGGCTGCCGCCATAGCGGTGTGCGTTGAAGGAAACGCCAGCCCAAGCCGCCTCATTTCCACAAGAAAATTTACATCAGAAAGTTCCGCAACAGGCCTCTTTCTTCCAAACAGCGGCTTTAACAGCCTGGAACTTATGACGTTGGTTATAATTAACGCCCACATGGAAAAAGCCGCATTTACTTTTGCGCGCCTGTCCCATTTTTTAAACAGAATAAAAAAGCCTGCCGCCGCAACAATAACAAGAAATACGTCATTAGCCGCGTATTTCATTGCTTCGGCAAGATATTTATTATACAGCCCTGAATTAATTATTCTGAAAAGCCATATATCGGCGGAAATTACCGCGCTTTTTATTTCATTGAACATCATTGCCTCTTACGTATTTGTATCAGTAATTTATTTTATACAGCGCGGACATTTCATTACGGTAAACGGCTTCTCCCATCATATTGAACTTCCCAAGGTAATCAGGGTAAAGGCCGCGTTCTATATTTCCCACATAAACATAGCGTATGCCGTATTTTTTAATCTTTTCAAGCGCGGCGTTAATGTCATTTGTCCTGTATATAAATGCCGCGTCATTGTTCCTTTCATTTACCTGGGTTCCCCTTCCGCTCTGCTGGGATACCTGGTATCCCCAGCCCACAAGCGTGGGTATGCCTGTGTAAATTGACAGCCTGGACGCTCCGCTGTACATACGTTCTCCCGGAGCTTCTAAAACGGGCTCTATCTTATTCAGATTTTTATTGATCCAGTCTATGGCTTTATAATCAAATTTATCATAATCCATATCAGCGCCCGGCCTTCTTTCAAGTTTTTCCATAAAAGCAAGGCCGTCTATACGCGGATGTTTATAAGCTTCTTTCACCTCTATATTGCAAATGCTCATCTTTATCGCGGACCCCATTATCGGGTACAGGACCGCCGGCAGCATTATAAAAATAAAACCGCCCATAAGGATAAACTTGCCGGCTTTATTCCTTAAAACCGCAAGCGCGGCCCCGGAGAATATTACCGTCAGGATAAAGAATGTTTCAAAAAGATTTCCGCCGTTTTTAAAGTCAATAAAATAAAGGGCAAATGACACAGCAAGAAAAACGAATGCGGAAGAAGAACTTAAAAGCACGGATTTTGGGCTGAATTTAAAATGTTTAACGTTCCGGCTGTAAACCACGTTAAACAGCTGAGGCACTGCCACTGCAAGCATTGTCCACGCCACCATATAAAATTTGAATACCGTGTTCATTCTGCCGTCTGCCACATAAAGGATTTCCGTACCCAGCACGATTCCAAGGGCCAGGAAAACAGCCATTAAGGAAAACCGTTCCGCCGTGTCTTTAGTTTCAAATAACCTCCACGCCATTACAGCCATCATTATCAAAAGCGGGCCGAATGTGGGTTGTAAAAAAAACGACAAGGCCGCGGCAGCAGCCGCTATTACAAGCGCCAGTGTAAAAGGCACTGATACCTCTTCACTGTCAAAGATTTTTTCCAAAATCTTTGACACGTTGCCGCCGGCTTTTTTAAAACTCCATTTTTTAATCTTTAACGCGCCGGAAATTTCTGCTATTTTAGCCCCGCCGGCGTATATCACGTAAAGCGAATACGCGCATATTACAACAAAAAATACGGAGAAGTATTTAAACATCTGGTAAAAAGTGGCACGTTCCGGTTTGCTTATAAACTTAGGCCCGCTGTTATACGGCGACTGAAAAGCCGAATGGAACGGCAGGTATAACAGATAAGAAAAACCGGCTATAATTATAAGCACAACCGTTACTTTTAACAATTCATAAACAGCCGGTTTAATGCCGGGCCTGTTTCTTTTTACGTTATAAACACTTATAAGGTAATACACAGAAACCGCCGCGAAAACCAGCCCGTAAAGAAGAAACACAGGCGGAAAATTCCATGTATTAATCGTCAGCATTCCGCCAAGGGTCAAAGCCAGCATAAATGCCATAATAACGCGCTGAGGGTAATTATCGCCCAGCGCGGACATTATGCCGCCGCCCTTTTCCGCGTTTTTAAACAGCGCGAATAAAAGCGCAATTGCAAGGACAGTGACAGGTATTACTATGTTATGAGCGTGCAGGTCGCCGTAAAGGTAGCTGAAAAACGGCACTTCTGTTATTGCGGGTGACGGGTAAATTCTTGTGGGGTCCCAGATAAACTGAAACCTTGAAATTAAAGAAGGTATCCTAAGCAAATTTCCCGCGGAAACCACCGCATTAAAAATGAATTCAAGCGTGTGAAAATTTCCCGCGCAGGCTAAAAGCAGCCCGCCAAAAATCCCAAAACGGCGTTTGCCCGTCATGCTGTAAGCAAGCGAAAAAGCCGCAATAAAAGAAAGCGCGAACAGTATTGAAAGCGACAGGTTATATGTCACCCTTGGGAAGATACCAAGCAGTTTGGAAGCGGTGGCCAGCATCAGCTGCCCCCAGTAATAATAATTAAGCGTGTATCCGGAAAGCCACGGGTCCATAGGCGGGAAAGTCACGCCGTTAAAAATGGCGGACAGATAAGCCATTCCCATCGGTTCGCCGCCGCCGTTGTAGCCATGCCCCGGTACATTATGAATATCAGGAGTCCATAATTTAACAATCACAAAAAGCATATAAGCGGCAAGGAAAAGGGTTTCAGTAAGAATTATATGCTGCCTGTTTGCGGAATAGAATTCAGCCGTTTCTTTTCTGTTTTTTAATGTGTACCATATAGAAAGCGCCGCTGCCGCAAAAAGCAGAATCCAGAGATTTATCTGGTAAAAATTCCATACCTTTGCAGATACCATAATCCAATTAATCCATGTAAAAACAAAAAGCCCTGATATTTTAGCAAGCCCATAGCCCTTATCTTTTAAACTGCCAAAAACTTTTGAATGCATAGGCCATATAATCAGCGCAAGCACCTGTATCAGCACATACCATAAAAACACCGAAAGATACGGCATTACAGGCGTGATAATATCCCTCACTTTTCCAATATTGGCATTAAACGCTCCTTTTTCTTTTTTAAAACTCTGCTGCGCCCCAAATTTCGCCTTAACTTCGCTTTCGCCTTTTATTATCAGTTCCCTTAACTGCTCTTTTGAAAGGTACGCTTCATTTTTAAAAACATGAACATGCGGATGGTCATAAAGCTGAAAAGATTCGTCCGATTTGTCATCTATTATATCTATTCCAAAAAGCGACGGGTAAACGGCTTTTTCATAAGCAAGTTTAAACCCAAGTTTTTCAGGATTTGAAAGCATTGTGGTGTAGTAAAAATAGTTAATGGGGTATTTCTGCGGCAGCCTTAAATAAGTGCCTTTTGCCCTTCTGTCAGCCATTACAACATAATCTGACTGCGAAAGTTTTGACGACAGTTCTTCATATTTCCATGTAGTGTCAGGTTCCTGAAGCGCCCAGTGCAGCCCGCGGTACATTCCGGGGTGTCCGTTTGCCGCGTATGTGGGAAGGTCATCGCCCCACATTTCATTTAATACTGTTGTCTGTTTAGGCGGATTTACGGTGTTGTCCACAGCGGGTACATCCCGGTAAAACCATTCTGACGCCTGCACCCATGTATGCTTCTGATTGTAAATATTCATAAAAGCAAGGCCGTAAAAAACAGCGCCCGCGACAACAACATACCTTATAACAAGCGCGGACTTTTTAAATTTTGTTTTCTCATACAGGTCATACAAAAACTTGGCCGTAAGTATGGCAAGAAACGGAGTCATTGGTATTAAATACCTGTTAAACTTGGCAAATGACATCCCTATAATAAGGAAGAACGGCACCACCCACGCAAGTATCAGCAGCGTGTCCTTATCTTTTATCTGCCCGTGTTTGATCAGGTTCTTAAAGAACATAAAGACATAAAATAATAACGCTATTAAAGCCGCGGTTCCGTATGGTATTCCCATAGTATATTTTACAAGGTTATTTATCTGGTAAAGGTACGGGGTGGTGTTTCTGTATTGCCTGTTATACGGGACATCCCCTTCCCCTGTCACAAGAATATTTTTCTGGTAATTCTGATCGCCGGTAAATTTATTAAAGTCCAGTATCGCGTATGGCATAAAAACAAAGAAAGCAACCGCGGTAATAAGCACCGCCCACGTCATATTTATCCACGCTTCTTTTTTTCTTTCGGATTCAGCCCTGGTTTTTGCTTTAAGCGAGAAGAAGTACAGCAGATGCGCGGTAAAAATAACCAGGCCTACCGGCATTGCGGCTGTTTTGGATGCAAGCGCCGCGCCGTAAAACACCGCGGCCAGAATGTAATTTACAAGGGTTCCCTTTTTATAAATACGCGCCGAAAAGTATATTGTACCCGCCACAAAAAAAGTGACAAAAGTATCAACGGTAAAGAAATGCCCCGCGTGAATATGCAGTACGGTAAACGCCAGCAGCACCGATGACAGCAGCGCTATCTTTGGGCCAAATAGAATAAGAGCCGTGAAGAAAATGAAAATAAGCGTGCCGGTATCCACAAGGCCGGAAAGTTTTCTTGCACCGCCGATTAAGGCTTTATTCATGTCTTTTATAAGCCCTTTGCTGTGGAAAAAATTAATCATATCCTTTCTTGCCGCCAGTATATATAAAGGAAGGGAGCCGTACTGCAAGCCGATAGGTTTGCCCGGGTATGACAAAGAAGGCACCGCATTGGAAACTATCCAGCGCTCGTCAGGGTGAAACTGCCTGTCATTGGTCCAGTCCGCGGACTTTGTCCTAAGAAACAAAGCAATAAGGACAACAACCGCAAAAAGAATGTACGTTCCTAAATTTGACTTTTTCTTTTCAGGTTTTGCCTTAAAAACTTTTTTGACGGCTTTCTTTGCTTTTTTCGCAGCCATTTGTCTCCCCTTTGAAATTCAGTTAAAATATTGCGGGTTAAAGACCCGCGTCTGCCAACATTAAAAACTGGACGCAACATGTTGCGTCTCTACTTTAAAAAACAAAATACAAATATTAAACCACTTTTGCGGTTACGCTTCTGCCTAACTGCTTTATGCTTAATTGCTTATTTTAAATCCAACTGCCGCACCCTAAAGGGCGCGCCTACCAAAGCTTAGATAACTGCCGCGGGTTAAAAATCCGCGTCTTCCAACATTAAATCAAGACGCAATATATTGCGTCTCTACTTTAAAAAACAAAATACAACTATTAAACCGCTTTTGCGGTTACGCTTCTGCTTAACTGCCTTATGCTTAATTGCTTATTTTAAATCCAACTGCCGCACCCTAAAGGGTGCGCCTACCAGATCTAAACCAACCATCCAAGCATCTAACCTTCCAAGCATCCAACCATCCAAGCATCTGACTTCCTTACTTCTTCCCCTGCTCTAAAGCCAGTGTCTTTGTTGTCATATCCATTACAGCTGAAGGGCCAAAATACTGTATGGGGCCGGGGAAAAGATAGCTTTCCGTCATTGCCCAATTGTCCCTGTTTTTTACAAGGTATTTAAAGGGCGCCGCGTTTAATTCAACCAGCGCTTTCTGAATAACGGGTTTTTCTTTACCTTTTCTTCTTTCTATGTTCATCATCATGGTAAGCGGAATACCGCCGCATATCCATTGCGAGGATTTCTTTGTAAGGTTCCTGACGGACGAAAGGTAGCCTGTCATTCCGTTTAACGCAAGAAACACGGCGTTGTAACCAAGCGCGTAGCAATAGTTGGTGTCAAAGTTGGAAGGCGCTCCGCAGCGGCCTTCGTATCCAAAAAAGTGCGTTATTGCGGAAAACTTGCCTTTATATTCGCCTTTTTCTTTTAATTCTTTTAACTTTCTTGCGACCATATCTATTAAAAGTTTTTCTGTTTCTATCTGGGATACCGCCACGTTTCCGTGCGGATCGCGGTCAAGCATAAGCTGCGATTCAATACCATCCGGCAGCGACTTCATCAGCGCCGCAAGCTGTTCCGGCAGTTTTGTGTAAACGAACTGTTTTTTCTCCACAATTGAAGCCATTTTGGAAAGCGCTTCTTCATTGTCGGCAAGTACGTCATTTAACGCGGAAATAAGTTTTTTAACTTCCGGAATAAATTCTATAAGCCCTTCGGGTACAAGCACAACGCCGAAGCTTTTTCCTTTGGCCGCCCTTGCGGAAACTATTTTTGCTATGTCTTCAACCACTTTGGCAAGGGTCATATTTTTAGCAAGCACCTCTTCGCCGATAAGGGTTATATTAGGCTGGGTTTTCAACGCGACTTCAAGGGTGATGTGCGATGCGCTTCTTCCCATAAGGCGTACAAAATGCCAGTACTTTCTTGCGGAATTTACGTCGCGGCAGATATTACCCACAAGTTCCGAGTATATTTTTGTTGCCGTATCAAAACCAAATGATGTTTCTATCTGCTTGTTTTTTAAATCCCCGTCAATAGTCTTGGGCACGCCTATAACGTTTATGGGCGCGTTTTCTTTTTTAAAATATTCCGCAAGCAGCGCCGCGTTTGTATTGCTGTCATCGCCGCCCACTACAACAAGCGCGTCAATTTTATTCTTTAAAAGGCCGTTCTTTGTGGCTTCAAACTGTTCCGGTGTTTCTATTTTTGTCCTGCCCGACTGTATCATGTCAAATCCGCCGGTGTTCCTGTAATTATCCATAAGGGATGACGTGATTTCCATAAACTTATTTTCAATTAATCCTGAAGGCCCGCCAAGAAAACCGATAAGCCGGTTGCTTTTATTTGCTTTTTTAAGCCCGTCAAACAGCCCCGCGATAACGTTATGGCCGCCGGGCGCCTGCCCGCCGGATAACACAACGCCGATTTTAACAGCACTTTTGCGGACAGTTTTATTTGCACCTTTGCCGAATGTCACAATGGGCCCGCCATAAACATGGTCAAAAAGATTTTTTACGGTTTCTTTGTCGGAAATTGATTCAGTTGCCTTTCCTAAAACCGCCTTTATCATAGCCGGCTTTCCCTTTAATATCGCGGGAAGCTCCGGTTTGTATTTCATCCTTTCAAGCTGAAGTTCCGACCTGTGTACTTTTGATTTCGCGCTTTTTGCCATACCAATAGCCTCCTGAATATATAAAATACATGATTTTAAACAATAGGTGTATTATAGAAAAAAAGAGGGTAAAAAACAAGGTTTTTAAAGGCAGCAAAAAATCCGGAGGGACGGAAGGACGGCTTGGATGCTCCGCATTGCTTATAATTAATTTTCTGTCTTCTCTTCACTTATGCTTCGCCGGCCTTTACTAATCTGCGGCAAATTTCCGTTTTTTTTGTATTTCTTAAACAACAACGCTTTTTTATTAAACCCGGCTTCAAAGCAGGGTTTTAATTTACACGGCTTTGCAAAATAGAAATGTCCTGTTTTGGCAGTATTAATCCCCTGCAGGAATTACAAAGCTTATTTTAGCCCCGGTACCGCCGTCGCCGGATTCGGCCCATATTTTTCCGCCGTGAAATTCCATAATCTTTGCCGCTATAAACAGCCCCACACCCGCCCCCTGATGCTTTCTTGTAAGGTGGCTTTCAGACTGGTAAAATTCCTCAAATACCTTTTTACGCTCTTTTTCAGGTATCCCTTCCCCGCGGTCTGTCACAGATACCAGAATATATTCTTTTGCAGCGTCAAGTGAATCTCTTATTTCAGCAGGAATAATGTTATCATTGCCTTTAAACTTGGCCACATGCGTCCGCACCACGCTTCCGGGCTCTGAAAATTTAACGGCATTACTCATAATATTCAGCAGCGCCTGGGACAGCCTGTCCGGATCCGCATTCGCGGATAAATCTTCACCCTCGGCAGACGGTTCAAAACTTACGCCGTTTTGACCGGCATTATACTTAAACTCTTCAATCCTGCTGTTTATGAAATCCGCGACATTTAAACGTACTTTATCTATCTGAATTACACCCGCTCTAATTTTTTCCATATCCGACAGGTCATGAACAATAAGCCGAAGCCTTTCCGTATTTTCATTTATGGCATCCACAAATTCTTTCTGTTCCTGCGTCAGGTTTTCAGAATTCTTCTTTTTTAAAAACGAGGAATAACCTTTAATAATAGCTATGGGGGTGCGCATTTCATGAGATATTATAGCGATAAAATTTGTCTTCATTTTGTCATATTCCTGAAGTTTCCTGTAATTTTCCCTTAATTCTTTCTCCGCCTTTTCAATCGACCCCAAATGTACGCTTACCATTGAATATACAAGCGCCGCGGTAATAAAGACGTACACCCATCCTTTAACAGTCTGCGCAAACGCGTACGCGTCAGTTGTATGCATAAACAGCGATAATGTTTTATCAGAAAAAAATATCCACAGAATTCCAAACAGAAAGTAAACAGCCGCGATTTTAAAAGCTGATTTTTTCATAATCCAGCGGTTTCCCCTTATATTCGTTTTTATAACGTTCCCTTTTCTGACATATTAAAATTATAACAGACTATTGAAGCCCCAGAATATACTATTTTTATTATTTCTTTTTATAAATTTCCTTAAGGGCAAATTCAAGGCCGGGGAAACCAAACTTAAAACCTGCTTCAAGCAGCCTTTTTGGATATGCTTTTTGCCCTGCCAGCAGCACTTCTTTGGCAAGTTCACCTGCAATCATCTTTACCAGAAACTCCGGTTTGCGGAAAAAAGACGGCCTTCCTAAAACCTTGCCCAGTAATTTTGAAAATTCAAGGTTGGTAACAGGTTCCGGCGCGGTTAGATTATAAATACCGGATGTGTTCTGATTTTCTATTAAATGTATTATGGCGTGTATTTCGTCTTTTACGTGAATCCATGAATGGTACTGCCTGCCGCTGCCGATTGCGCCCCCGGCAAAAAATTTAAAAGGCAGGGACATGGCATTTAAAAAGCCGCCGTGCCCAAGCACTATTCCTGTCCTTATTATACAACGCCTTACGCCCATCCTTTCAACCAAAGCTGTTGATTCTTCCCAGCGCCGGCATAAGTCCGACAGAAAACCTGTGCCTTTTGGTGAGTTTTCATCAAGGGTTTCATTGCCCGCGGAACCATAAAAACCAACTGCAGAAGCCTGTATCACCACTTTTGGTTTTTTTTCCGCTTTTTTCACGGCAAACGTAACAGCTTCGCCGGCATCCAGCCTGCTTTCAATGATTGATTTTTTATTCGCGCTGTTAAGCGGAAATTTAATTATAGGCGCGCCTGCCAGATTTATAACGGCTTCAGCTCCCTCTATTTCAAAACGCATCTCTTCCCAGGGCACATAGCGTATATGCCGATCCGCGCTTGTTTTATTAAAGGGATCCCTGCTGACACCAATTACTTCATACCCTTTTTTAATAAGGCGGTGGGCTAAACTATTTCCTATAAAACCTGTTCCCCCTGTAATTACTACCTTCTTCATTTTGTAACTCTCCTTGTACTAAATGCCCCCATTTGTACAATAAGGTGATTATAACAAAAATAACAAATTAAGCAATAAGCAGATAGGCAGTTAAGCATAAGCGAAAGATTTAAACATAGAGGATTAAGCTATAGGAAGCTTATGCTTATTTTTCCGCTATAGCTTAATTGCTTAAAACGCTTATGCTTATTTTTTCAGATACCTGTCCATATCCTCCGCGGTTTTTTTGCCTTCGGCTATCGCCCATACAATAAGCGACGGGCCGCGCGATACGTCGCCCGCGGAAAACACTTTATTAACAGATGTCATTGAATTTTCACCCTTTTTCACATTACCCCTGGCGTCAAGTTCCACGCCAAGCCCTTCAAGCAGCCCTTCTTTTACCGGGCCTGTGAAACCCATTGCCAGCAGCACCAGGTCCGCCTGTATTTCAAATTCAGAACCCGCGATTTCATTAAACTTTCCATCACTGAATAAAACCTGAACACACTTTATTGATTTTACCCTGCCGTTTTCTCCGGTAAAACTTTTTGTCAGCACAGACCACTTTCTATCGGAACCTTCTTCGTGGCTGGTGGAAGTTTTAAATATCATCGGGTACTTGGGCCATGGCTGATTTTCAGGCCTTGTTTCCGGAGGTTTTGGCATTATCTCTATCTGTATTACGCACGACGCTCCCTGCCTGTTTGCCGTACCCACACAGTCTGCGCCCGTGTCCCCGCCGCCTATTACCACCACTTTTTTACCTTCCGCAAAAATTATATCTTCTGTTATGGCATCTTTTGCCACCCTCATATTGGACTGTTTTAAATACGCAACCGCCTGATGTATGCCGGCAAGTTCCCTTCCGGGAATTGCAAGGTCGCGTTCTTTTCTGCACCCTGTTGACACGCAGATTGCGTCATAGTTTTTTAAAAGTTCTTCCGCCTTAATATCAACACCCGCGTTAATTCCGTTTTTAAAAACAATCCCTTCTTCCTTAAGAAGGTTAAGCCTGCGGTCTATTATGGTTTTTTCAAGCTTAAAATCCGGAATGCCGTAGCGCATGAAACCGCCCGGCCTGTCTTCTTTTTCATAAACGGTCACGCTGTGCCCCGCCCTGTTTAAGTGATAAGCCGCGGATATTCCCGCCGGCCCGGAGCCTATAACCGCCGCTTTTTTTCCGGTGCGTTTTATATTTTTTCTGGCCTTTATGTAACCATCCTTAAATGCTTTTTCAATTATTGCAAGTTCGTTGTCCCTTATAGTTACCGCGCTGTCATTTACCCCAAGCACGCAGGCAGCTTCGCATAAAGCCGGGCATACCCTTCCCGTCACTTCCGGAAGCACGTTTGTTTCATCCAGAAGAATAAACGCGCCTTTCCAACGGTTTCTGTACGCATGGTCATTCCATTCCGGTACCAGATTGCTAAGCGGGCATGCCCAATGGCAAAACGGCGTGCCGCAATCCATACAGCGGGACGCCTGCTCGCTTACTTGTTCATCCGATTTGGGCACCGCCACTTCGGCGTAATCTTTTACCCTTTCGCATACCGGCCTGTATTTTAACGCTTCCCTTTTTAACTTAAGAAAACCAGAAGGATTTCCCATGGTTATACCTCCGCTTCTTTAGACGCAAGGCTTTGCGCCCTGACGGCCATGACTTTTTTGTACTCTGACGGTATTACCTTTATAAATCTTTTTATATTCTGCTGAAAATCAGAGAGTATTTCTTTTGCCGCTGTACTGCCGGTAAATTTCACATGCGACGACAGCATGTCATAAACCGTATCAATATCCTCTTTATCCATAGCGTCAAATTCCACCATGCTCATATTGCATTTTTGTTCAAAATTAACATCATTATTATACACATACGCGATTCCGCCCGACATACCCGCGGCAAAATTCCTGCCGGTATTGCCGATAATAACAACCCTGCCGCCTGTCATGTATTCGCAGCCGTGGTCTCCCGTGCCTTCAACAACCGCGTAGATGCCGGAGTTTCTTATGCAGAACCGTTCCCCGGCTGTGCCGTTTATATAAGCCTCGCCGGATGTGGCGCCGTAAAATGAAGTGTTTCCCATAATCACGTTTTCTTCGGCGTTAAACAGCGACTTTTTACCCGGATAAACTATTATTCTTCCGCCGGAAAGCCCTTTACCCGTGTAATCGTTTGCCATACCTTCAAGTTCAAAAGTAATGCCGCCGGCAAGAAAAGCGCCAAAGCTCTGCCCCGCGGCCCCTTTAAACTTACACCAGATTGTATCTTCCGGCAGGTATTCTTCGCCGAACTTTCTGCACACTTCGCCGGATAGCATTGTGCCGGCAGCGCGGTCCTTATTGCTGATTATTTTTTCTATCCTTACGCGTTCCTTTTTTTCAAACGCAGGCGCGGCTTCTTTTATAAGCTGCAGGTCCAGCACATCTTCAATTTCGTGTTTCTGTGTTTTTGTGCAGTACAGCGGTTCACCTTTGGAATCAGGTTTGTAAAGAATCTTTGAAAAATCAATATTCTTTGCTTTCCACGGAAGTATGGCCGTGTCAGTTTCTAAAAGGTCAGACCTGCCCACAAGTTCATTTAAATTTTTAACGCCAAGTGATGCCATTATTTCCCTTAAATCTTTTGCCACAAACCGCATGAAATTTACTATATATTCCGGGCGCCCCGCAAACCTTTTGCTTAGAATATCTTCCTGTGTTGCCACGCCCAGCGCGCAGTTATTCAGGTGGCAGTGGCGCAGCATTACGCAACCCATTGTTATAAGCGCGGCTGTTCCAAACCCGTACTCTTCCGCGCCAAGGCAAGCAGCTACGGCTAAGTCTTTGCCTGTCCTCATCTGCCCGTCCGCCTGCAGCCTTACCCTTGTCCTTAAATTATTCAGCACCAGCGTCTGGTGCGTTTCTGACAGCCCAAGTTCCCACGGCAGCCCGGCATTCATTATGGAAGTCTTCGGGGACGCGCCTGTGCCGCCGTCGCCGCCGGAAATAAGTATCATGTCGGCAAAACCTTTTGCCACGCCTGCCGCAACCGTCCCTATTCCTATTTCAGAGACAAGCTTTACGCTTATGCGCGCGCGCGGGTTTGCGTTCTTTAAGTCAAATATCAGCTGCTTTAAATCTTCTATTGAATATATATCGTGATGCGGCGGGGGCGAAATTAAAGTGACCCCCGGCGTGGTGTAACGCGTGCGCGCGATAATTTCGCTTACTTTATGGCCGGGAAGCTGCCCGCCTTCGCCGGGTTTCGCGCCCTGCGCTATTTTTATCTGAATCTCATCGGCGTTTGTAAGGTAATTTATATTTACCCCAAACCTTCCCGATGCCACCTGTTTTATCGCGCTTCTTGCGGAATCCCCGTTGGGGTAAGGCGTAAACCTTGCGGAATCTTCGCCGCCTTCACCCGTGTTAGATTTCGCACCAAGTTTGTTCATGGCAATTGCCATGGTGTGGTGCGCGGGCCCGGAGATGGAACCAAAGCTCATCGCGCCGGTTACAAACCTTTTTATTATTTCGTCTTCTGTTTCCACCTGCTCAACAGGAATAGCTTCTGTCTTTTTAAATTTTAAAAGCCCCCTAAAAGTGGCGGCATGCCCTGCCTGATTGTTTACAAGCGATGCAAACGCTTTATACTTTTCATAACTGTTTGTTCTTACAGCATCCTGAAGCGCGGAAATTGTATCCGGGTTCCACATATGATACTCGCCGTCTTTTTTCCACTGGTATATTCCGCCGGATTCCAAAAGCACGTCCTTATCCAGAATGTCGGCAAACGCCTCTTTGTGCATCATCTCTCGTTCTTTTGCAATCTCGGCAAACCCGACGCCTTCCACCCTTGATGCCGCGCCTTTAAAACACCTGTCCATTACCTCTTTTGCAATTCCAAGCGCTTCAAATATCTGCGCGCCCCTGTAGCTTTGAATGGTGGAAATTCCCATTTTAGACATTACTTTTAAAATACCTTTATTGCACGCTTTGCGGTAATGGGAAACAGCATCATCATAACCGCAGCTTAATTCGCCCTTATCATGCATATACTTAATGGCGTCATAAGCCATATAAGGGTTTACAAGCCCCGCGCCAAAACCAAACAGCACACAGAAATGGTGCACTTCCCTTGGTTCGGCGGTTTCCATAATTATACTTGTATGCGTCCTTAAAGAGCGCTTTACCAGTTCCTGATGCACGGCCCCAAGCGCTAAAAGCGCCGGAATTGCTGCGTATTCATCAGTCACGCCGCGGTCGCTTAATATCAGTATGGAATAACCGTTCTGCGCCGCTTTTACCGCTTCATTACAAACCCTGTCAAGCGCTTCTATAAAACGTTTAGTGTCACCCGGCATGTAAAGCAGCGTTATTGTTTTGGTTTTAAAACCGCTGGCCGTAATGTTTTTTATCGCGGCAAGTTCTTCATTGGTAAGAATGGGTTCCCTTACCTGAAGTTTATGGGTGTGAAGTTCTGTCTCTTCAAACAGGTTCTGGCGCGGCCCTAAAAAACTGCGCAGGCTCATTACAATATCTTCCCTTTCAGAATCAATGGGCGGATTTGTAACCTGCGCGAAAAGCTGCTTGAAATACGTGTAAAGCATTTTGGGTTTTTCCGACAGCACGGAAGGCGGCGTGTCATTGCCCATGGAGCCAATGGGTTCTTTGCCGTCATTTGCCATCGGCTTTAATATTTCTTTTACGTCTTCCCTTGTATAGCCGAATGCTTTCAGCCTGTTTATAAAAAATTCAGGGTCTTCCTGTTTAACATCAGCCTTTGGCAGGTCTTCAAGATATACAAGCTGTTCTTTTCTCCACTGCCTGTAAGGCGCGCGCATGGCTATTTCTTTTTTTATTTCATAGTCTTCTATAATCCTCTGCCTTTGCGTATCTATAAAAAATATTTTCCCGGGTTCCAGCCTGCCGGAATGTTTTATCTGCGACGGCGCAACATCTATCACTCCGGTTTCCGAAGACAATATTACCGTGCCGTCATTTGTCTCTATGTAACGCGAAGGGCGCAGGCCGTTTCTGTCCAATACCGCCCCAATCCTTACGCCGTCGGTAAAGGCAAGCGCTGCGGGGCCGTCCCACGGTTCCATAAAACACGCGTGATATTTGTAAAAACTTCTTACGGAATTGGATAAAAGGTTGTTATGCTCCCATGCTTCAGGCACCAGCATCATCATGGAATGCGGCATTACCCTTCCGCCCTGAACAAGCGTTTCAAACGCGTTGTCTATGGATGCGGAATCGCTCTGCTGTTCGTCGCGGATTACCGGCTTTACGCTTTCAACATCATCGCCGAACACAGAACTTTTAAAAAGACCTTCGCGCGACTTCATCCAGTTTACGTTGCCGCGGATGGTGTTAATTTCACCGTTATGCGCCAGGTACCTGAAAGGCTGCGCAAGGTCCCACGTTGGGAAAGTATTGGTGGAATACCTTGAATGCACAAGGGCTATGGCACTTTTAACAAGCGGGTCGTTTAAATCGGTGAAAAAATCCGCCACATTTTCCGGCAGCATAAGCCCTTTATATATAAAGACCCTGCAAGATAAATTTGTCACATAAAAAGTTTTCTTGTCCTTTATATCAGAAGCCCTGACGGAATTTTCGGCTTTCTTTCTTATAAGGAAAAGTTTTCTTTCAAAATCTTCAGAGTTATTTATATCAGCCGACCTTTTTATAAAGACCTGTACAAAATCAGGGCGCGACGCTTTTGCAGTAGGCCCAAGTATTGCTTCATTGACAGGCACACTGCGCCATCCAAGCACTTCCTGCCCGCATTCCTTTGCCGCTTTTTCCACTTCTTTTTTAACAGCGGCAGCGGAGTTTTTATCTAACGGCAGAAATATAAGCCCTGTGCCGTATTCGCCCTGCGCGGGTAATTTAATTTTAATGGCAGCCGCCGCTTTTACAAAAAAATCATGCGGGGTCTGTATAAGAATGCCGGCGCCGTCGCCGGTTTTTGGGTCCGCGCCAACCGCGCCCCTGTGCGTCATGCGCTTTAAAATAAGCAGCCCATTTTCAACAATAGAGGCTGTTTTAACTCCGTTCACATTTACTATAAACCCGACTCCGCACGCGTCTTTTTCCTGCGCCGGGTCGTAAAGCCCTTGCTTTTCCGGATATCCGCTCATATGTGTTCCTCTTTTCATCTTTTTTGTCATAAAAATCCATAAATTTAGATAGAAAAATAACGCTTAAAAATCATTAAATGTTTTCGGCATTGAGTTTAAGACACGACTTCCTTGTCGTTTTGATAATCCGATAATCAGTATGCATCCCTGCTTTGCGCTGATTAGTAGAACACTGCTTGTTAAATTTATACTCAATTAAGGGATAAATGTCAAGTTATTTTGAGGAATGAAGGTTTTATGATACAGAACACAAAAACTTCATTTTTTGATTTAGGTTAATTAATCAAATCCGCTGTGTTCAATTATTTATTAAACATAAACAAAAACAGCAGAAAAGAATAAAAAATAGGTTTTCTTATTTAAGCAATTAATCAATCGCTGTAGGATATTCTGTATATTGCGCCGGCTTTATCATCAGAAACAAGCATTGACCCGTCTTTCAGAAACTCTATATCAACAGGGCGGCCATAAACTTTTTCATCCTTCATCCATCCATCCGCAAAAACTTCGGGCTTCTGCGTTGTACCGTCTTTGATACCCACAAATACAACCCTGTAACCCGTCTTGCTGCTTCTGTTCCAGGAACCATGCTGGGCAACAAAAATCCCATCTTTATATTTTTCGGGAAACATTTTGCCTGTATAAAACCGCATTCCCAGAGACGCAGTATGCGCGCCGAATTCAGCCTCCGGTTCCGTAAGTACTAGATTACCGGAATACTTTTTAGAATATACCGGATCAGGTATGCCCCTGCCGTGATAATAAGGAAACCCAAAATGCATCCCCTTCTTTGGCGCTTTATTAAGTTCATCCGGCGGTATATCATCACCCATCAAATCCCTGCCGTTTTCAGTAAACCACAGCACGCCGCTTCCCGGCTGCCAGTCAAACCCCACGGTATTCCGGATTCCTTCCGCGAATATCTCAAAATTATTCCCGTCAGAATCCATGCGTGTAATAGAGGAATAAACTTTCTCCCCGCGAAGGCACACGTTGCACGGCGCGCCAACCGGCACATATAACTTCTTATCCGGCCCAAAACGGATAAACTTCCATCCATGCCAGTGATCATCCGGAAATTTATCATAAATAACTTCATACGCCGGCCGGTTCCTAAAAGTATTTTCAATAT
Organism: Candidatus Goldiibacteriota bacterium HGW-Goldbacteria-1; assembly: GCA_002839855.1. Classification (NCBI taxonomy): domain Bacteria; phylum Candidatus Goldiibacteriota; species Candidatus Goldiibacteriota bacterium HGW-Goldbacteria-1. Next base: position 92,042 of record PGYV01000001.1, read on the forward strand.
TTTTAAATCTGATTATTCTGTTTACCGCGGAAACATACAGGTCTCCATTATACAAAGCCACCCCGACAGGCATAGTCAGCCCTTCCGCAATTACAACGGTTTCATCCGCTTTTTTATCGCCGTCTTTATCAACCACCGCATACACTTTTCCCGCGCCCATTGACCCTGCAAAAATAACCCCGGAATCCCCCGCAGCCATAGCGCGGACATTTTCAACGCCATCGGCATATAGTTCAACTGTAAATCCTTCGGGAACTTTTATTTTATCGGTTACAACCCTGCCCGCAGCACAGGATGAGAATAATATAAGCAGCGATATAAAAACCGGCAATACTTTAAAATTCATATTTTCCCCCTTTAAAAACGTAATGATTTCTATGTGTAAGTATAGTTAAATAAACAAAAATAGTCAAATTGAGCACATTTTAAAAAGGCAGTAAAATCATCACATATCTACTATTTGTGTATAGTTAATAATCTATTGGATTATTTTCAATACACAAATAGTAGATTATTTATTGTTTTTTATCTCCAGCTTGGGCGGGATCTGCCAAGCACATTTTTTGAAATGACTGCCGGCGAATTTCCGGAAACATCCGCCACCCATAACGCGCCTTCGGCAACTTCCGATGTCTCTGTCACAAAGGCAATTTTTTTGCTGTCCGGAGACCACACAGGGTCTTTCACGCCGTAAGAAGCGTCAAAGGTAATCTGCAACGGCACTGCATCGCCTTCTGCCATCTCATCATCATTCATATTCTGCTCGGTTTCTGTCATGCCCGGCCCTGTACCGTCAGGATACATTATAAATATTGCGTTTGAATAATTAATGTCCGCCGCGGTATACGCTATATACGCGCCGTCAGGAGACCATACAGGCCTGTATCCGGGCGCCAGATATGTTTCACCAGTGCCGTCAGAGTTCATCATAAATATTCCGGTATTGTCAAATCGGTTATAATCCATTTCCTTTTTTTCCATGTAATAAACCACTTTGGTGCCGTCAGGCGAGAAATTTCCGTCAATGCGGGTCTGCTCGCATCCGCCAAATATCTTTTCCCCGCTGCCGTCGGTATTAACCAGGTACATACACTCCGGATTATTATCTTTATCATCTGTGTTAATTTTATTATAAAGTATGTATTTCCCGTCGGCGCTCCATTCAGGAACATATTGATAATCATCGTGATGCGCGCATCCGGAAACTATCTTTTTTAAACCCTTGCCATTTTTGTTAATTACATAAATAGAAGTTACATGATCGGAAGACCTGTCCAGAAACGCAATGCGCTGTCCGTCAGGCGACCACGAAGCAAGCTCCGCGTCGTTTTCTGTTGCCGCAATCTGCCGGATTTTACTTCCGTCGCTGTTCATTATATATAAACGGTTTTTATAATCCTCTCCCGCTGACGAAAACACCACAGTTTTTCCGTCAGGCGACACCGCGGGATAATTGTCGCTGCGCACGCCTGTTGTAAGGCGTTTTTTAACACTGCCATCCGGCGATACAGCATAAATAAAAGTCCCGTTGCCGTCCCCTTCAACCCCCGCGTACACAATAAAACCTTTAAGGTTATTTACATCTCCCTTTAAAACTTCTTTTATCTGCGTACATCCTGTAAAAACCACCGTTATTAAAATAGCTGAAATTAATAACCATGTTTTTTTCATATTATAACCGCCTTTTTACTTTGTTTGATTTGCAGAAACGATTATACCATTTAACAGAATGACAGGAAAAGTAGAAAAATGGCAACTCGTCAACTCGGAGGGTCGGCAAAACAGATAAAAAAGAACTTACAAACAATGCGGGCTGAAGACCCGCAGCTGCCACGGCGAAATAATAAAAACATTAAATACAGTTTATTCTTCCGGATTTTATTAGCCGAGTGCAAATTTAGTTTGCCATCGCAAATTTGCACCAAAGTGCTTTTGACATATTAATTCTCCTGTTATTGTAACCACCGCGGGATGAAGACCGATGGCTGCCACTACAAAGTAACAATAACATTAAATACGATTTGGTATTGTGCTTCGCCTCACGGCTATAAATAAAAACGAGGCGTATCATGATACGCCTCTACATTATAAACACTAAACCCAAACAAACCTTTAAGCTACCCGCCCTAAAGGGCGCGGCTACCAAGACAAACAACACAACAACCAATTAAGCAAAAAGCAGTTAAGCAGAAGCGGAGTAATAAGGACATGCACCAATCAGGCATTGAAGATGCGCAATAAAAGATAAACCGAAGACGCAAAGATATGATATATTATATTTCCCCACAAATAAAACAGCGGCAAAGGGAGGCAGTGAAGCAGGAGAAGCTTTCCCTTTGCCGCTTAATTTTTCTAATAACTAACCTATTGCCTTACTTCCTCTTTCTTCCGTCCTTATCCTCACGCACTCTTCCAGCGGAAGAATAAATATCTTTCCGTCGCCTGTCTCGCCTGTCTTGGCGCCCGCAACTATCGCTTCAACAGCCGGTTCCACAAATTTATCATTTACCGCAATTTCCAGGCGCAGCTTGCGCAGAAGGTTTCCTGTTTCCCTTATTCCGCGGTAAACTTCGTTTACGCCCATCTGCCTGCCGTGCCCAAGCACTTCGCTTACAGTCATAAGATTTATGTCTTTTTTGTAAAGCGCCTGCTTAACTTCTTCCAGCCTGTACGGCTGAATTATCGCTATTATCAGTTTCATATCATCCTCCTTTTATTATTCAATCAGTGTGTATGCCCTTTCATTGTGCTCGGACAGGTCAACCCCGATATTTTCGTCTTTCTCTTTTATCCTTACACCCATGGTTAAATCTATTAACTTGAAGATTATAAACGTTCCCACAAAACTGTATGCCATTGTCGCGACAACCGAAATAAGCTGAATCATAAACTGTTTCGGATTGCCGAACATTGTGCCTGTACCAAGCGCGTTAACAGCCGGATTTGCAAGTACACCTGTTAAAAGCGCGCCTACCATTCCGCCCACGCCGTGAACTCCAAACGCGTCAAGCGAATCGTCATACTTGAATATCCCTTTTACTATGCTGACGGCTACAAAACAAACTCCGGCTACTGCAACACCTATAAGAATCGCGCCGGTAACATCCACAAAACCCGAAGCAGGGGTTATTGCCACAAGCCCTGCCACAGCGCCCGATACCGTGCCAAGCACTGTCGGTTTGCCGCTGTAGAACCATTCTATTACCGCCCATGTTAAAGCCGCTGCAGCCGCCGCTGTGTTTGTAACCACAAAAGCGTTTGCCGCAAGGCCGTTAGCACCAAGCGCGGAACCCGCGTTAAATCCGAACCAGCCAAACCATAAAAGCCCCGCGCCAAGCACCGTAAAAGGCATGTTGTGAGGTATTGGCCCAAGTGTGCCGGTATTTTTTCTTTTTCCTATTACAAGAGCTGTAACCAAAGCCGCGATACCCGCGTTAATGTGAACAACCGTGCCGCCCGCAAAATCAAGCGCGCCCATCGCGCCTAACCAGCCGCCCTTTCCCCATACCCAGTGGCATACAGGGTCATAGATAAACGTGGACCACAGAACCGTAAATACGAGAAAAGAAGAGAATTTTATCCTTTCAACAAAAGCTCCGAAGATCAGAGCCGGAGTAATTATGGCGAACATCGCCTGAAAAATCATAAACGCCAGCCCCGGAATGTTGGAAGCGTAATTGCTGCCTTCCTGACCAACACCGTTTAACATAAAGTGCTGGAATCCGCCGATAAACTTTCCGCCTTCGCCAAAACTTAAACTGTAACCGATTATTACCCACTGAAGGCTTATAACCGCCAGTGTGATAAACGCCTTCATAAGAACACTTAAAACGTTTTTCTTTCTTACCATACCGCCGTAAAAAAATCCAAGAGCCGGCGTCATAAGCATTACAAGCGCCGCGCTCATAAGCACCCACGCGGTATCGCCCGCGCTTATGGCAGGCACGGCTTCTTCCGCGAACGCCGGGATGCTGAACAGCCCAAACATCGCGGCAATCAATCCGGTTAACTTTTTCATTTTATTTTCTCCTTTAAATTATTAGAATCCGTAAGAAACTGCAAGCGAACCAAAACCGTCATTCTCGTACTGGCCGTCAAGCGCAAGCTGATATGAACCTGACAGCGTCGCGCTGAATTTATCAATTGTATAAGTTACTCCAAGCGTTCCAAGCGCGACCGACAGCGACTTTTCATAACCCCACTGTCCAAAATTATACCCGCCTGTGATTGACGCAAAAGGTTCAAACGCTTCCAGTTCTATGCTGTGTGAAATTCCGGCTTCAAGATATCCGCCCGCTCCAAATGTAGGATCATAGAAGAACTTTACATAAGGCGCTGTAACAACATCCGCTGAAATTGTTCCAAATACTTCAGTATCATTATTTGACGCGGGATCAGCGTATGGAAAAGTGTAAATTGTAAAACCCGCTCCAAGGCTTATGATATCAAGCCCGGGAAGTGTTTCACTGTAGCTGAAAGTATAGTCGCTTTCAGAGTACTTTGCTGCGTCCACATCATAACTTCCCCAGTAACCGAATGACAGATTGCCAAGGTTAAGGTTAAATCCCGGCTGAATTGCAAATTCTTCACTTAACTGCTGCCCTCTCCATAAATACTTTGAAACACCTGCCGTGTAAACACTGCCGCTGAAATCCGCTGCAACCGCGTAAAAAGGTAAAACTGAAGCAATAAGAACCATTACTACCAGAAACTTTTTCATCTTAGTCCTCCTTGAAGTTTATTTGACCCGGGTTCATGACGTCCGTGTCTTGAATGATAATTAGCATAAGTCGTGCCACAAATTTAACCATAAAAATATGCATATTTAATTGGGTTTTTTAATCATGTAAAAAACCGTATGATTAAAAACTAACCACGGCTTTATGTTTTGATTAATTTTTAATCATTTTTGTGAGTTTCAAAATAATGAAACACATAGAATGGTATTTAATAGTAGAGGCGTAATACATTACACCTGACAGATTTAAAAACAAGAACGAGGCTTATCATGATACGCCTCTACATTACAAAAATAATACATTAAATACGATCTGGGATTTTAATGTAGAGGCGCAATATATTGCGCCTCATGGATTGTAAGACAAGAACGAGGCGCATCATGATACGCCTCTACATTACAAAAACAATAAATAAAATAAAAAAGCCGCGGGCATCAGCGCCCGCGGCAAAAAGAACAAAAACGACAGTAAAGAGAGGCAGTGAAGCAGGAGAAGCTTTCTCTTTACTGTGTTTATTTTTAACCTATTGCCTTACTTCCTCTTTCTTCTGTCCTTATCCTTACGCACTCTTCCAGCGGAAGAATAAATATCTTTCCGTCGCCTGTCTCGCCTGTCTTTGCCCCGGCAACTATCGCCTCAACAGCAGGCTCTACAAATTTGTCATTTACCGCTATTTCCAGGCGCAGTTTGCGCAGAAGGTTTCCGGTTTCCCTGACTCCGCGGTAGACTTCATTGACGCCCATCTGTCTGCCGTGTCCCAGCACTTCACTGACGGTCATCAGGTTTATATCTTTTTTATAAAGCGCCTGTTTTACCTCTTCCAGCCTGTACGGTTGTATTATCGCTATTATCAGTTTCATGTCGCCTTCCTTTTTTTTATTCAATCAGTGTGTATGCCCTTTCATTATGCTGTGACAAATCCACTCCGATATTCTCGTCCCTCTCTTTTAATCTTACGCCCATTAAAAGGTCAATCGCCTTGAAAATTATAAAAGTTCCGATAAAACTATATGCAATGGTTGCGCCGACTGCAACAGCCTGAATACCCAGCTGTTTAGGGTTGCCAAACAAAAGTCCGGTTCCAAGCGCATTTACCGCGGGGTTCGCAAATACACCGGTTAATAACGGGCCTATCATTCCGCCCACACCGTGCACGCCAAACGCGTCAAGCGAATCATCATATTTAAATTTCATTTTTATAATACTTACCGCTACAAAACAAAACATAGACGCAATAACCCCTATTATCAAAGCCGCGCCTGCGTCCACAAATCCGGCAGACGGGGTTATTGTGGCAAGGCCTGCTATCGCGCCTGACACGGTTCCAAGCATCGTCGGTTTCCCGTTGCGTATCCATTCAATAACAGCCCATGTTACCGCCGCTGATGACGCGGCCATATTGGTGGTTACAAAAGCATTGGCCGCGATTCCGTTTGCGCCAAGCGCCGAACCCGCGTTAAACCCAAACCAGCCAAACCATAAAAGCCCCGCGCCAAGCACCGTAAATGGAAGATTATGCGGTATGGGGCCAAGCGATTCTGTCCCTTTTCTTTTACCGATAACAAACGCAGTAACCAATGCCGCAATCCCGGCGCTTACATGGACAACTATGCCGCCCGCAAAATCAAGCGCGCCCATTTCCGCAAGCCAGCCGCCTTTTCCCCACACCCAGTGACAGATAGGGTTATAAATAAAAGTCGCCCATAAAACCGTAAATAAAAGAAAAGATGAAAATTTAACCCTTTCCACAAAAGCGCCAAAAATTAAAGCGGGAGTAATTACAGCAAACATTGCCTGAAATATCATGAAAGCCAGCCCGGGAATATTCGGCGCGTAATTACTGCCTTCCTGACCCACCCCGTTTAACATAAAGTGCTGAAAACCGCCAATAAAACCGTTGCCTTCGCCAAAACTTAAACTGTATCCTATTACCATCCACTGCATACTGATAACAGCAAGCGTTATAAACGCTTTCATAAGAACGCTTAAAACATTTTTCTTTCTTACCATCCCGCCGTAAAAGAAGCCCAGTGCCGGCGTCATAAGCATTACCAGTGCGGCGCTCATTAATACCCAGGCGGTATCAGCGCCGTTAATTCCGGGTACTGCTGCAGATGAAGTTTCTTCAGCAAATAAAGAAACACCCGCACCCATAAAAACAGCCATAATAACAAACATAAGCCTTTTCAATATACATAACCTCCATAAAAAATACTTTTTAACATAAAACTATTTAACATGTCAGCAAAACCCGTGCCACACGCGTATATATTGGGTTATAAACATTTTTGATATTTTCAGACATGAAAATCTGATTAGTTTTTAATCAGACATTAAGATAGTTTTGGAAAGTGAGTTATGGATGAATAGATTCCAATTATAAACGCACAGAGCGTGCACGCAGAATTTTTTCAGTTAATTTATTTATGGCTTATACCCTTTTGCTTATTGTCCTATTTATGGCTTATACCCTTTTGCTTATTGTCCTATTTATGGCTTATACCCTTTTGCTTATTATCCTATTTATGGCTTATACTCTTTGGGCTAACCTCTTATTTTCTTATAGCCCGAACTCTTTCATCTTTGCTTTAAGAGTATTGCGGTTTATTCCAAGCATTTCAGCCGTTTTAGACTTATTATAATCCGTCTTAATAAGCATTTCTTCCATAAGCCTTTTTTCCATGCCGCCTATGACTTTAGCGTATATTTCGCCTTCACTGGCTTTGTATATTTCACTGTCTAAGTAACCTTTTATGCCTGAATCTTCTTTATCTGTTTTTTTGCCGGCATTTATGGAATCCGGAACAAGCGATATATCAATTAAATTGCCCTTTGACATTATTACCGCGCGTTCCAGCGCGTTTTCAAGTTCCCTGATATTGCCCGGCCATTCATACGCCACAAACATATCTTCAGTCTTTTTATCAAGACCCATTACGTTTTTACCATACATTTTATTAAACTTTTTTATAAAAAAGTCCGACAGCAGCGGTATGTCATCTTTTCTTTCCTTCAGGGAAGGTAATTTAACATTTATCACGTTAAGCCTGAAATATAAATCACTTCTGAACTTTCCTTCCGCGGAGAGCTTTTCAAGGTCCCTGTTTGTGGCTGATATTATCCTTATATCCACCTTTACCGGTTTTTCGCTTCCCAACGGCTCTATCTCTTTTTCCTGTATCGCGCGCAGCAGCTTGCTCTGCAGGTGAAGCGGAATTTCGCCCACTTCATCCAGAAAAAGCGTGCCGCCGTCCGCTATTTCAAACCTTCCTTTTTTTCTTGCAGCCGCTCCCGTAAACGCCCCTTTTTCATAGCCAAAAAGCTCTGATTCCAGCAGATTCTCCGGTATTGCGGCGCAGTTGACGCTTATTATCTTTTTGTCCGACCTATCGCTTAAAAAATGCACCACTTTGGCTATAAGTTCTTTGCCTGTTCCGGTTTCCCCGGTAATTAAAACAGGCGCCATTGTTCCGGCAACAGTTTTTACCTGTTCCATCACTTTTCTAATTGTTTCATTCTTGCCGACAATATTTTTAACGCTTGATTCTGTTTTAAGTTCTTTTCTTAATTCAGTGTTTTCATCAATAAGTTTTTTTGTTGCTTCTTCCTGGCGCTGGTGGCTTCTTACCCTGTATGCCAGAAGGGAAGCCAGAAGGGTAAGCGTGTCCGTAATATCATCAAAATTCTCCGCGTCTGAAAACTTTCTTTCAACTGCGATTACCCCAAGTACATTTGCCCCGGCCTTAATAGGCGCGGCAATAAATGATATCTGCCCCATTCCCGCGCGCTGAATCTTAAGCCTGTTTAAAAACATCTCTTCTTTTTCTATATCCTGAATGCCTATTGTCTGCCCTTTTAAAACAGCATTGCCTATGACGCCTTCGCCTATTTTATAGATGCCTTTTTTCATAGCTTCGCCGCTTATTTTATAGCCCGCTTCCACTTTAAGTGATAATGGATCGTCCTTATCAAACAGCACAAACATACCCCTTAAGATATCCATTTTTTCCCTTAGCACTTCCATGATGCTGTCAAAAATAACCTTTATATCATCGCCCTCTTCTATTATGTTAAAAGTTTCTATAAGCGTTTCCTGAAGCATCATTTTTGAATGAAGCCTGTCCCCCATTTCCTGCCGTATTATTATCTGCGCCGCAAGCTCCGATACCATTGTTATCAGTTCCAGGTCCTCTTCGGAAAAAGCATCTTCTTTATTGCTGTCAATGCTGATAACGCCTATAATCTCATTTTCCGACCTTATGGGCACTGCAATTTCAGACAAAAGCCCTTCTGTCACAGCCACATATAAAGGGTCCTGCCTGGTATTATTTACAAGTTTTGGAAGCCCGCTCTGCGCCGCCCACCCTGTAATCCCCTCGCCTATTTTTAACTTTGTGCGCCGCGCCACCTTTTCATCTATACCCTTAAACGCTATTATATCCAGTACGCCTTCATCCCTGTTTGTAAGCATAACGCTTCCGGTTTTCGCGCCTGTTAACACAAGGCAGCGTTCCAGAATAAATTCAAGCAGTTCATTTGTGGTATGCGCTTTGTTCATTTCAACGGCAATATAGTGAACAAGTTTAAGCTTATTAATCCTTGCTTCCAGCCCTGCCTGCAGGGATAGGTCTGCCTTTTTTGTCATTTTGCTTCTCCTGTTTATACGATACTCTAAATAATATATAACAATATTTGACCACTTTCAACATATTAATGGTTATTTTTTAACCACCTTAACAAATATATTTCCATCTTTCCCCTTTATCTGCTACAATTACGCTATGGCACATAATTTGCTTATATGATATTGAAGGAATAAATTAATTAAACTTAAATAAAGAGGTGTAATTATGGCAAAGAAAAAAGCATTAAAAAGTCCTAACCCGGCTGATTGTTTTGGGGAAAATGTTTTTAACGAAAAGAAGATGAAAGCCCTTCTATCTCCGGCGGTTTTTAAGGAACTAAAGAAGACCCTGGACTTCGGTTTTCCCATGTCAAAATCAACCGCTGACGCAGTGGCAACAGCGATGAAAGACTGGGCAATTGGCAGGGGCGCCACGCATTACACCCACTGGTTTCAGCCATTAACCGGAATCACCGCCGAAAAGCATGACAGTTTTATCAACCCTGTCGCTGACGGCACCATTAAAATGGAATTTTCCGGCAAACAGTTAATTCAGGGCGAACCTGACGCATCATCATTTCCGTCAGGCGGCTTAAGGGCCACTTTTGAAGCGCGCGGATATACAGCGTGGGACCCCACTTCACCATGTTTCTTAAAAGAAGACGCGGAAGGCGACCTTACGCTTTACATCCCCACAGCTTTTTATTCCTACACAGGCGTCGCGCTTGACAAGAAAATTCCCGTGCTGCGTTCAATGGAAGCGGTTTCCAAGCACGCTTTAAGGCTTTTAAAAGCCCTTGGCAATACCACAACAAAAAAAGTTACACCCACGCTTGGGCCTGAACAGGAATATTTTCTTATTGAAAAAGAGTACTTTATGTCCAGGATGGACTTAATAATGACAGGCCGCACGCTTTTTGGCGCGCCGCCTCCCAAGGGACAGGAACTTGAAGACCAGTACTTTGGTTCCATAAAAGACAGGGTCTCTGCATACATGACAGACCTTGATCAGGAACTCTGGAAACTTGGAGTACTTTCAAAAACAAGGCATAACGAAGTGGCGCCCGGTCAGTTTGAAAACGCGCCGGTCTTTAACACACTTAACCTTGCAATTGACCACAACCAGATAGTAATGGACACAATGCAGCGCATAGCATTAAGGCACGGCCTTGTCTGCCTGCTTCACGAAAAACCTTTTAAGGGCGTAAACGGTTCCGGCAAACACAACAACTGGTCTTTAAGCACAGACGACGGACAGAACCTTTTAGAACCCGGCGCAACACCGCATGACAATATGCAGTTTTTAATTTTCCTTGCGGCTTTAATCAAGTCAGTTGACAAACACGCGGATATGCTTCGCGGCACATGCGCGTCTGCCGGCAACGACCACAGGCTTGGCGCCAACGAAGCTCCTCCCGCCATTATTTCAATATATCTGGGAGAGCTGCTGTCAGCCGTACTTGAAAAGATTGAAAAAGGCGAAAAATTCGTGGCTAAAGACGCTTCTTTCCTTCACATGGGCGTTGACCTTCTTCCGCGCTTCCCGCTTGATAATTCAGACAGAAACAGGACATCGCCTTTTGCCTTTACCGGCAACAAGTTTGAATTCAGAATGGTGGGTTCTGCCATGTCATGCGCAAGCCCGAATATAGTGTTAAACACCATAGCCGCGGAATCGTTTGACGAATTCGCGACCCGCCTTGAAAAATCAAAGAACGTAAAAAAAGAAGCGGCGGCAATTGTGGCTGAAGTTGTTAAAAACCACAAAAAAGTTATTTTCAACGGCAACGGTTATTCCGCGGAATGGGAAAAAGAAGCGGAAAAACGCGGACTGCCGAATGTTAAAAACTCCGTTGACGCACACAAGGCTTTTACCACTAAAAAAGCAAAAGATGTTTTTGCCAAATACGGTGTGCTTTCAAACGAAGAACTTCACAGCAGATATGAAATTTACATTGAACAGTACGCCAAGATAATTAACATAGAAGGCCAGACAGCTTTAAAAATGTCTAAAACACTTTTTATCCCCGCTGTTATCAGATACGCAGAATCACTGTCTGACGCTGTAATTAAGGCAAAGCAGGCTGGAGTTTCAACAAAGACACAGTCCCAGCTTTTAGAAGAGATAACTTTCCTTCTTGAATCCGCTTCAAAAAAGACAGCAGTACTTGAAGCAGAACTGGGAAAAGCCGCCAAAATACAGGAAACTGTAGCAAAAGCAGAGACTTACAGAGACAAGGTTTTCACGGCGTTTACTTCCTTAAGGGAAGACATAGACGCGCTGGAAACAATAATGCCGGAAGCCGCATGGCCTGTTCCGGTTTATTCGGAAATGCTGTTTAACCTTTAAGAACAACGGCCGAGGGACGGATGGTCGGAGGGTCAGAGGTTCGGTAAAACATAAATACATAATAAAAAAGCCCGGCAGAAAAAGCCGGGCTTTTTTATTTTAAATTATGCAGAATTGAATTATTAAATACGTTCTGGTAGGCGCACCCTTCAGGGTGCGGCAGTTGAAATCAGCCTGCAATCGGAAATCTCTGCAACAAAGCAAATTTACGAGCATAAGAAGCAGGAACAGTTAAAATCAAAACAACGCGCCCTAAAGGACGCGGCTACCAAAACGAAGTACTGACATTTTAAATAACAAACATATAGATATCACCGAAAACTCTATATCTTTCTTAAAACCTTGGATTTGTTGCTTTTTTTGTTTTGAATATCCCGTCTAACATCTTTTTTGATTCCCCGCCTGAAAGCGCTTCTGCGGCTGAATTATTACCGGCTTCCACCATTTTATCAAGGACTTCACGCGAAGTATTATCCGCCGTGAATATTTTTGCCATTTCTTCGGTTACCACAGGCTCTATTCTTAAATACCCCCGTTTAACGTCTTTAAGCATATTTTCCATCATATAATCAACAGACGCGGACTGCGCGGTCATAAAAAGCCCCATGAAATCCATTCCAAAACTCCAGTCGCGCACTGACATTAACTTTTTCTTTCTTTTTAGTTCTTCGGCAAAACTTGCTATGGATACTATTTTTACGTTTTTAAATTTTTTCTTTTTCCCCACAAAGTATTTATATGCTTCTGTAAACCCCATCATAGCCGGGTTATTTGCCCAAGTACCGCCGTCCACATAGCCGCAATTTTCTTCCCCTGCAAAATCCGGAAAATATTCCGGCAAAAAAGTCGGCGCGGCAGAAGAGCACGCTACTGCCTGCCACAGTTTAATTCCGCGGTTTTCCTCAAGATTTCTGTGGTGTGGCGTCTTGAATACCCTTGTCACCCCTTTTGTAACGTTAAATGCGGAAATACACATGAAATTGCCGGCATCAGCAAGCGTCCTTTCGCCGTATATTTCTTTGTACGCCTCCAGAAGCTCTGCATTGGAATGCTTGCTTGTAAACAGCACCTGTTTTATTTTTCTAAAAAAATCAAGCGGGGTGCCTTCAACATTATGATGAAAAATCTTCACCCCTTTTTCCCTGAAAAACTGCACCAGTTCTATCCCGCTTATTCCCGAAGTCAGCGCGGCTCCTGTTATTGCCCCTGCAGAAGTGGATGCAATAAGATCAAAATGGTCCGCGGCTTTTTTTCCGTAGTGCTGTTCCAGCCTTGCAAGCACGGCAGCAGTATATATTCCAAGCAACCCTCCGCCGTCTAATGCCAGTATCCTGAATTCTTTTCCCATGATTAACCCTCCCTTAAAAAATAGCGTTTTAAGCAATTCAGCCGTTAAGCATAAGCGAAACATTAAACACGTCTTCGCAGGCGCACCACTGCGCCGGAAGCGCGAGGATGCGGTTGAAGCTAGTTTACGAGCATAAGAAGCAGGGACAGTTAAAACTCCGCGGGCTAAAGACCCGCGGCTACCAGAACAAAAAATACCAAACAGATAATAAAATCAAAACATAAATACAAAAATTAAAAAAAAAGCCCGGCTTTGCAGCCGGGCTTTAATATCACATTAATTACTTTAAATTATAAAAATTTGCCCTGCCGTTGTACTGTGCTAAATCTCCCAGCTCTTCTTCTATCCTTAACAGCTGGTTGTATTTTGCGATACGGTCAGTTCTGGAGAACGAACCGGTCTTTATCTGGCCTGCGTTTGTTGCAACAGCGATATCCGCAATTGTCGCGTCTTCTGTTTCGCCGGAACGGTGTGATACAACCGCCGTGTAGCCTGCGCGTTTTGCCATTTCAATCGCGTCAAATGTTTCTGTCAGTGTTCCAATCTGATTTACCTTGATAAGGATTGAATTACAGGTATCTGCCTCTATTCCCTTTTTCAGAATAGCGGGGTTTGTTACAAATAAATCATCTCCCACAAGCTGTATTTTCTTTCCTGCTTTATCGGTTAAAAGCTTATGCCCGGCCCAGTCGTGTTCTGACATGCCGTCTTCAATGGAGATAATAGGGTATTTATTGATAAGGTTCATCCAGAAATCCACCATCTGTTCTGATGTTAACTCTTCTTTTGTGGATTTTTTGAAGATGTACCTTTTCTTTGCTTCATCATAAAATTCAGAAGCAGCCGGATCCATAGCTATTGAAATATCAACGCCCGGTTTGTATCCCGCTTTTTCAATAGCTTCAACAAGCAGCTGCAGAGGTTCTTCGTTCGATTTGCAGCTTGGCGCAAATCCGCCTTCGTCGCCGACTGCCGTATTGTATCCCCTTGCTTTTATAACTGATTTTAAAGCGTGAAAAGTCTCTGCTCCCCATCTCATGGCTTCGCTGAAAGAAGGCGCGCCGACGGGCATTATCATAAATTCCTGAATGTCCACGTTGCTGTCAGCGTGTGCTCCGCCGTTTATTACGTTTGCCATTGGAACCGGCAGCTGTTTAGCGTTGAATCCGCCAAGGTAGCGGTATAACGGAAGGCCGTGAAGCTGTGCCGCCGCTTTTGCGGCAGCCATTGAAACCGCAAGAATCGCGTTAGCGCCAAGTTTTGCCTTTGTAGGCGTGCCGTCAATTTCTATCATCTTTTTATCAAGCCCTGCCTGATCTGCAACATCCATTCCTTTTAATTCTTTTGCTATTTTCTCGTTAACATTATCAACGGCTTTTAATACGCTTTTGCCGCCCCATTTTTTCTTGTCGCCGTCACGAAGTTCAACCGCTTCTTTTGTTCCTGTGGACGCGCCTGAAGGTACTGCCGCCCTTCCCATTGTACCATCGCAGAGAATTACATCCGCTTCAACTGTGGGATTACCGCGTGAATCTATTACCTGTCTTGCATGTATCCTTTCAATGCAGCTCATTTCACTACCTCCTGTAGATTAATAAAATTGGTTTATTTTACTGCGGTTTTTAACAACGGGAATTATGATACACCAAAAAATAGGACAGGTCAAGCAGTTCGGAAGGACGCAGCTTGGCAGCTTGGCAGCTTGGCAGCTTGGCAGCTTGGCAGCTTGGCAGCTCGGCAGCTCGGCAGCTCGCTTCTACCGAGCCGCTAAACTTCCAAGCCGCTGAGCTGCTGTTCTTATGCCGTTTTCCTTACCACCAGCTCTGTTCTCATAACCTTTTCATACGGCTGGGTCCAGGGTTCGTTGATTCCCCTGACTGCCATTTCAAACGCCTGTTTTCCCATCTCTTCAATGGGCTGGCGTACAGTGGTCAGTTCCTGTTCTCCCGACGCTTCCACGTCGTCATATCCTATTACCGCTATGCGTTCCGGTACTGTGATTCCGTTTTTTCTGGCTTCGTTTATAAAACCCTGCGCCACGTAATCGCCGGCAGCCACAAATACCGCGCGTGCTTCATTCATGAACATATACCTGAATGCTTCTTTGCCTGATTTATAGTTATATTCTTCCACCTGAAACTGCATGTGGTCCAAAAGTTCAATACCTTTCTCCTTTAAACCCCTTTTAAAACCTTCAAGCCTTTCCCTCTGTGAATCGGCAGTTTCTTTATTTCCCGAGATAAAACCTATATTGGTATAACCGCACTGTGCCATATATTTCCCTACGTCATAACCGCCTTTTTCGCTGTCAGATAATACCTTATATGTGTTATTGCTCTTTCCTTCCACCATCACAGGAACAATTCCGGCTTTTTCCATAAGGGCTTTATGTTCATCGTTAAGGTTAAAGGCCATTATTATCGCTGCAGATACCTTTTTTTCATCTGCTATCTTCTTATAAATATAATCTATTCCGCCTTTTTTGTCCGCCGCCTTCACGGTATAAATAAGCAGGTCATAATCGGAATCATAAGCCCTTGCCTGTATTGCCCAAAGCATCTGTACCGTGTACATATTGCGAAGGCTTGGAACCACTATCGCTATGTTTTTTGTTGCAGCCATATAACCTCCTGTTAAATACTGCCGGTATTTATTTTCTTACGGCATTAATATATATTTTTTTCAGTCTTTAAACTTTAAGCCCGACTGCATTACCTTATGTTCCGCGGTCTCACCGCCCACGTAACCTTCGCCGTCAATATACCAGTGGTTTTCTTCTTTTGGTTTGCCGTCGCCCTGATCCATTACAATACGCACATGCCACGCGTCTTTTTCTTCGCTTTTAAACAGGACTTTTTTAACCTCAACCGTTTCAAAATCCATCTTTACTTTTCTGTTTATCACAATAGGCCACAGCATTGCCGCGGCCTGTGTTTCCTGATGCCATTTTTCACCGGCCACAAACGGATATTTTACAAACAGCACCTCTTTTTTTAACACCACGTCATAGCTTAAAAATTTAAATAGCGGATATGGATACCTTATAAGTTTCATATATCCGCCGTCATCTTCGGTGCGTACAAAAAACCTGACATCAAAACCCGGTACATTATAAAAAAAATAATTCTTCCCGTCAATTTCGCGTTCTTCCGCTATTACCGCTTTTACTTTAAGCGTCTTTTTTGGATCCGCTTTAAAATACCCCTCGTAATCCCAGCTGCTGTTTACGCTTATCGGGTACCAATAGCCGGCTTTTATTACTCCGCCAAATACCAGAACCGCCAGACACACCGCAGGTATTATTTTTTTAAGCATAAATTACCGCCTTTTTTGCTGTCATTCTGACAGCTCCTTTTCCGGCCTTCAAAACTCCCAGGCGCCGCGCACTGTTTTTGTCATATTCTGCCACCAATCAAAAAGAAAATAAACTTTTATATATGGACCGGAAAGATTTTCATTTTGAATTAAATATTTCAGCGTATAACCCGGTTGAATCCCAAAACCAAAAAATCTGTTAAACCAAAAATCCGCCTCAACATTTATATCGGAATATACACCAATATACTCCCCTTGTTCACTAATACCGATACCCAGTTTCATGCCATAATTCCAAACAAAACTGTACTTTTCACCGGGTGCCCCAAACTGATATTTTAATCCCAAACCTGTAAAATAGTTTGAAGTCGGATTATATATTCCTATCATTGCCGCCTGCGTACCAAAATGAGTTTCATACCCAATTTCCGCCTGTAAAACAACCTGATTTTCAAACATCCAGTCAGCTTCAATCTGAAATATATTAGTAACGCATTCAGGCAGCATTTTTATGCCTCCGCCGCCCGCAAACCACAGTTTTTCTTCAAGACAAAAAACAGGCAGCGTTAAAATCATAAAGCATATACCAGCAAGTGTTTTTTTCATTACTTTCCCATAGCCATTTTTCTTAATTTTTCCGGCATCTTTTCTATGGCATATCTTAATGCCGTCCTTGGCATTATGCGTCGGTTAACAAACACAAAATCAAAAACTTCCTTCTGATGTTTCTTGGATGCTTCCTTTAACGCCCAGCCGTAGCCTTTAAGCACAAGCGGATGCGGGTCATTCATAAGTTTTTTTGAAAGCCCAAGTATTTCCTTTAAGTACATCCCCTTTTTACCGGGCACTATAAAAGTAACGCACGCGGCGCGCCTTACTATAAATTTTTTGCTGTCTGCCCATTTTAAAATTTTTGGCAGAAGTTCCGGAAACCTGAATAAAAATTCCGCTGACAGGTGATTACCAAGGGAATCACAGTCACCCCAGTCTTCCAGTTCTTCTTTAACCCACCTGTCAACATATACGAAATGCCTTTTTTCGAATCTTTTCTTTGCCTTCAATATCACTTCAATGCCTGTTTTTCTTACATCGTAAATCCCGGAAGAAATCAAAGCGTCTGACAGTTTAAAAATTTCATCTATTTTAAGATTTTGTATTTCACGGTAAACTTCGGCGGCAAGCGTGTTTATTACAGGCAGCCTTGCGCCGATGATTTTTTTGGCATTAACCATAATTGATTTTTCGTGAACTTCCCTGTATTTATTATCCGCGCATTTGTTAAGGCGGCTTTTGACCAATTTTATAAGATTTTCAGCGTTCATCAGGTCTCCATGTTTTAATCATATCTTTATTATTATCCAAAACACCCGCCCTTTCAACACCTATTTTTATCTTTTGTTCCGGGAAATTTTTCCATGATGCGCTTTATTCTAATTTTATAAAATACATATTAAAAAAAATTGCCGGCATTTCACCGCTCCAAACAGGCACGGGCATCTTTGCTTATTTAAGCAGTATAATTCTGCCCGCCTTAAATCTTTGAATTTCCCCTTCGCTTTCCGCTGTTAATACATAGTAATACGCCCCGTTGCCAAGCCCGTTAAATTTTTTTGCCGGAACACTTACTGTATTTATCCCCGCCTGCCTGTCCGCGGTGTATTCAAATTCCTTTATAAGCCTGAAAGAGACCGTATATAAAAGAATACGCGTTTTATTATGGCTGCTGCGGGCGCTGTATACCGCATTTATTTGGGTGTGTTTCCCGGCAATAAAAGGGTTGGGATAGATATATACATCATTATCAGGCACAGAGACCGCCGCTATTACAGCGGTAGGCGTTTGGGTAAAAGAAGCGGTGTTTGTATAAGTGGCGGTAAATGTCATTGTATAAGTACCTGTCTGCGAATGCGTCGGTGTAAACGTATTCTGAACTGTGTTTGTATTTGTGTGCGTGGATGTGAAAGTATTCTGAACGGTGTTTGTATTTGTGTGGGTATAAGTTGACGTGAATGTATTCTGAACTGTGTTTGTATTTGTGTGCGTGTAGGTCGGTGTAAATGTATTCTGGACGGTGTTTGTATTTGTGTGCGTGTACGTTGACGTGAACGTATTCTGGACGGTGTTTGTATTCGTGTACGTATGCGTGGATGTAAATGTATTCTCAATTGTATTTGTGTGCGTGTACGTGGGGGTATCGGTTGATGTGAAGGTCTGTGTATAAGTGTAAGTATGCGTATCAGTTTCAGTTGCAGTCGGGGTGAAAGTTACAACAGCGGTATTAACCCACACAGGGCAGAGTTCATTAAAAGAAGATCCGCCCACTAATGCCGCATTTGACCCGTCTGAATCCGCAATAAAAATATCGTAATCACCGCCGGAATTATTTATATAAATAATTTTCTGCCCGTTGTCAAAGTATGCAGGGTCATTGTCATCCCCTGCTGACTGCACAAGAGCCAGCCTTGATGCGCCTGAATAATCCATGGTGTAAATGCCGTCATCCGTATCAGACGGCTCTTTTGAAATAAAAAGTATTTCATCCGCAAGCGGGCTGCACGAAGGATACCAGTCCGGTACCGTGTTATTTGTAAGGCGTGTTATACCCTGCCCGTCCGATGCCATCATGTAGATTTCATCGGTATCAGACGCGGCGCCAAGCCTTGAAACAAATACAATCTTAGTGCCGTCACGGGTAAAGCAGGGGTCCCATTCTTCGGTTGTGTTCATTAAAGGGGTAAGGTTTAACTGCCCCGTGCCGTCAGATGACATTACAAAAATATCGCCGTAACCGTCATCCCGGTTTGATTTAAAAACAATTTTAGAGCCGTCCAAAGAATATGAAGGGTCATAATCACTCGCGGTATTATCCGTAAGTTTTATCACCTGCAGCGTTGTAAGGTTAATTTCATAAATGTCATTATCGCCGTCAGCGTCGCCGTAAAATACCGCTTTTAAACCGTCCGCGGAAACAGAGGGGTTTAATTCATTTGCCGGGCTGTTTGTAAGGTTTGTTTCAATCCCTGTTTCAAGGTCGCGCGAATATATTTCCCAGTTGCCGTCCCTGTCTGTGGAAAATAATATTTCACCTGTTAATGATATGTTCTGCGTTGAAGTGGGCGTTGCGGTATGTGTGGCCGTATTTGTATAAGTGTACGTGTAGGTTTGCGTATGGGTCGCGGTATTAGTGGCAGAATCTGTTGAAGTATAAGTTGCTGTTGTTGTTGCCGTTTCTGTTGCTGTCTCTGTGCCTGTCTCCGTATGCGTAAAAGTGGGCGTTGATACCGTGTTTCCCAGGAAATAAAAATCATCAAACCACGCTGTTTTGCCCGCGGTAAGCGTGCCTGTCCTTATTCCTATACCGTTAAATACCCCCGTATATGAAAAATCTGCCATCGACACACTGAAATGGTTCCACTGATTTGCCGTCCACGTACCGCCGTCGGCATAAGCGGCTGTTACAACCACCGAACTTCCCGTGTTCACAGTATCAATCTGCAGCTGCAGCCGGAAATTATAATTGGTATCTGTAAGATAAACCCAGCCGTCAAAAGTATTTAAATCGGCGGTATTCATATCAGGGCCGCCAAAATTTGCCACAATTCCCCAGTCGCCTGAAGATGTTGTCAGCCTGAAAGACTCCGCGCCGTTAATTGTCCTGTTCTGCCCGGCGTCATTTGGATTATTTCCCGGGGTAAGCGTGCACGCAGGGGTGGAAGCGGCGCTGCCAAGCCCCATTCCAAAAGCCGGTATTTCACTGTCAAAAACAAGTATTCCCGGTGTAAGTATGGGTGTGTTTGTCGGCACAGGTATTAATAAAGCGGGTTCAGAACACACATTTTCCCAATCAGCAATAATACCCACCCTGTTTTTTAACTGTTCTTCAAAAAGCGAATCAGGTGTAAGCCCTGCGGCGTATCCCACACCTTCATATAAAACGTTCTGCCTCCATGACGCGGGCCCAACCTGCATCCCCGCGTTATTGTTAATTACAGTCCCAACAACATATGTACCTGCCGGGTACCCCGCGCCGTCATGCACCAGATAATTCTGTGACACGCCCACCTGTATCGCGTAGCCGCTGTTTGAAGGGCTTATATTCAATTCGCCGCCGTGCCACTGCCCACCGTAACCGTCTGTTTCAAGATTCCAGTTTGCACCCGTTCCATAAGACTCATAAGCGTTGCCGCTTGTCGTCCACCTGTTATAACCGTTATACGCGTTGCCGTTGCCCTGATAAAACTTGTCCCTTAACAGCGCATGCGAAAATCCAAAGTGAGTGTCTTCTGACTGCGCGGCATCAAGCGACACGCACTGTGTCATTACCACGTAATGGGAAAGCGCCCTGCTTAAAATAAAATTATGCCTTGCCTGCTCGCCGTGGCACCGTTTGATAAGAATGTTCTGCGAACAGTTTACATAAAAACCATACCCCGCGCCGCCGCCGCCGTAATCCTGAGTTTTTTTAACGTAGCAGTCTTCTATTGTGATGCGCGCGGAATATTCCACCAGAATACCGTAGCGCGGAAAATTTATTACAGAAACGTCTTTAACCCATCCGTTCACCACGCCTTCAAAATAAACAGCACAACCCGAAGGCATGCCTTCCCTTGTGTTATCGGCAGTGCCGTTGTTATTATCTTCAAACTGAATTGTCATTCCGGATATGCCGGCATTTTCAAGCATACCCCTGTCAGTGCCGCTTGTTTTTATGTATATTGTATTGTTTGCGGGGTTAAGCGTGTATGGTATGGGCGCGTCTAAGGTTATCCCTGACGCGTCTTTTGATAAGACCTTTCTTAGATACGTGAATGAATATTCCCTGTTGCCCGGGTCGCCCGACGGCCACACACCGCCGGAATTTGCAGCGGTAAACGCCGCCCAGAAATACTGCTGCACCACAATCCACGAACCCGCATTTATAGACGCAAGGTTTGTAAGCCCTGTTATATATGTATCGCCTTCGTTGATTGTATTTGTAACGTTGGATAAAACCGTGCCTCCTTCCACCCACGCTTTATTCCACGCGAAATTTCCCTTTTCAAAAGTAAAAACGCCTTCAAAAGCATTTGAATCGTCATTATAAATATGCGTTGCAGGGACGTTTATAAAAGTATAGCCGCTGCCGGCGCCTTCAATAGATACATTGGGATAATTAATGGCAATCGGTTTTCCCGATGAAGTCTGCGTTATTGTATAATTGCCCGCCGGTATTTTTACTATTCCGCCGCCTGCTGAACCTGCGGTATTTATCTTGTCCTGAAGTTCCTGGGTAATATCGCCTGTCCCCGCCACAGTAAGGACATTGCACGGGATATTGTGTTGCAGGGGTGTTTCAGAGAGATTATAGCCGGTGTAGGAATAATCAAGCAGTTTCCAGTCACGGGAGTTATACGTTGCTGTAACTTCGGTATATTTTCCCAGTGCACCGCTGTACGGGAATAACTGCGATTCCCAGCAGTATGAATTCAAAGGCAATATAATAAGGAAGATAACCGCGCTAATTACCTCATTAAAACTGAACCTTCCTAATACATTTGGCATCCGCATAAAATTATTATACCGCCGTAAAACATTATTATCAACAGGTATGATTTATATGCCGTCTTTCAATTTGTTTTCATTGATTTTAAATATATTTCTTGTTATATTTACCTGTTTGCATAAAACATATGTTTAAAAAAAGGGGAACCAAAATGAAAAAACTTTTATCCACATTTATTATTTTTATTGCCCTGCTGTTTTCGGCTTTTTCCTGTAAAAACGCCATAAATCCCGCGGCGCCAATGGCTACAAACACTCCCAACGCGCAAAATACCGCAGAAGCATTTGTTACGCAGATAAACAATATCTACGCGACACAGACAGCCGCGGCAGCCGTAAATACCGCCCTTGCTATTGTCACCGCGATAGGAGAAGCGCATGCCACGGAAACCGCGGTTGCGGCAAGGCATACCACAGAAGCTATAATGACGCAGCTGGCGTCCGGTTCTGCCACGCCAACATCAACACCCACACGCACAGCGACAAACGGCGTTACACCGGATAATACCGTAAACATTAACCTCAGCCAGACTTCCACTCCGGCTGTGGAGCCTAATTTTACCCTTAATATTCAGCTTCCACAGGCAGCTCCCGGAAAACCGATATATATAACAATGGCACCCGCCGCTCATTTAGCCGATCCCGATTACGCAATCTTATACAATACAACATGCCCAAACGAATCTGATTTTTCAGTCTCGCTGGAATTGGCTGAAGAAGGCACTTACTACTGTTACGTGCTTGTGGACAACGACCTGTCAGGCCTGTCCGAAGATATTTTCAGCCAGTCAACTTACGGTGATTACTTTACAACAAGCATGGTATCCTTTTACGCTTTATTTGGAGGTTCACATTCTATAACCCTTGGCACGAACTTAATAACACCCACACCCACCATAGATATTAACGCGGATAATGACGGCGACGGTGTCCCATACAATCAGGACTGCAATGATAATAATCCCGATGTTTATCCCGGCGCACAGGAAGTATGCGACGGCGAAGATAATGACTGCGATGATTTAGTTGACGAAGGATGCGACCAGGACGGCGACGGTTATAATGCGGATGAAGACTGCAATGATAATGACCAGAATACGAATCCCGGAGTTCAGGAAGTGTGCGACGGCATTGACAACAACTGCGACGGAGAAGTTGACGAAGGCTGCCCAACTGATAATGACGGAGACGGAATTCCCGAAGGCGACGACTGTGACGATTATGACCCTTCTGTACGCGCGGCAATAACCTATTATGCCGACAGCGACGGTGATGGCTATGGAAATTATGATATCTCAACTCAATCGTGTGTCCCGGTTCCAGGATATGTTACAGATTATAACGACTGCGACGATACTGATTCCTACCTTAACCCTGATACAGTATGGTACTACGACCAGGACGGCGACGGTTTCGGGAATGATGAAATATCAAGTTATACCTGTGAACCGTCTTTAGGGTATGTCGCTTCAGGCGGCGACTGCGATGACAATAACCCAGATTTTTACCCCGGGGCAATATGGTACCGCGACCTTGATGCAGACGGCTACGGTGATAATGAAACTTCTATAGAAAACTGCATGCCTCCGCCCGGATATATTAAAGACAATACCGACTGCGATGACACTAACCCTTCAATAAACCCTAATACCCTGTGGTATCCTGACGCAGACGCTGACGGTTACGGCGACCAATATAACGAATACGCTTCATGCACACAGCCCGGCGGATACGTAAGCGATAACACCGACTGCGATGACAATGACCCCGCCTTCCATCCTGATGCCATTTGGTATCAGGATTCTGACAGCGACGGCGCCGGAAATCCTGACATTTCAATTGTAAGCTGCACTGCTCCCCCCGGTTATGTATCAAATAACAACGACTGTGATGACACAAACGTTGAAATAAGCCCTGATACAATATGGTACAGAGACAATGACGGGGACGGCTACGGCACACCGGATTCATACATTACAGCGTGCATTCCACCTTCCGGTTATGTCCGTAACAGCACAGACTGCAATGACAGTGACAGATATATAAACCCTGAAACTTTATGGTGCGCGGATACTGACGGTGACGGCTGGGGCAACCCTTCTGTGTGCGAAAATTACTGTACGCAGCCATTTGAAGGATACGTAAGAAATAACCTTGACTGCAATGACAACAATCCCGATGTATCCTATCCAAACTGGATCCAGGACTTTGACGGGGATGGATATGGCAACGCAGGCATACGTTCAACAGCATGCATTCAGCCGGAAGGTTTTATCCCCTTGCCAAGCCCCATGATTTTAGACTGTGATGATGAAAACGAATTCGTATATCCCGGCGCTCCGGAAATTTGCGGAAATGACATTGACGATAACTGCGATGGAGCATTTGACGAAGGGTGCGAATGAATACGCGACTAATCAGGCAGCCTTTTTATATTTGGTATTTTTTTCAAAACCTGTTATAATTTCCGCTGTTTAACAAACACACGGAGATAACATGGACCTGACACAGGAAATACAGAAAAGAAGGACATTTGCCATAATAAGCCACCCTGACGCGGGAAAGACCACGCTTACGGAAAAGTTTCTGCTTTTTGCGGGCGCCATTCAGTCTGCAGGCGCGGTAAAATCCAACAAAATAAAAAAAACAACCGTTTCTGACTTTATGGAAATAGAACGCCAGCGCGGAATTTCCGTTGCTTCCGCGGTCATGAGTTTTGAATATAACAACCTTAAAATAAACCTTCTTGACACGCCCGGCCATAAAGACTTTGCCGAAGACACTTACAGGACATTAACCGCGGTTGACAGCGTCATACTTGTGGTGGACGGCGTTAAAGGCGTTGAAGAACAGACAGAAAAATTAATGAATGTGTGCCGTATGCGCAACACTCCCGTTATTGTCTTTATAAACAAACTTGACCGCGAAGGCGGATACCCCATTGACCTTCTGGACGAACTTGAAGATAAGCTGGACATACGTGTCTGTCCGTTAAGCTGGCCTATTTCACGCGGCTCTGATTTCAAGGGAGTTTACAGCCTGCACAGAAAAAAACTTCTTTTATTTCAGCCTAATAAGGCCGACGAAGACGCGGGCATTGAAATCCCCTCTTTGTCAGACCCGCTTCTGGATACTTACGTGGGAGAACACAACGCCGCGAAACTGCGCGAAGATGCCCGGCTTATAGAAGGCGTTTACGGCAATTTTAACAAAGAAGAATACCTTGAAGGCATACAGGCTCCGGTTTTTTTCGGAAGCGCTCTTAATAATTTCGGCGTCCGTGAACTGCTTGACACCTTCACCGAAATAGCGCCGCCGCCAAAATCCAGAACCGCTGATACGCGCGAAATACTTCCGCAGGAGGAAAAATTTTCCGGTTTTGTCTTTAAGATTCACGCCAACCTTGACCTGCGCCACCGCGACCGTATTGCTTTCTTCAGAGTATGTTCCGGAAGGTTTGAACGTAATAAATTTTATAAACACGTACGCCTTGACACCGACCTTCGGTTTAACAACCCGGCAAGTTTTATGGGGCAGAAAAAAGAAGTGATAGACGAAGCCTTTCCCGGAGACGTGATTGGCCTTTACGACAGGGGTAACTTCAAGATAGGCGACACTTTAACTGACGGGGAAAAATTTAATTTCCAGGGCATTCCCAGTTTTTCGCCGGAAGTTTTCAGGGAGCTTATCAATACATCTTCCAAAGCCAAACAGCTTGAAAAAGGCATTTCACAGCTTACAGACGAAGGCGTCGCACAGCTGTTCTTAATGGATCAGGGCAGGCGCAAAATAGTGGGCACCGTGGGGCTGCTTCAGTTTGACGTAATTTTATACCGCCTTGCCAACGAATACGGCGCGGACTGCAGGTTTGAACAGTTAAACATACATAAGGCGTGCTGGGTGACATCCGATGACCCTAAAAAATTGGAAGAGTTCTGCAGGGATATGGCCGACAGGATAGCAGCTGACAAAAACGGCGACCCGGTATTTTTTTCCGAATCAGAATGGATGCTTAATTACCACATTAAAAAATATCCTGATATTAACTTCCACTTCACATCTGAATTTAAGAAATAATTATCCGGAGATTTGCGCATCATTTTCACATTTTTATCGCATCCAATAAACCTTATCTTTTCTGCCTGTTAAAACTGTGCCCCGGCATATAGTAATAGGCCAGCCTGTAAAGCACCGCTGTTATTGCAATCAGAGCAGCCACAAATGCCGGCAGTATTTCAAGGCCCTGATACTTGGCAATTATTCCGGCAAGGCCCGGCAGTACCGCGTATCCAAGGCCGGACGCGGCCATCTGCATTCCCACAACATTAAAAGCGTGCTGACCTCCCACCCTTTTTTCCGTCCCTGACACAAGGGCCGGAAAAACAGGGCCTATGGCAAATCCGTTTAATACTATCCCCGTGTAATCCAGCGCTTCATTAATATTAAGCCACACAAGCAGCACGCCAATAAAAGATACCGCAAGATTTAGATATATAAGTTTATACGTCTTCATAAATTTTGAATAGAATCCCGCTGATATCCTGCCAAGCGTGTATGCCCCCCAGAAAGCGCCTGCTATAAAACCGGATACAGCCTGTTCAAAACCACGCGCCTCTGTCAGAAACGTGTATGCCCAGATACCAAGCCCGGCTTCCGCCCCCGCGTATACAAAAAACAGCAGCATATTCACCCAGGACGACGGCCTGGTTATGGTGTCCCTGATTTTTTCATTTATAATTTCCACATTTTTATTTTTTCTTTTATCCTTCCACAGCGGCATTGTCAAAAGAAACGCGGCGCCTATTACAAGCTGCAGTATGCCTACCGCTGCATAACCGTCTTTCCACGAATCCCTGTAATTTATAAAATATACCATGATAAGAGGCCCAAGCATCACACCTATTCCGTAGCTTGCGTGAAGCCACTGCATAATCCTTTTGCTGAAATTACGCGCGGCATAGGCATTTAATCCGGCATCAATCGCGCCTCCGGCAAGCCCCACAGTAAAAGCCAGCACTATAATCATCCACCAGTACGGCGCAAAAGCATATCCGGCAAGCCCCGCGCCTGTAACCGCGCAGCTAAGCGAAAGCAGGCCGCCTATGCCAAGCCGGGCAATAACAGGCCCGCTGAAAAAACTTGAAATAAGATAACCCGCGGTGCCCGCAATAAGCAGAAGCCCCAAATAATCCAGAGGCACCATAAAATCCGCCATCATTGAAGGCCACGCCACTCCGTGCAGGCCGTCCGGCAGCCCCAATGAAATAAAAGAAATATATACAACCGCGATTAAAAACACCCTCCGCAATACGTGGCTTTGCATTTTAAACCTTCTCGTAAATTTTGCCTTTACAGCCCGTTCATCTTACCGATAATAGGCAGCAGTATTGCATCAGGCAATACAGCCCTTAAAGCCGTTACCGCCGCCGCGTCAATACCCGCAGTATATCTTAACCTGCCGCCTTTAGCCGCCGCTGCTTTATAAATAACCTTTGCGACAGCTTCGGGCTGCATGCCAAGTTTCATATTCAGTCCCATTGCCTTTTCAATTTTTGCCGTCATTTCGTCATAATCATTTAGGCCCTGCACTGAAGCTTTTATCATGGACCTGCCGTAAAAATCAGTGTGTATTATGCCCGGTTCAATAAGCCTGACTTTTATTCCAAACCGCTTTAATTCATGGTATAACGCTTCCGTAAAACCTTCCACGGCAAATTTGGTGGCATTATAAAGGGTGTATAAAGGAAATCCTATTTTTCCCGCCATGGAAGAAACATTAATAATGGCCCCAAAACCCTGCCTTTTAAATACCGGTATTATTTCCCTGCACACATCCATAAGGCCTGTCACATTTGTATCAAACTGCTTTAGCGCGTCTTCCCTTGATACAGCTTCAAAAGGCCCGTTTACCGCGTAACCGGCATTATTTAACACGGCATCTATACTTTCATATTTAGCGGCAGCCGCTGCCACTGATGCCTTTATTGATTCCGGATCATTTACATCCAGATGCGTGATTTCAATCCCTTCAATATTTTCAAGGCCCGTCTTTCTTTTTTCCGGATTTCTCATTGTGGCGGCAACATCCCAGCCCTTATAGGCAAAATACAAAGCCGCCTCTTTGCCTATTCCGGAAGACGCCCCTGTAATTAAAATAAATTTTTTCATAATTATCCCCCTGTTTTATCTGTTTGTGATTTTTTCGGCATAGTACAGCTATATGATAACGTATCCACAAATACCGGCTTCCCCATTTTATCCCCCTGGCAATAAATTACTTATTGATGATGCTTATAAATTCATCTTCACTGATAATTTTTATATCCGATATGGTTTCGGCCAGTTTTTTTGCCTTTCTTACTTTGGCGCCGTCTTCGCCAAGATTACCCTTAACAAGAAAATCCGTCCTTGCCCTTACGTAATTTGAAAGCTGCGCCCCGCAGTTGACCGCCAGCTGCATTGCCTGCCTTCGGCTTATCCCGCTTTCAAACTGCCCGGTAAAAACAAGTTCTTTATCCAGCAGCGGGTGCCCTTTCTTAAACTGATTATTTTCCGGCACCACTTCGCGCACATCAAATTTATCCGCTTTTTTCATCTGTGATTTTATAGAACTTAAAATATATTCTTCACCGGCTTTTACCTTTCCCATCTTAACTTTAAGCATTTCAGCCAGACCGTATATATCTTTTGCCTTATTTTCCTGCATGGATTTCATTATAATATTTGCGCTTGCCACCGCGTCTTCACCGGCATCGTGCTGTTTAAATTTATGCCCAAGGTGCGCGTTTACGGTCTTTAACCTGTAATTTATAAGCCCTTCCCAGGAAGCCCTGGATATTTCACATGTGCAGATATAATCAAATGACGGAATTGGTATTTTATACAGCGTAAGCACATCACGCAGGCAGTTAACGTCAAAAGTGGTATTATGCGCCGCCACCACCCCGCCTTCTATAAAGGGTTTTATCTCTTTATATATTTCATCAAATTCAGGGGCGTCCGCCACCATTTCCGGCTTTATCCCGTGCACCCTTATATTATCCCTGTTAAATTCACAGTAATCAGGATGCGGTTTTACAAGCCTGCTTATGGTTTTGGTAACTTTATTACCCTCTATCACGGCAACCCCTATAGAGCAGATACTGCCCCAGAAAGGGTTGGCGGTCTCAAAATCAATACATGTTATTTTTTTCATGCAAAGATTATACAACCGCGGCAACAAAGCGTCAATGAGGGATTATAGGGTATATTTTACGGCTGCTTACTTCATCTTAAACATTACCAGTAAAAAAAATATAAAAAAGAACGCCCATCCTGCCGCTCTATAAGCATCTTCTTCCGTTTTAAAATATAACGAAGTCATCACAAAACATAAAAACAACAGTATCGTTTCTGCCAATGTGGAAGTAAAGGCCTTATAAAGCGTTAACACTCCCAGCAGTATCAAAATAAGAGTTCTAATGGCGTTCTCTATAAGATTAGTTAAAAACACAATATTTCTTTCCAGTTCTTCCTCTTCCGGGGTTTTCTTCTTTTTTTCAACTTCCTTGAATTTAAAAGCCGGCTGATAATCCTGATAAACAGGCGGGGGTTTTTTAAGTTCTTCTTCAAGGTTGAAAACGTCCCTTTTGCCTTCAAGCCTGAACAGAAAGTCTATGATTTCATAAAGAAAATCTCTCACCTTTTCTTTTGTTACGGCATGCCTGTACAGAAAAATAATAAAAGCCGTCAGCCCGCCTGTTATAATAACCCCTATCAGTCCAAACGCGTACATAATAACAAGTATATAAGACACAATTGTCACAAAAAGCAGTATATTTATGTTGAACTGCATGGAGATTATGGAATAAATTAACGCAAGCCCGGCACCGATAAGAATTACATGAATGTCAGGGTGTTTGATAAAATTAATGAATGTCTTTGATACAGCGTCAAAAAGGCTTTTATCATAATTGTTCTGAATCCCCCACATAACCACGATTATAGGTGCAAAAAGAAGAAACCCAACCGCGAATTCCGCCAGCCAAAGCATGACAGTGTCTATTTTTTTAAACTGCACGGAGCGGAAGTATTTTATCGCCATAGCGCGCCTCCTGTTATTACTAATTATTACCTACTATTTCATATAAAGCAACTTGGATGTTTGGAAAGTTAGATGCTTAGATGCTTAGATGCTTGGAGGTTTGGTAGGCGCACCTTTTAAGGTGCGGTTGGAGCGAGCATGCGAGCGGAAATCCCTGCGATGAAGCGAATTTATGAGCGTAAGAAGCAGGGACAACCAAGGCAAAAACAAACATAAACTAACTACAACTGCCGCGGGCTAAAGACCCGCGTCTACCATTACAAAAAATAGCACTTTAGCGATTTAAGCAATTAAGCTATAGCAAAAACTTAGGTCTTTTCGTTTTGTTACCGCTTATGCTTATCTGCCTATAGCTTAATTTGCTATTTTATAAACTATTCCAGCCTTTCAAGGTCCCTTAACGGCACATCCAATTTATTAACCCTTGTTGTTTTAAGTTTTTCAAATTCATCCTTCACTTTATCAATTGACGCGCCCACCGAGTCAAAATGTCCCTTAAACTCTTCCCACTGCGCTTTAAACTTTAATATCTGCACCACCATATCTTTTGCGGCCTTTTCCATTTTAAAATTTTCCGCCGCCTTGTAAATTATGGAAACCACGGCATACAGCGTGAAAGGCGAACACACCACAACTTTTGCCTTCATAGCATCATCAATAAATGTGCCGTCAAATTCATTCACAAAATTAAAGACCTGCTCATTGGCGATAAACATTACGGAGTAATCCACCGTGCCGCCGTTGGGATCAATATAATCCCTTCCGGAAAGCCCCTTTAAGGCGGTACGGACATCCTTTAGAAATTGTTTCTTCAAACCCTCTTTTTCCGCGCCATTTTCAGATTTAACATAAGCCGCGTAATTATCAAGCGGGAACTTGCAGTCTAAATTCAGTTTTATGCCGTTGGGTAATAAAAATGTAAAGTCCGGCCTGCCCTCTTTGGTTGATTCCTGCTGGGTGTAATTAACGCCTTCTTTCATTCCGCATAAATCAAGTATCTGCTTGGCGGAGCGCTGTCCCCATTCGCCCCTTTTTGATGTGCTGCTTAAAGTTTCGTTTAACTTGCTTGTAATGTCGCGTAACTCTTTAATTACCCTGCCGGCCTCGTTTAACCTTGTATCCACGCCTGTCATCTTGGTTCCGCTTTCAGCGCCAAAAGTTTTTACCGCCGCTTCCACTTTATCCAGTTCCTGTTTCATCTGGTCAAGGCGCTGGTCTATAAGCTTCTTTTTTTCTTCCAGTTCTTTTCCGCCTAATTCATTCTGCCGTGTAAGCGCGTCCATAGATACCATGGAAAGTTCAGACTTAATCCCGTTAATTACCTGTTCCGCGTTTATTTCTTTTTTATTTTTCAGGTTTAACAGCTGTATAACCAAAACAGCCGCCACAAGCACGCATAATATTATAAGAATTACATTTAAAGCCATTTCATTACCTCCTGATAATTATTACACTTAAAATATCAGCATTTGGCGCCTTTGTCACCAGATTTCTTTGCCTTTTAAATTAAAAAGCCCGCGCCAAAAGGCGCGGGCTTTTTAAAAAATCAGTTTTTTAAAACTTATATTTTGCCGACAGGCTTGTGAAAACTCCGCCCGGCATCCTTAATTCCATGCTGTCAAACGGAAGAGCTGTTGTAATTACGCTTAAACCGCTTGCAGTTAATCCTCCGGTAATAACGCCGTCTATGGTCAGATCGCCAAGATTAAACGTAATTCCTCCGGAAACAGCAATATCATCAAGCAGGTTTGCGCGTTCAATTTCCATCCCGTCGCCTTCATTATCAAATGCAATTTTTTCACTGTCAAAAACAACTTTGCTCATTCCAACCCTTGCGGCAAATGTATCGGTAAGTTTGCTTTCAGCCGACACAAACACCGGAATACTCATTGAACTCATTAAAGCATTCATTTCGCCTTCAGTGCTTGAAATATTATTAACCCCTTTAAATTCAAAATTCGTAGTACTCATAACAAAAGCTATTCCCGGTATTATGCACGCTTTTTCATTCGGTTTAATATCAAACGCAATACCGCCTGTTATGTCAGTTAAAGCAACTGTGCTGGTCATCGTATCATCTTCGTCCCATGTGCCGTCCTGTGTGTAATCTTCTTTTATCCTGAATTCTGTTGTAATACTTTTAGAAGCAAATTTAGCGCCTACAATTACAGGCCCAACAAGTACACGGCCGGCAGCTTCAAGGCCCAGCCCTGCCGTACTTTTAAAAGTTTCGTCATAACGCACAGCGTCCGTGTCATCTTCTATTTCTTTTCCTTCATTTGCAATTGAAGGAAGGTTTATTTTTATACCCACATCAAAACCTATTGCATCATCCTTTTTTTCCACACTTGCGCCGGCTTCAAAACCCAAATCAAGCGAAGACCCCTTAATATCCATCCTGTCGTCAGTAGTACCGGCATCATCGCCTTTTTCCGTGCTTTTTTCATTAGCTGACGCCATGGCAAGGTTTATTCCGCCGCCTATTGCAAGCCCGTCAAGATTTACCGAATAGCCGGCTCCAAAATTATACTTTGGAAGGCCTATGTCGCCTGTTGTTATTGTATTTCCCGTAAAAGGGCTGCCTGAACCCACGTCTATCTGAGAACCTAATTCAGGGCCTGTAACCGCCATTCCAAGAACACCTTTATAATTATCCGCAATAAGGCTTAATGTCCCCGGTCCAAGGTTTACATTTATCTGCGCAGTAGTTGTGTAAGGAAGATTTATACTTTTTCCAAGCATAACATCAAGCATAATGTCCGTTACATTTAAATCCAGCGCGTTTGAATGAGTGATTAAAAACAGGTTCCCATTAAAAGCTTCCCTGGCAATAAAATCTTTTGAAAGCGAATCGTCAGATGTTACAGCCCACGAAGGTATTCCAAGCCCTCCAACCCTTGATTCTGTTGCAAATGCCGTGCCGCAAAAAAGTGCAATAACCATAAACCCCAACAACATTTTTTTCATTTTTTTCTCCCCTGTTTTTTTGTTTTTATTGCCTAAAAAAAGATATACCTCCTTTCATAAAAAATTAAATGATTATACTTTCCCCTTTTCCACATTGAAAAAATTATACCATTTTCCTTATAAATTTCAATATCGACAAAGTTTTTTATTATCAACCGCTTGAAGATTTTATCCTTTATTTTTTTATAGATGGTGTTTCCCGCGTGCTTGCCGGATTAAGAGCTTTTATTTATCTGCTTACAACACTCTTTAAAAATAAAACGAAGCCCTTGCAGTTATTATAAACCCGCCAAAATTGAAAGGCAGCGGTTTGGTGTCTGTCCACCCGGATACCGGATATTCAACAACATCCCCATTTTCATATGGGCTGCCGTCGGGGACTTTTGTGTACTTCATTTCTGATACAGTGGCTATCCTGTAGCCTATATTAAGCCCTGCTGAAATCATATCGCTTATCTTATACTCCCCAAACGCGCTTAAATCCGCTGTAAAACACCCGCCGGAAAACGCCGCGTCGCTTTTGTAATCTGTTTTTGTGGTAATTCCCATTATAGTTATTGTCTGTTCTGTGTTACTGATAAAAGAACCGGAGGCAAAACCCCATCCGGCGTAAATGCCCGCGCCGGCAGATACCGGTGTATTTGGTATTTTAAATTCGTATGACCCGCCAAGCATAACGGGTATCATTAGAACCGAATACTGATTTTCCATTTTACTTGACATACCCGGTATAGAGTATTCATCCGTAAGTTTCGCATTAGCAGGAAGAATAATACCAAGTTTTACCCCCGTGTATAGCCCCTGCAAAAAAGAATATCCCGCTTCCACGCCCGCGGTAAAGCCGGCGCCGAATTTTGAGGTTTTAGCCGTATCAGACGCCAGATTTTCAAAAAGAAAATCATTAACCGTTTCCATCCCCACCGTTGT
Source organism: Candidatus Goldiibacteriota bacterium HGW-Goldbacteria-1 (assembly GCA_002839855.1). Classification (NCBI taxonomy): domain Bacteria; phylum Candidatus Goldiibacteriota; species Candidatus Goldiibacteriota bacterium HGW-Goldbacteria-1. Next base: position 125,936 of record PGYV01000001.1, read on the forward strand.
AAACCCGGCAAAAGGCGACACCCTTATTTTTTTCCACTCCAGGGCGCTGCGGGTTACCGCCAGCTTAGCCGCAAAGTTTATAAACGGCTTTGCTTTTGCCGGCTGCCCCATTTTTTCATAGCAATTCCCTATCATGTGAAAGTATTCAGGATTAGTTTTATCAGCCTTGGCGGCTTTGGTGAAATAAGAAAGCGCTTTGGAGTAATTACGCGCGTTGTAAAGTTTCATTCCGATATCATAATACCTTTCCGGCGTTTCCGCGAAAGATACCGATGACAAAGCCATAATAAACATAAATAAAACCGCTGACATCTTAAATAATTTCATTTTGCCCACCCCACTTTTAGAATTTAAACTTTCTGCTGTCATACATTATTTTAACAAAAATACAGCTATCATGAATACTATTATTTAACGCCCTATGTATCTTAATATTCCATTAATAAAAGTCAGCGGATGCGGAGGGCAGCCCGGTATATAAAGGTCAATCTTATTTTTCTCCAAAAATCCTCTGTTTATTTCCGGGGAACCTTGAAAAATTCCGCCTGATATGGCACAGCTTCCGCATAATATGACAATTTTAGGGTGCGGCAATGCTTCATAACATATCTCAAGCGGCTCTGCCATGTTTTTTGTAACAGGGCCTGTTATCACAATTCCGTCAGCATGCCTTGGGGATGCTGTAAATTCCACGCCAAACCTGCCCATGTCAAAGTTAACATTATTCAGCGCGTTAAGTTCCAGTTCACACCCATTACAGCCCCCGGCAGATACCTGCCTTAGCTTCAGCGATTTTCCAAAATACTTCCTTATTTTTTCAGATGCCATCTGCATATTTACAGACTTTGCTTCTTCATTTATTATCAGGTTTTCTTTTTTGTCCGAAGCCAGATGATAATTGCCGGTAAAAGTTATCTTATTTTCAGGGCATACCTGCGCGCAAAGGCCGCAGAATACGCATTTCCCAATATCAATGCTGAACGGTTTTTTTGTAACAGCGCCCGCCGGGCAGATGTCAGCACATAAAACGCAGTTATGACTGCATTCAGCGCCGCTAATGTACGGAACTCCCCTGTATCTGTCAGGGAATTTGGCATCTCTATAATCATGCACAATAGGGTCTGCCTGCAGAATCCTAAGTTTAACAGCGTCAAATAACAATTTTATTCCTCCTTACTTTCTATAAATCATGGCCCGAATATGACAGGTCAAAACTTTTATTGCATATTGGAAAATCATATATATCAGTATTCTGCATGACAAAACTTAACGCCTGCCAGTTATTAAACGAAGGGTCCTTAATGTAATACTGCGTTAATTTTGAATCTTCCCCTGTAAAGGCACCGTGAAAAATTTCACCGCGAAACCCTTCTGTAACTGATACAACTCCATACCCCGGCTGCAGCGCCGGATAATAGGTTTCTGTCGCGGTTCCGGCTTCAGGCAGGCTGTCAATATAATTATCAACGAACTTCATGGACTCTTCTATATCAAGAACCCTTAATCTTGTCCTTGAAAAGACATCTCCGCCTTCAATTGATATCATTGATACCGGCATATATCTATAGCCGCAGTATGGATAATTCACCCTTGCGTCACACGCAAGCCCGGATGCGCGTGCCGCGTTTCCCGTTAAAGCCATTTCTTCCGCATCCTTTTTTAGCACTATGCCTGTTTTTTCAAACCTTAATATCGCCGCTGACGATGTCAACAAACACCGGTTTATCTCTTTTATGTCATTCTTTACGGTTTCTAAATTATTTTTTATTACCTTTATGACGTCATCATTCATGTCATGACGCAGCCCGCCGTATGCAAACAGCCCGCGCCCAAACCTGGACCCGGACAGTTCGGCAAGGCTGTTAATTACAAGAGTCCTTAGCCTGCCGTAGGAAGAAGATACTATTGCAAAACCTATGTCATTTGAAATACCAAGCAGCCCGCTTATGTTCATCGCAATCCGCTCAAGCTCCGATGCTATTACCCTGACAGCCTGCCGTCTTAAGCATGGATTAATTCCGGCAAGCGCTTCTATCGCAAGGCAGTGCGCGTGCGCGTGGCCCATTACCGTATCACCCGCAATTGATTCCGCCAGAATTATCCTCTGCACGGGATTTGAATCAATAAGCATTTTATCAACACCGCGCTTCTGATACCCAAGGCTGATTTCAAGATTATAAACAGTCTCCCCGTGGCACTGGAACCTGAAATGCCCGGGTTCAATAATACCGGCGTGTATGGGCCCAACCGCCACTTCATGCGCCGACTCGCCTTCAAGCCTGTAGAACCGATACGCTTTGCCGTCTATTTTGGAATTCATGTCCCTTACCGGGCGCAGGCCCGGATGTGACTTTATTTTATACCCGTATTTTTCGGCAAGTTCGCATTCAAAATATTCCGCGTGCGGGAACTCTTCCGACATGCTTTCAAGTTCAGGCTCGCTGCCGTTTATTATTCCGCCCGCTATGACAAATGACGAATTGTCGCGGTCAGAAAGAAGAATAATAAGTTTATTTCTCTCTGTCCGGTTAAGCGGAAACATCCCGGAAATTACAAGCCCGCCGCGCAGTTTTTCCATGACAGTTTCCTTAAATAACTGCTGCGGTATGAATTCAATTTCAGCTGTTCTAAAAGGCACGCCGTTATACACCCTAAGCAGGCTCATGGCGACACCCCAAAATCAAACGCTATGCGCGTTATTATTTCCCTGAAACTCTGCGGCAGCAGCAGCGCCGCGCCGACAGACAGCGCCAGAAGCAGCAAAGATACCAGATGAATTATATTGAATTCTTCTTTCTGCGGCGGCAGGATGTTTTTTTCATCAGGCTCATGGTGCAGCATATGAAGTATATGCAGGGACATCTTTATGAATATAACAAACATAAAAGCCAGTACGGATGCCAAAAGCCATGGTTTTCCCGTTTTAAATATCCCTTCAAATATCATAAGCTCGCTGAAAAATATGCCAAAAGGCGGAATCGCTGAAATTGCCAGAAACGCGGCAAAAAATATCCAGCCCGTCAGCGGCATTAAATTTATAACCGAATGCACGTTCTTAATCTCCCTTGATTTAAACTTTTGATGTATCAGCCCGGCGTTAAGAAACAGAATAACTTTTATGATGGAATTATATAAAGCATGGTACATGGCGCCGGTAAAAGCAAGTCCGCCCGTGCCTATTCCTATCACAATAATACCAAGATGTTCAACGCTGGAATAAGCAAGAAGCCTTTTATAATTTTTTACCTTAAACATCATTATCATAACAACAACAAGCGATATTAAACCGCCTGCAATAAGGCTGGTTTTTACAAATCCGGCAATTGAGGAACTGTTTGTAATCTGAACAAACCGCAGAAGGCCCAATAACGCTGTTATCCTGAGCGAACCTGACATAAGGGCGGCAATTGGGCTGGGAGAATTGCTTGTGGCGTCAACATCCGCCTGATGCATGGGCGCAATGCCTATCTTTGTGCTTAAACCCACAAATATAAATACAAATGCCGCCTTTAGCCATACCGGGTTTAAAAGCGCGGCGTTTTTTACAAATTCATCAAAATAAAGCTGCCGGCCTTCAAGTATTGTGTTATGCGCGGAAATTGCAAGAAAAAGAATTCCAATAAAAGTAAAGGCAATTCCCACAGAGACTAAAAACAGGTATTTCCACATGGCTTCAAGCGAATCCCTGTCCCGGTAAAAGAAAATAAGCGGCGCAACGCTTAACGTTGTGGCTTCTGCCGCCACCCAGTATATTATAAAACTTTTACTCATTACCGCAGCCCCGTTTGCAAGCAGGAAAAGGTTCAGAAAAAAGTAAAAATACTTTATTCCGCTTGCGCTGCTTTTTAAATGGGTGTTTTTCAGAAACGAACCCGAAACAAGCATAGTCCAGAAATACACATTTGAGATTATAAGAAGAAAATACCTGCTTAAAGCGTCATATTCACCGGCCTTAATCCCCAGAACATCAGATTCAAAAAAGACAGCAACAGAAAAAGCAAGATGAACGGCGGCCACACCTAACGACAGCACAAAACGCGGTTTTTCCCGCCTTATTAAATAGCATGCCGCCATTGCAAGAAAAGGCAGAATGTATAAAACAAACACAGCTGCCATCAGTCACCCAGCCGTGTAAGTTCGGCAGTTTCTGTTTCCGGTGCCGCCGAGCTTATTTTATTTAATGCCACGCCCATAATAAACACCACAATGAAAATATCCAGAAGCGAAGCTATTTCCACCAGAAACGGCAGTTCAAAATGCACTGCAGCCCCAAAAAGGAAAATACCGTTTTCCAGAATTAAAAAACCAATGGCATGTACAATAAGTTTTTTTCTGAACATTATTATAAGAAGCCCGCAGATAACAGAAGAAAAACCGGAGGCAAAAACAATAGTGTCAACAGGCATAGACTCTGAAAGTATCCTGGAAGTTACAAAAACCACCGCCATGGCTGCCAGCATTATCAGAAGAAAGGTAAAATTTTGTACTGTTGTTTCAATGGTCCGCTTCAAGTCAGACTCCACAATTAACTTATTTAAATACATCGGTATAAAAAACGCCTTCACCACAAGCAGAATGGCCGGCAGCAGCAGATAAGACGGCTTAAATTCGCCGAATAACGGCAGTATATTAATGGCGGTAAGCAGCATTCCCTGCAGCGCCAGCATCTGCACGTATGATTCCAGCCGCCTTGTAACGGCCAGATATAACAGTGTAAGGCAAAAAACAATACTTAAAACGCTCTCCATGTCATTACCTCATTTGTTAAGTACAAATATAAGAAGATTTAATATCCCGATTGCAGTTGCAAAAAGCAGGTATTGCGGCACTTCCCGTATCTTTATTCTTCCGGTTATTGTTTCCACAACCGCAAGCACAAAGGCAAATATGACAGCGGTCAAAACGACAATTAAAACCGCCCCCATGCCTGATATTTTTAAAAGCGGCAGAAGAAAGGCGGCTTCAAAAGCCATATAAATAAAAAGTTTTATCTGGGCGGAATACTGGTACATGAAAAGGTCCGCGCCGGAATTATCAAGTATCATAACTTCGTGTATCATTGTCAGTTCCAGATGCGTGTTAGGGTCATCCACCGGCATACGGGAACATTCAGCAACAGCAAGCACAAAAAATGATATTGAAGATACAATGACAAAAACAAAATAAACCGCGCCGGACGCGTTGACAGAACTGAAAATTTTATATAAGGACGTATTGCCGCTTATAAAAGCAAGCGCGCCTGCCGTAAAGAAAAATATAGGTTCCGCAAATATTGAAAAAAACGATTCCCTGGAAGCTCCCATCCCTTCAAAAGAACTTCCTATATCCATAGCCGCGATTATCTGAAAAAACCGCGACAACCCCAGTACATAAGCAAAAAATATTATATCACCTTCAAAACTTATAAGCGGCTTTGCGGAAGCCAGCGGTACCATCGCGGATGCTATTACCGTACATGCCAGATTAACCGGCGGCGAAATACGGCTGATAAAGGATGAATGCGACGAGTTAATTGTCTCTTTTTTAATAACCCTGAAGAGTTCATAATAAGGCTGAAGCACAGGCGCGCCCTGCCTTCCGGTAAAATAAGCTTTTAACTTATTGACAATTCCGCTAAGAAGCGGGGCTAAAACCAGCACCGAAGCAAAAGCCAGACAGGACTTTAGAAAATCAGTCATTTCCAAAACAACGCCCCCGCCCCGTATATGGATGCCATTATAACTATCATAAGCACATATACCCTGATATCCCTGCTGTCAAAAATTTTTATTTCCGAAAAGAACTTCTCAACAGAGGCAAAAAACGAAAGTATGATTTTTTTATCCACTAAATCAGATGAATGACTTTCAAAATACACCGCTTTTTTTCCGGAGTATTTTACTTTTTTAAAGTACTGTAAAGGAACCGAGGAAATTGAATTTACCCCGTCTGCAAAAGATGAAGCGGTATACTGCATTCTTGGGCTTAAACCTTTATAACCGCACGCCCATGCGCCGGATTTTCTTCTGCCATATCGTCTTTCCAGAAAAACTTTAAGCGCAGAAAATAATATTACCGCCGCAAATATTATAAACGCCGCAAGGCTTATATATCCCGCTTCTATGCCGGGCAGGCCAAAGGAAGGCGCAAAATTAACATTAAAACTGTAAGCCGTTTTGTAAACTGTTTTTATGAAAGCCGAAGGAAAAACGCCTATTATCAGGCATGCCAAAGCCAGAATTCCAAGCGAACCATATTCCGGCAGGCTTACGCTGAATTTTTCAACGGGCTTTCTTTCTTCACCCAGAAATATTATGGAATTGATTTTTGTAAAACACGCGATGGCAAGCCCCCCCACAAAGGCAAGCGCTACAGAACAGATAAGCATATAAATGGGATAATACCCGCCAAATTCAGCTGAAGCTTTAAAAAAAGATATAAATATGATAAATTCCGATACAAAACCGTTAAACGGCGGTATCCCGCTTATGGCCACGGAACCTGCCAGAAAAAGCGCGGCAAAAAACGGCGCCTTATGCACCAGGCCGCCCATTAATTCTATATTTTTTGTCCCAAGATTTCTGTCCAGCACCCCGCTTCCAAGAAACAGCAGGCTTTTAAAAAGCGCGTGGTTAAGCGTATGCAGAAGAGCTCCGCCAAAACCAAGCAGGACAAGCGCCGGAGCATTTTTTGCGGAACCCAGAAAACCTATCGCCAGGCCGATACCTATTATCCCTATATTTTCCACCGAATGATAAGCCAGCAGAGTTTTTATATCGTGCTGCGCCAGGGCATACCATACCCCGAATACCGCGCTTATAACGGCAACTGCCATCAGAACCCAGCCCATCCATTCCGGTACCGGCTGCAGAATCTGAAAAGTCCTGAAAATTCCATAAATACCGGTTTTTATTATAACGCCGGAAAGAAACGCGCTTATTGTGGTGGGTGCAATAGGGTGAGCCCTTGGAAGCCAGAAATGTACAGGCATGAAACCGGCTTTCATTCCAAAAGCCAACAGAGCTGTAATAAATATAATTGGATACCAGGATGAACCGGAAGGTACATTAAACCCGCTGATAAGCCAGGTTCCGCTTATATTATGCAGAATAAAAAATAGAAAAAACAGCAGGTACATTATAAAGTGGCTCATCGCAAGATAATAGAAACTGCCATCCTGTACTTCTTTTTGTTCCTTCTTAAAAAGCATGCCAAGATACGCGGACATGCTCATAATCTCCCAGCATATTAAAAACATTACCGCGTGATCTGCCGTTACAAGCGCCTGGGTAAATACAACCAGCAATATGTAAAACAGCATCAGGTTTTTAACGTTCTTGCCGGCGCTTATGTAATACCCCAAATATGAATAGCTGTATATGGTAATGGCAATAGCCGCGCCCTGAACCACACACAGGAAAAAAAGCGCCGCAGAATCAAGCCTGTATGTTAAGTATTCATTATTAAAAAGGGTTCCTGCCGCAGAAAAAGAAATAACGCCTGAAAGCATCATTACAGAAACCACAAAACCGGTTAACAGTCCCATAAGCAGCAGTAAATGGGCGGCGACGGATGACGCTTTTTTATCGCCTATAAAAAGCGCGAATACGGATAAAAGCTGTATGGCAAATGATAAAAAAAGAGTATTTTCCCCGGTCACTTCGCGCGCCTTCCTTCGATTTCATTAATAACGTTAACTATATCCATAAAAACAGCCCTTTGTTTAAGCGCCACCCTGAAACTTTCATGTGATAACAGAAGGTTTATGTGTGCCAGCATTCCAAGATGCTGCTTTATGGTCTGCGACATCATAAGTATTATGGTATGAACGGGCTGATTATCAACCGCTTTAAGTTTAAGATATTTCTCGGGGAAGAAGAACATAATTAGCGGCCTGTCTTTTGCAATAATCAGGGGAACCCTGGGATGCGGCAGACTGATGCCGTGCCCGATTGCCGTGCTCATAAGCCCTTCCCTTGCCTTCAACAGCTGAACAACAACTTTTTTATCGGTGCCGGCCGGAAATTCGGCAATGTTAACCATTTCATCCAGATAACTCTTTTCGCTTAAGTTCACATCACGGTAAAATGATTTCTCCGAAAGAAGCGGCACCATTGAACCTATGGAATATTCAGTCATCTTCATGCTGCCGGTCAGGTTTACAGGGACCGAATTTTCTATGGCCCATGCTATTATCTGCTGTTTATTGAAACACACTTTATCCCTAATGACGTCAAAAGGTATGTTTTTATTCTTAACAAGCGCAATAATTTCTTTTTCGGGCTTTAAAAGAAATACAGCAAGATCCTTTACAGACAGCTCCATAAACCCCCCTGCCTTTTTTTCATTTTGTTTCCATAATTTTTCTTGCCCTGTTATATGCCATTTCAATATTTCCCAGTATATTGCCTTTTCCTATTTTTTCCGATAAACCCGCTTTTTCAAGGGCATGTGAAGGCTGCTGATGTACGCCGCATAATAGAAGCTGCGTGCCATTGGATTTCAGCCTGTTAAAAACTTCATCAAGCGCTTTGATGCCGGCTCCGTCTATAGAAATAACTTTTTCCATGTACAGAATGAATACTTTGGAATTTTTCAGTTCCTGCGTGACTGAATCCTTAAATTTATCAATGACCCCGAAGAAGAATACACCGTCTATTTCAAACACTTCAACCCCGTCAGGTATCTTCTTAATTGAATTAATATACTCTTTGTCTTCCTTATTTTCTTCTTCATCCAGTGACCTGTCCACAAAACCCGCGTGCGTCACTTCGGTCACCCTGTTTACAAGCAGAAACATCGCAAGAAGAATTCCCACCTCTATCGCGGCGGTAAGGTCCACGATAACCGTAAGAAAGAACGTGATAAGCATAACAGCAACATCACTTTTGGGGTACTTGAATACGCCTGCAAAAGTTCTCCACTCGCTCATCTGATAGGCGACAAAAACAAGGATTGCCGCAAGGACAGCAATTGGAATCATACCCGCCCATTTTCCAAAAAACAGCATTATAAGCAAAATTGTGACAGCGTGTATTATTCCCGCCACGGGAGTCTGCCCGCCGTTTTTTATATTCGTGGCGGTCCTTGCTATAGCGCCTGTGGCCGGAATCCCGCCAAACATGACAGAACCAATATTTGCAAAACCCTGCGCCATAATTTCCGCGTTGCTTCTGTGCCTGCGCCCAGTCATACCGTCAGCAACAACCGCCGATAAAAGCGATTCTACAGCGGCAAGAACCGCAATGGTGACAGCCGGGGAAAACATCTTTCTGGCAAGTTCAAAAGTTATATTTGGAAAATGCGGCGCGGGCAGCGTGTTTGGAACCTGCCCGAATCTTGATTCTATTGTTTCAACAGGAATATTAAATATTTTTACTGCAGCAGTACATAGTATTATAGCCACAAGCGAAGCCGGTATTTTTCTTATGAATTTAGGCCATATTATAAGAAGCGCCAGTGAAAACAGCGCGATACCCGCCGCCCATGGGTTCATATCCCCTATATGCTGCGCATACGCCTGAATTTTTCCCACAAAACCGGCCGGAAGAGAATCCATTTCAAGCCCAAAGAAATCTTTTATCTGCCCGGTAAAAATAATAAGCGCTATACCTGATGTAAATCCGATTGTAACCGGATACGGGATAAACTTGATATATGCCCCAACTCTTAAAAATGCCATGGTAAGCAGAATAAAACCCGCGATTAAGGTGGCGGTGGCAAGGCCGTCATATCCATACTTGCCCACTATCCCATAAACAATTACGATAAACGCGCCGGTCGGCCCGCCTATCTGATAACGGCTGCCCCCAAGTACAGAGATTATAAGCCCCGCGACTATCGCGGTATAAAGCCCCTGTTCCGGTTTCACACCGGAGGCAATAGCAAACGCTATTGCAAGTGGGATTGCAACCACCCCCACAATAATTCCGGCATTTAAATCCTTTAGAAAAGTACTTACAGTATAGCCTTCCTTAAACACGCTGACAATTTTTGGTAAAAGCGAATACCTGTGCTTCATTGACTTAGCTCCAAAAGGGCAAAAAAATTTTACCTTTTTGATTTGTCGTCCGGTCTGTTAATGGTGGCCTGGCGGCATTTCACGAAATGCTATATTTGAAATAGCTTTTTTAATGTATTGCCCTTTAAATATAAATGAGATTATACACCTTAGAATGTTTTTATGTCAATACCTGTGAAATACCGGCAGGGTTCAGGGTAATATTTTCCGAATTCCGAATGATAATTTACTTAATTATTATCAGTTTATCCGTTTTTGAAGCGGCACCGGAATCATCCCGTATGACAAAATAATACGTGCCGCAGGCGAAAGTTTTAAGGCGGGATGCGGGTATTTCCGCGGTTTTAACTCCGGCGTAAACTTCACCGGAAAGTTTAATCTCTTTTACAAGCCTGAATGAAACGGAATAGACCTTAAGATTAACTTCTTTTGCTTTTTTGGTAAGCGTATATCTTATCCTTAACATACTGTCATTTGGATTGTACGGGTGCGGGTAAACCAGCACATCTTTAATCTGCTGCTTGTCAGCATCCGGCGGCAACAAAGTGGATGTCGGGGTGGGTGTATGCGTATATGTCTGCGTTGCTGTATATGTATAAGTATTTGTATACGTGGAAGTCGGTGGAACAGGTGTATTTGTAAGCGTATGCGTTCTTGTAGCGGTATTTGTATATGTTTTTGTGTAAGTATTTGTGGCTGTTTGGGTGCTTGTGTTTGTCGCAGTATGTGTTGCTGTATATGTGTTTGTATTTGTGCTGTTCGGAATATTAGTCGCGGTCTGTGTGGCTGTGTTTGCCGGCACTGTTGCGGTGTACGTACTTGTGTTTGTCGGCACTGTTACGGTGTACGTGCTTGTGTTTGTCGGCACTATCGCGGTGTACGTGTTTGTGTTTGTCGGCACTATCGCGGTGTACGTGTTTGTGTTTGTCGGCACTATTGCGGTGTACGTGCTTGTGTTTGTCGGCACTATTGCGGTGTACGTGCTTGTGTTTGTCGGCACTATTGCAGTGTATGTACTTGTGTTTGTCGCCGAAGGTGTCGCAGTATGCGTACTTGTGTTTGCAGGCACCGTCGACGTGTGTGTTGCCGTGTGCGTGCTTGTGTTTGTCGCGGTATCAGTCGCGGTGTAAGTTGATGTGTGTGTTGAAGTATGCGTGGCGGTGTTTGTATTTGTATGGGTTGAAGTAAAGGTATTTGTAGGCTGAATAGTGTTTGTATTAGTACGCGTGTACGTGGCAGTTACAACAGCAGTGTTTGTCGGGGTTGAGCCGCACCCAGTGTCAATTTTTCCGATTCCGGCGCCGGCAATAACGGACGCCTTAACAGATGAAGCCGGTTCAAGCGCGGCGGAGTAATCGTAAGTTGGATTAAAAGTACAGGTGGATGACGTGGGCCTGTTGTTGGTGCAGTTTTGATAAATGTTTGAATTGTCCGCGCCGTTAAAACCGCTTCTTAAATCCCAATACCCGTCAAGCGTACTGTTTGCGGTCAATATCGGGTCATCGGAATTTTCAAAGTAATTATTTTCCACCCTTAAACACGCTTCCATCCTTGAATTTACCCCTGACGAAAGCACGTCATAAAAATAGTTATTATAAACATGGCCCGTGCCAAAGCGGTAGCTTGGCATCCTTTCCTTAATATTGTTGTAACGGTTATGATGGAAAGTAATCTTTCTATCGTAATTATCGCTGTCCGAACTTCCCACAAGGTGGCATTTGTGGTGGTCGTGAAAATAGTTCCACGATAAAGTTATATAATTTGAATTATTTTTAACATCCAGAAGCCCGTCATACAAATCCTGGTTAGTCTGCACGTTCGGGTCCTGCTGATAAAATTCGCAGTGGTCAACCCATATATTGGTACAGGTGTTCTGAATGCTTACACAGTCTCCGCCGTTTACTATTATCTGCGGCCTGCCTTCATCGCCGTCCGGGTCATATACAGCGGGGTCAGTGGTATTGGTTATGGACACCAGCGTAAACTTAATATTTCTTATTATAATGTTGCTCTCATTGCTTATCATTAGTCCTATACCGTTAAAAAACGCGCCGCTGCCGCACCCTATAATGGTTTTGTTGGAACCCACCCTGACCGATTTACCTTTGTCATCGCCGCTGTTAATTTCACCGGTAACCCTTATAACAGCCGGCGTGTCGCCCGCGGCGTAAGTGATAAGGTCAGCCAGATTTGTGACGTCATAAATAACTCCGCCTTCCCCTCCGGTTGTTCCGCCATTCTGCGTTGCAAAGCCCACCATACCGTCTGTTAATACTGACTGTGTCTGCACGGGCGTATACGTCGCAGTGGAAGTTGAATTTACGGTGTAAGTGTAAGTAGGTGTTGCCGACGGGGCAGAACAGCTGCCCGCGGAGATATTTGCTGATACAGCGGATATCCTGTCAATATTCGGGGCGCCTTCAGCTGTAAGCGAAGTAAGCGTTATCAGATTATTCCCCGCGGCAAGGGCGGCGTTAAAAGTATTTTCCTGCCACACAGTCCACGCGGATGTGGTGTTAAAGTCAAAAGATGATGATACAACAGCGCCGTTAATTTTTATTTCCATATTCCTGTTATTGGCGCTGCCGTTGGCATACCTGAAAGTAAGGTTAACATTTGCCGCGGATGACATATTAAGCGCAAAGGTATAAGCCGTTCCCGCGGCGTTATTAAGGTTTATATACCCTGTTCCGGTATAACCCGCGTTTGTGCTTTCTATTATGCCGTCGTAAGAACAGCCGTCTTCCGCCTGAAATACAAAATAATTCTGCGGAGTCGGCGTCAAAGTGGGCGTAAGGGTGGAAGTGTAAGTATGCGAAAAAGTAAATGTCGGCTGCGGCGTATTACCGGGATAAAAAATTTGAACTGACGGCTGCGCTGACGGGCCGTCGCCAAGATAAAACGAAACGTGCGGCGGCTGGTTATAAGCCACATTCTGCCACGCCACAGAAACCCTATATTGAAAATCGTGCATCAAAGTATAAAACCTATAACTTGTTTCTATAACTGTCGTATATATCATCAGCTGTGTGTCAGAAGAATTTCTGTATATTGCCTCTTCGCGCCAGTCGCCTAAGATGTCCGCGGTAAGGCCCGGGTTTGCTTTTGTGCCGTTATTTTCTTTTGCGTCATTCACGGCATAAAAAGTGTAAAGCCTTGTTGTGCCGTTTCCTGTCCACTTATCAAGTTTGGTGCCGTCCAGCAGTTCATCCTGCAGGTCGCCGTCCCAGTATATTCTGTGGTTAATGGAAGGTTTTGAAGTTGAAATGCGCGTGCCGTTTACATTATAGACGCCGTCTGTATTGGAAGCCCACATTTCCCAGCCCCGGTAATTGCCGTCAATATCTGCGGCCAAGCCTCTTCCAACATCAACAGCCGATGGGTATCCCCACAGCTGGTCTCCTGTTTTAGGGTCTCTGTATTCCGCGCCGTATTGTCCAAAAGCACTTACATCTTCGTGCGGCTGAAAATATTCAAGCCCTGCCCTGTCAGGATCCATATCGCCAAGATGGCACGCGTCGCCGTGGCCAAGCCCTGTTGAATAAAGCCCTGTTCCATTGTCATCTATAGAGCACGCGCCGTACACAATTTCATCCCGCCCGTCGCCGTCAACATCGCCTACGCTTAAATTATGATTGCCCTGCCCGTAATATGCGGAATTTCCGGCTGAATTGGAATCAAAGACCCACCGCTGCGTAAGAGCTGTACCGTTAAAATCATACGCCACAAGCACCGCGCGGGTATAATAGCCGCGGCACATTACAAGGCTTGGGTTAACGCCGTCAAGATACGCCACACCTGCCAGAAACCTGTCCACACGGTTGCCGTAATCGTCTCCCCACGACGATACTGTTCCCCTTGGAGGATTGTAATTTATTGTGGTAATTTCACGCCCTGTCTGCCCGTTAAAAACAGTTAAATACTCCGGCCCTAATAACACATATCCCGAACTGTTTCTGTAATCATCACCGTCTTGATCAGAAGCCGCAGGGCCCGTACTTAAAAAACCGCCGCTGCTGTCTTTTGTCCCCGGCGCAGTCTTGCACGCAATTTCCGCCTTTCCGTCACTGTCAAGGTCGTACACCATAAACTGCGTGTAATGAGCGCCGGCGCGGATATTTTTTCCCAAATCAATACGCCACATTAAAGTCCCGTTAAGTTTGTACGCGTCAAGAAAGACGCTTCCGGTATAACCGGACTGTGAGTTATCTTTGGAATTATCAGGGTCCCATTTAAGAATTATTTCGTATTCGCCGTCGCCGTCAAGGTCGCCTGTAGAACAGTCATTTGCCGTATAATTGCACGTTGTAAAATCAGGCATTGTCTGCGATGCGGGCTTAGTAAGGTTAATTGTTTTATACTGCTGTGCCCAAACGGGCGCGGACTCTGAATCGCCCTGCTCTGTTCCGCCGATTACAGCACGGACAGTGTAAGTTGAATTTGCGGTTGTATTATCGGTTAAGTTTGTTGAACCTGTTAACGGGGATGAATTGACTTTCACGCCGCCCCTGTAAACATTAAAGGAGATATCCGCGGGATCTGTGGCAAACATTCGCCATCCCACGTAAACCGTGTTTGTGCCTGTCCTTACAGCCACCACTCCGCGGTTTAATCTTTCCATATACCTGGCGGAAAATACCGGCTGTAAAAAGACAGTTATCAAAATAAGGGTTAAAACTGTTCTTTTCATATTTACCCCATTTTTTCGGTATGCGTCTGAATAGATGTTTTCGGTTATATATAATATACCCTATTTAAACGTTTGATTCAACGGGATAATCTGTGAGGGACGGAAGAACAGAGGGACGGATGCACAGAGGGACAGAGGGACGGAAGGAAAACAAATATCGAAAATTCGAAATTCGAAAATTGGAAAGGCAAAAACAAACAGGGGTTGGGTGTGTTTTTTCAGTGCGTGCCGCGCAAACATACCATGTATACGGCAGGGGCTGTTTAATGCAGCGCCGGCATATCCGTATGTGCCGCGAATTCACGATTGCCAATGAATTAACACAATACTGATTTCAAACTTAATTGGATACAAACATATCAATTTGCGGCGCGTGCTGAAAAAATATACCCAACACCTGTAAAACAGAGGATTAGAATATTGCCTAACCCATGGACATTTATCCCATATCCCATAAATAGTATCAGAGGCTTAGACGCTTTGATGCTTTGACGTTTGGCAGCATGGCAGTAATGTTTTGCCGCAGCGGGCAAGAGTCTTTCCCGGCTATGCCGGTAATTAATACTACTTAACAATTTTTTTTATTTCTTTTACCATCTGCGCGGTACCGATACTTTTTACAAAACCGGACAACTGCATTGGCGTATCATTTAAGGTAACGACAGCACCTGATACCGCTTCCACTCCCCCTCTTCCTGCAATTAACGCTTCGGCTGTATCTGCCATTTTTCTTTCCGCTTTCATCCCGGCCTTAAATTCAAAAACATGCATTTTCCCGCCGGTATTTATCAAAAGGTCAGCCTCCGGCCCTTTGTCCTCCCTGTAATAATATACATCAGGCGGGACTCCCATATTCATAAAACATTTCAACGCTTCACTGACACAATAATTTTCAAAAAGCTCGCCAAACAGCCTGTGGCTGTAAATATCTTCCGCGTTCCTGATTCCGTTTAAGTGGCAAATCAGCCCTGTATCAGTAAAGTAAATTTTGGGGCTTTTTACAAATCTTTTTTTTACCGACGCGTGCCACGGTTTAAGAATATATATCAAACCGCTTGCTTCAAGTATTGACAGCCATCTTTTAATCGTTGTAACACTTACACCCGAACCTGCTGCCAGTTTGCTCATATTCAAAATCTGCCCGGGCACACCTGAAAGCATGCGTATCATTATGTCAAATTCTCTGGTATCCCCCACGTTATAAAGCGACCTGACATCCCTTTCAATATATGTATTAAGGTATCCTGTATACCATCTATGCCTGTCCCTTTTCATATCAGCGGTAAGAGCCGGGTACGTTGTCCTTAGGCAGGCATGTTCAAACAATCTTCTCCCGTTATTTATCCCTGTAAAATCTGATATTTCACCAAGTGAAAGCTGCGGCATCCGCAGTGCAAAAAGCCTTCCCGCAAGAGTTTCAGAAAAGTCCCTCATCATAAGAAAATATTGTGAACCGGTAAGGACAAACCTTCCGGCCTTTTTTGGATCCTTATCAATTGCAAGCTTAATTTCCGGAAGCAGTTCAGGCGCATATTGTATTTCGTCTATTATAACCCTTTCAGGCATCCTGTTAAGAAAAAATGCGGGGTCTTCCTTCGCCTGCCTGCGCTCGTTTTCAGAGTCAAGGGAAACATATCCATAGCGGCTGCCCAGCGCCTTCATCAACATGGTTGATTTTCCCGCCTGCCTTGGCCCTGTTAACGCTACAGCCGGAAATTCCATAAGAGAGGCTTTTAGTTCCTGTTCAATTTCCCTTTTAATATATTTTTCCATGGCTTAAATATACACAAACCCGGGTAAAATGTCAATTCGCAAATTTAACATGGCATGTTAAATTTGCGAATTGGTTAATTTCAGAGAATAATACTATTTTAAAATAATTAATTTGTTTACTTTTGACCTGTACTTTTCATTTATAACCTCTGTCTCGGCAACATAATAATACGTGCCGTTTGCAAGGTTTTGAAAAGTTTTTCCCGCCACGTAATACCTGTTTTCTCCCGCTGTTATTACGCCCAGTTTTTCCTCTTTAACACACCTGAACCCTGATGAATAAACCCTTAAAACAGTATTTTTACCGGACTTTGCGGCGGTAAATTTAATCCACAACCCGTTTTTTACAGGATTTAAAGGGTTAGGATATGCGATTAAATCTTTTATCTCCATCTTTTCACCCTCTGTTGCCGTAGGTGTTACTGTAAACACAGGTATTAAAGTTGGTGTATATGTAAATGTTTGCGTGGCAGTATTTGAAGATGTTGCAGTTTCTGTCGGCGTCTCGGAGTAAGTATGTGTATATGTACTTGTGTTTGCAGGTACAGTATTGGAATTTGTCGGCGTGTATGTATTGGTATTTGTAAAAGTATGCGTGTAGGTTACGGTAAAGGTCTGTGTGTTTGTATTTGTGTAAGTATAAGTCTGCGTATATGTATTAGTATTTACAACGGTTTGTGTTTCCGTAAAAGTGGGCGTGTCAGTTGAACCTGCCGGCACCGTATTCGTCTCTGTCGCGGTATGCGTATCTGTATTGGTATATGTATGCGTATAGGTCTGCGTGTGTGTATTTGTATTTACGGGGACAGTTTCCGTAAAAGTGGGCGTGTCAGTAGAACCTGCCGGCACTGTATGCGTCTCTGTTGCGGTGTGTGTGTCTGTATAAGTATATGTGTTCGTATAAGTCTGCGTGTGTGTGTTTGTATTTACAGGGACAGTTTCCGTATCCGTCGGAGTTTCTGTAGCAGTGCGTGTATAAGTCTGCGTATTCGTGGTTGTATTTGTTGCTGTGGCTGTGTAAGTGTAAGTTGCCGTATTGGTATAGGTTGAAGTGGGCACCGTTGCTGTCGGAGTATAAGTCGGCGCATCGCAGTTATACCACCTTACCCAGTCCACGTACATCCTCTGCGGAAATACAGTTGTTCCGTCAGGGCTTCCCGGCCAGTTGCCGCCGACAGCAATATTCAAAATTATAAAATAATCCTGATTTAATTCAGAAAGGTCAGCAGGCGTTATGTCTATGACGTGGTACTGAACGCCGTCAAGGTACCACCTTATATAATTACTGTCCCATTCAATCGCAAAGACGTGATACTGCTCGTAAAAATACTGCGGGTCAGGAAGTTCCGTGTGCCCGCCATAAGAGGCATGCCCGTTATATTCCCAGTGCGCCGTGCCGTATACGGTATCGTCCCTGTCTTCCCCGCCGCCTATCATTTCCATTATATCAATCTCGCCGCACGCGGGCCATCCTACCGTTCCTATATCGTCCCCCAGCATCCAAAACGCCGGCCATATTCCCTGCCCATAAGGCAGTTTTATCTTTGCTTCCACCCTGCCGTACATTGCGGAAAAACGCCCCTGTGTTTTCATCCTTGCCGATGTGTAAGCGCTGCCGCCGTAACTTTCCTGCCGCGCTTCTATCACAAGATTTCCGCCTTCTATCCGCGCGTTATCAGCCCTGTCTGTATAATACTGAAGTTCGTTGTTGCCCCACCCGCCGGAGCCAGTTTCAAATACCCACTTTGTTCCATCAATTGAAGCGCTTTCAAATTCATCGGAGAATATCAGCGGGCACGGTGAAGAAGGAGTCTCTGTGGTTGTAAACGTGTATGTTGCGGTCGCTGTATCGGTAAAAGTATTTGTATAAGTCCGCGTAACCGTATCGGTCTGCGTAGAAGTATTTGTGTATGTTGCTGTCTGCGTGTATGTTTCCGTATAAGTGTTTGTATTCGCGGGTATTGTGAAAGTTTCAGTCGGGGTATCAGTTGAAGTAAAAGTAGCCGTGTCAGTATTTGTGTTTGTCGGGATTATCGGAGTATTTGTTGAAGTATACGTGTTGGTATTTGTGGATGTATTTGTATATGTTGCCGTGAAAGTGTGCGTGGCGGAATTTGTGGCCGTATGCGTGGGCGTTGAAACCGCGGCAGGCAGTAATTTTATATCATCTATCATAATATCAAACGCGCCTTCGCCGTTATTTGCCCACTGTATCGCTACAATTTCATTCACTGTAAGCGGAACGCTTACAGTGCCGCTTCTTGGAAGCATTTCAGAGAATAAAACTGTCACCTTTGTCCACGTTGTTGTTATGTTTATTGCCTTCCCGAAATAATCATAATTGGTAATAGACGGCTGGGTAAACTGCATCCACGTTGATGTGCTGTTTCCTTTTATATAAAATTCTATTCCCTGATACGCAGATAAATCAACAGGGACATCAGCGCCGGCGTCAAGATTTGTCCCGAACCCGCCATAATCTCCCGTATTCACGGTTCCGGTTATATGCGCACAGTATGCAGCAGATAAATTACCCGGCGTTTCAAGGCGGAAATTAAAATTATCGGAAGTGGCGGCGCTGTATTTATACCACGGCCCGCCAAGATTATTATTTGTGTTGCCGTCCTCAAAATCATCAAGTATCACGCCGGGCTCCGGCGTTACTGTGGGAGTGTATGTAAACGTATGGGTAAAAAGCGGATTTATGGTTGCAGTGAACGTCGGTGTTATCATTGAAGAATTAAGCACCATATGCAGTGCGGTGTATGCCGGCACATTGTATGTAAAAGCATTGCCTGTAATTGTGCCCACAGCCGCCCTTGCCGTTAAAGTATAGCTTGTGGAATCAAAGCCCCAGACGCTGCCCGAATCAAACATATACGGCCCGTTAATTGAAATATTGGCGGGCTTGGAGCTGCCGCTTCTGTTTATGACTATAATATGAAGCTTGCCGGGATCGCTGTTAAACTGCGACGCGTACACAGGCATCGACGCCACGTCATCGGTATTTGCTTTTACCTTTGTATCACCGTAAGTTGATTTTGCGCCGTCATAATTTCTGTAAAGTTTTACACCTGCCAGCGTATAAGGCCCGGGTGTTATGTCCCAATAATACGCGGCGTAAACACCATACTTTCCAAAAACGCCAAGCGCGTCAGCCTGCGCAATTCCCGCGGAATAATGCGTGCCGCCGCCAAAGTCATATTCTGAAATTGATATTTTTGTACCCGGATAATACGTGTTGACTGCCGTTTGTAATTTGCCTATAAGGTTAATTGGGCTTGGTATCCATGAATCTTCGTTGTACGTGGAGTCCCACAAACACCTTGGCGCCTGCATGCGCGCGTCAGCGTTTATGGAATAATCTGTTTTATTTGGGCAGTCATTGTCATAGTCAGTATAAACTATCCTGCATAAATTTCCGTTGTCTTCAGGGTACCAGTGCACATCAATTACATCCAATAACCTTCTGCCGTAAGCCGCAGACGCGGCTTCAAATTTATCCAGGTAATATTCAGTGAATTTTAAAGCCCCCGTATATGGTGCGCCCTCTGTATTCGCGTCAACCGCGCTGTTTAAATTCACAAAAGCGGACCAGCCAAAATCCGCGGCGCCGAATATTTCCACGTTGGGGTCCACGTCTTTTATCGCTTTTGCCAGCGCTATGCTCTCATCTTTAAGTTCCGCAAAAGTAACCGGCGTGGGGTGCACGCGCGGGTGTGTTGTCGCCCATAACGTGGGCTCGTTATCCAGCGATATCATCTTTACGCCGTTTGGCGATAACGCGCCGCCGAATTTATTTACCATCCAGTTTACGTATTCATCCATATAAACATATTCATCGTTGATATCAGGCGCGGTAAGAAAAGCCCCGCTTGGTTTTTTGGATATTACGGTTTTCCACCGGTCAGTTGTCAGGTTGGCAATTGCGGTCCCGGGGTCGCCGTTATTCCATATTTTATCCGCTGCCGCAAAGCCCGCCATCTGAACTGTTACAAGGCTGCTTTGCCCGCGGGTTAAGCACTGATTGTGAAATCTGGTAAGCACTTCGCCCGGAATATCGCAGTTTGTCACGCCATACGCCTGACAAAGGTAAGGGTCGCTGCTGTTTGGACCGTAATCCGCCCCCGCGTTGCTGGCGTTTATTTCCCAGTTATATGCCGTAAACCTGTTGCCGCCCTGCCTGCGCGACGCCCAGTTAACAGAATCCGCAAGCTGGTATTGGGTTGGGTCTTCCGGGTCACCGGCAATATTTGCCCCGTAGATGTGTTTGGATATGGGTGCGCGTTCCGCGGTTACGTCAATTGTGACATTAACGCAGAAAACAGACGCCGCAAAAAGCATAAAAACAGCCACAATAATCAGTTTCTTCATCAACATCTCCCGATTTAATTAAAACACAAGCGGTTATAAAATTATTATACTATATTTAGACAATATAGAAACGGCAATGTTTCTGTGCGGAAGAATAGAGGTTTAAGCTATAGGCAGTTAAGCATAAGCGGAAAAAAGTTCTTTAAGCTTTCGCTATAGCTTAATTGCTTAAAATGCTAAGGTGCTATCTTTTACACTATAGCTTAATTGCTTAAAACGCTTATACTTATGTTTTCACTATAGCTTAATTTGCTATTTTAAAATAATCAGTTTTTCAACCTTTGATACCGCTCCGGAATCATCCTTTATTACAAAATAATACGACCCGTTGGCAAACAAATTCAACTTTCTTCTGCTTACCTGCGCTGTGTGTTCGCCCGCGTATAAATCCGCGCCTATTATGATATCTTTTATTAACCTGAAAGATGAAGAGTAAATTTTAAGGTTAATCTCCGATGCCCTTTTTGTAATCTTATACCTTAAGCGCATATCGCCGCCGTCAGAATTATACGGATGCGGGAAAACAAAAATATCCTCTATCTTCTGCTCATCCGCGTCTGCCGGCTGTGATGTGGCAGTGGGAGTGGGCGTTTGAGAATAAGTCTGCGTTGGTGTATTAGTGTACGTGTTTGTAAAGGTTAACGTGGGCGGGACAGGTGTATTTGTCCTCGTGTAAGTATGCGTCCTTGTGGCTGTGTTTGTGTACGTCCTTGTATGAGTGTTTGTCGGCACAGTAGCGGTATGCGTGTACGTGTTTGTGGGTAATGATACTGTATTCGTGCTTGTGTTTGTAGCCGAATATGTCGCAGTGCTCGTGTATGTATTTGTCGGGGCTATTGCCGTATTAGTGCCGGTGTTTGTCGCCGAAGGAGTTGCGGTGTAAGTATTTGTACTTGTGTGCGTATATGTTGCCGTATAGGTGTTGGTATCCGTGCTGCCCGGAATAACAGTATCTGTAACTGTCGCGGTATGCGTGTTTGTGCTTGTGGGCACAGTTGCCGTATCAGTTGCGGTATAAGTATTTGTGTGCGTATAAGTGTAGGTTGCCGTATTCACAGGCTCTGTTTCCGTGTGTGTTGCCGTATTTGTACTTGCCGGCGAATTTGTAACTGTATGCGTCGCCGTGTTTGTATTTGTATAAGTGTAAGTATGCGTATATGTAGCAGTGTGCGTACTTGTGTTTACAGGAATAGTGGCAGTGTATGTACTTGTGCTTGCGGGCACAGTTGCAGTGTAAGTGCTTGTATTTGTATGAGTAGCTGTGTGCGTTGCCGTGTTGGTATGCGTGTGGGTGGACGTTACAACTCCCGCCGCGTATATAAACCTTACATCATCAACCATTATGTCATAAGCCCCGTTGGCCGCGTTTGACCACTGAATGGCGCTTATGGCATTCTGCGTAAACGCCGCGGTTTCGCCCCACCTTGTGGCAAGGCCGTCAAATAAAACAGTGACCTTTGTCCACGTTGAAGACGCCGAAACCTGCTTTCCATAATTATCCCCGCCCGTAATTGACGGCTGCGGGAACTGAACAAAACAACTGCCGCTTCCTTTTATATAAAACTCTATTCCCTGATAAGACGTTAAATCAATTGCCTGGTCCTGCACAGCGCTTAAATTTGTTCCAAACCCGCCGTAATCAGATACATTGCCTGTAACGTGTATCGCGTAAGAAGAAGAATTATAACCCGGGCTTTCAAGCCTTAGCGCGAAATTATTTGAATTTGTACCGCTGTATTTATACCAGTCGCCGGATAAATTATTAACCGTATTATTATCTTCAAAATCATCCAGAAGCACGCTGGCAGGCGTTGCTGTCGCGGTGGCTGTATATGTGGATGTATATGTGGGGATTAAAGGGTCCCACGTGTTTGTGGGAGTGGGAGTGGGCCCTGAAGGCGATACAAAAGATATAACACTCTGCGCCGGAAGATTATATGTAAAGGAACCTCCGGAAACCACAACATCAGCAAGTTTGACAAGGTTCTGCGACGAAGACGTAATATACGGGGTAAAAACACCGGCAGTTATGCCTGAAAGGTTAAACCTTTGGCTTACCTGCGATGTGCCGTTGTTTATCGCCACAATCACGTGCTGTGTGTTAGTGGGGTTTTTATAAGCGGACACGTTTATATTTGAAGTCGGCGCCTGTGTCGCGTCTATCCTGTAATAACCCGGCCTTATGAATTTGCTGAAATTAGCAAAAGTATAATACCTTTTTGGGATGCCCAAAGTTTCACTCATCAGCCCTTCGTTGGTCTGGTCCGAACCAAGCCACCAGTAAAAAAATGCGTTGTAACTTGCGGTTACAAGCCCTGTATGAAGCCATCTTGCGGTTACAAGCCCGTGCGTCATTGTCCCGTCGTAAGTTTCAAAACTTGACTTTTCCGTCTGCCAGTATTCCTTGCCGTTGGCCGCAAGTTCCGGGCAGGCGGTAGGCCCGCCGCCATAAAAGTGCGTGGCGCCAACATCAAGGTACGCGCGCGCCGCCGCATCACTTACCGACGGAATAATATAACTGTTATTATTATTAAATGATTCGCCTATTACCAGCTTGGTTGTAAGCCCCGCGGCTGCAAAGGTGGGCCCTAAATTGTTTTTTAAAAAATCACGCAGCTGTTCGCCTGACCAGGTACAACCGTCATAACTTACTTTATAATCCGGCTCGTTGGCGGGAGAAATAGAAGTAATATTTACCTGCTGAGAATCTCTCATATATATAACGTAATCGCGCAGAAATTCCGCGTATTCATCGTAATATTCCGGAAGCAGGTAATCGCCGTTGGCATTATCAGTGGCATTATTACTTTTCCATTCCGCGGGCGGAGTCCACGCCGTGGCAAATATGTCGGTGACCCCAAGGTCCTGAGCCGCTTTTAAAGGCGCGGCTGTCCCGCCCCACTGGCTGCTTACCGGGTTTATCCTTGCCCTTATCATGGTCAGCCCAATTCCTGTTGTGTCCGTATAAAAATCATTCGTGTGCGCCACAAGCCACGCGTTGTCAGCGGAATTTCCGCCCCAGTCGCTCCACGCGGTGGACGCACCAAAGCCCCTTATATACTGCCTTTGCACAGAGGCATCAACCGTGCAGTCGCCCGCAAAAGCGAAAAAGGGCACGGTAATTATAAACATTAAAACCGCTAAAAGTTTTTTCATATTAATCCTCCTTATACAACGGCTTTAAGCCGTTTCCCTTGTTATAAGTTTTGTCACAAATGAAAGGTTTGTATTCTCTTTTCCCGCCGCGGCGTCAAAGGCCGCCATTCCCATCTCTTTTACGTATTGTTTCACCGTGGTAAGCCCCATGCCTTCGGACATTACCGCGTCGTCAAACCCTATTATCCTTATGCCGGATACCCGCTGTTTTCTTGCCTCAAAAAGAAAGCCGTAAGCCGGCACATCGCCGGCAGCGCTGAAAACGCAGTCAACGCCTTTTTCAACAAAACTGTTAAAAGCGTTCTTGCCGTCCTGAAAATTATGTTTACGGATTTCAAAGGTCTCATATCCGTTTTTAAGAACCCCTTTTTCTTTTAACGCTTTTAAAAAACCGGCAAGCCTTTCGGACTGTGAACTTATATACTTTACATCGCCAACAATAATCCCCGGGCGCCTGCATTTCCCCGACAGCAGCCGCATTCCGGCTTCGTATCCTCCTTTTATGTTATCCGAACTTATACACACGGCATTTTCGCTTTTCCCCTCTATAAGGACAACCCTTATGCCTGCTTCTTTTAATTTTTTAATCTGCGCTTCTTCGGGGCACTGCGATATCACAATGACAGCGCCGGCTTTTTTTTCCGCGTAAATTGATTCAATTATGTGCTCAAGCCCTTCGCCTGTGGCGCCGGTCGCGAAAAAATTCATCTCTTTTCCGCTTTTCAAGGAACTTTCCTGCAGCCCTTCAAACAGCAGCTGCGTGAACGCGCTTGCAAATTCCGGCGATACAACAGCAATGGTTTCTGACTTTCCTGACACAAGCGCCCTTGCCGCCCTGTCCGGCGTGTAGTTTAATTCAGCGCCTATCTTTTTTATTTTTTCGGCTGTCTTTTCAGAAATTGCCCCCCTGTTATTAAACACCTTGGAAACAGTCACATAAGACACGCCCGCTTTTTTTGCCACATCTTTAATTGTTGTCTTTTTCAATTATGCCCCTTTTAGGTAAACGTTTACCTAAAACTATACAATAAATTCAAAAAAAGCGCAATTATTTTATTTCAGGATTATAAGTTTTTGCAGTTTGGAAGAAGCGGCTGTATCGTCCTTTATCACAAAGTAATACGACCCGTTGGCAAACAGATTCATCTTTCTTCTGCTTACTTCCGCCGTGTGTTCGCCCGCGTATAAATCCGCGCCTATCTGAATCTCTTTTATTAACCTGAAAGATGCAGAATAGATTTTAAGGTTAATTTCCGAAGCCCTTTTTGTAATTTTATACCTTACACGCATATTTCCTTCATCAGAATTATAAGGATGCGGGAAGACAAAAATATCTTCTATCTTCTGTTCATCCGCGTCAGCAGGTAATGATGTCGCGGTAGGCGTCGCAGTGTAAGAGTGTGTCTGTGTTGGTGTATGTGTGTATGTATTTGTAAAAGTTAACGTGGGCGGGGCAGGTGTATTTGTCCGCGTGTAAGTATGCGTCCTTGTGGCTGTGTTTGTATATGTCCTTGTATACGTGTTTGTCGGTAATGATACCGTATTAGTGCTTGTGTTTGTCGCGGAATGTGTTGCGGTGTGCGTGGACGTGTTTGTAGATGAAGGCGTTGCGGTATAAGTGTTTGTATTTGTGTGCGTATAAGTTGCCGTATAGGTGTTGGTATCCGTGCTTCCCGGAATTGCCGTATCTGTAACTGTCGCGGTATGCGTGTTTGTGCCTGTGGGAACTGTCGCCGTATCAGTTGCTGTATGCGTATTTGTATTTGTGTAAGTGTGTGTGGCTGTATTTGTCGCCGTGTGTGTTGCGGTAAAAGTGTTTGTATTTGTGTGCGTATAAGTTGCCGTATAGGTATTTGTATCCGTGCTGCCGGGAATAACCGTATCTGTAACTGTCGCGGTGTGTGTGTTTGTGCTTGTGGGAACAGTTGCCGTATCAGTTGCGGTATAAGTATTTGTGTGCGTATAAGTATTCGTCGCCGTATTTGTCGCCGTGTGTGTTGCCGTATAGGTGCTGGTGCTTGCGGGCAAAGTTGCCGTGTTGGTTGCCGTGTGCGTGTTTGTATTTGTATTGGTATATGTACTTGTGTTTGTAGGGACTATCGGGGTGTTTGTATTTGTGTAAGTAGGCGTGGCTGTTGTACCGCCTGTTGATTCAAGCCTTATATTGTCCACAAGTACAGACGCGGCATTATTGCTGTTATTAATAAAAATTATAAAATCAAGCGCTATCTGTCCGGCTTCAATAATATCAGCAAGCGGCACCCTTGCGGTCCTCCACGTTGTGTCAATGGCCGTACCTGTGGTTAAATACCCCGCGATATTCGGATAAATGCTGCCCCAGTTTACCCTAAGTAAAATATCACCCGGATTTCCCGAAACAGACTTTATTTCAAAAGTAAGATAAATATTTGCCCCTATTAAAGGATTCACAGACATGTCCCAGCGCGCTTCCTGCCAGTAATCCGCGTCAGCCGTATATACTATGCTCATCGCGTTTCCGGAAACGCCGCCTGTCTGCTCTGTAATTGTGCTTGTTGTATCATTGTAAATTGTGCCGTTTGAAATCCTTGCGCCTGTGGTATCACCGTCATATATAATCGTGTACGGCATCGGCGTGGGCGTTACAGTTGAGGTGTGCGTGTTGGTTGCCGTGGAAGTAAATGTGGCAGTGGGGCCGCCCGGCGTCCACGTGTATGTGGGCGTGCCGCAAACCGGAAGGGCCACAAGCGCGGGTATCATAGTCTGCATCTGCTGCGCCGCAGGGCGCAGTTCATTATCAAGGTCGCCAAAATCTCCGGAACCGGCATTATTAGAAGTCCATGGAAAAATTCCCTGCCAGCCGTTATTATATGCGTTTGTATAATCTATTTTAAGGTATCCGGATATATTATTCGGAACCATAGTGGAACTGTCGCGTGATGAACCGTATTTGTTCGGGCACTCTCCGATAACCGCAGGCCTGTCATTAGGAAGGCCAAACGCCAATGGCGTATATTCAAACGGCTTCCATCCCCAGGTATCCTGCCATGGATAATAGTGCGGAGACCAGAAATCCATTTTCGCAAGCGGCTTGTCAGCCGTGGTGGTTATTAAAGCGCCAAGCGCGGAATCGCTTACTATATTACTTCCGCCAAGCGACCTTGTATCGGAATTATATTTTATGTACCCCATTCCCGTTGTCACAAGCACACCCGTGCCGTTTGCCTGGTTGTATTTATGAATCTTAACCGCGGCCTTTGCAAAATATGTCTGAAGTCGCGCCCAGTCAATGGCGCCGTACACGGCAGGCTCCCCCGTGTTTTCAGTGGAGCTTGCCCATTCAGGTTCATTACACAAATCAATTGCCCAAAGCGCCGGATTGGACGCGTACCTTGTTAAAAAAGTGTCAAGGTATGTGTTGATGTAAGTGTCAATATTGGAATCGCTGGCTATCCAGTTTCTCCAGCGCTGATATGTTGTATTGGGTTGTTTAAAATGGTCAAAAGAAATCAGCGTGGCCATGATATAAATTCCGTTGGCCTGCGCTTTCGCGAACATGTCATCAAGATTTGCCCAGTGCGCGGCGGTGCCGCCGGTGACCACACCTGTTGTGCTGATATTTATTCCCACTTCGCCGCTGCATGTTATCCATATTCTGCTGGCGTTAACCCCTGCCGCGTGAAGGTCCGCAAAGTGCTGCCCCCAGAAAGCGCTGTCATAGCTTCCGCCAAAATCATTCCAGTTATCCCACGGCGTATTGCAGCCGCTTAACCATATCCTGTTGCCGCACACTTCAAACTGAGTGCCGTTTACGGTTACCTGCCCCGGTATTGCTGAAAATAACAAAGCTGCAGGTATTAATAAAAATATTGCGGCAGTTACCATTAACCTTTTTTTCATTCAATCAGCCTCTGCTTAACCGGTTTATCATATTATTTTATCCCAAAAACTGTTTATTTAGACAATCTATCACTGTTTTAGTTCTTTCCTTTATATATATAGAATATACTGCCTTGAAATACCGTTGTCAACCATAATTTCACGAAAACACTTTCGTAAGCAATTATTAAAGGTTCCTTTTATTTTTGCGCAAAAACTGATTTTTTATTTATGGTTTATTTCAGAATTAAAATTTTATCCACTTTTGCCCGTACTTCTTTACCGGCGGTGTCTCTTGCCGTTATCAGATAATAATACGAACCATTGGAAAGGTTTTTAAGATAATTCGGATGAATCTCAATTATATTCTGCCCCGCGTGCCCGCCGGGTGTTTCAAGCATTCTAATCTGCCTGAAATTCACCGTGTAAATAAATATTCTGGCGGATGTGAAACGTTTTGTGGCGGTAAACCGTATCTTTAAACTCTGACCGCTGTCCGTGTTCCACGGGCAGGGATAAACAAGCCTGTCTTTTATTTCAAGTTTATCAGTTTCCGTAGGCTGTGATGTGGGTGTATAAGTGCTTGTGGGAACGATAACCGAAGTGGCGGTGTAAGTGGCTGTTTGGGTAATTACCTGAGTATAAGTGTATGTGAAAGTTGCAGGAACCGCCGTATTCGTATTTGTAAACGTATGGGTGTTGGTAAACGTATTAGTGACAGTGTGCGTGTATGTATTGGTACTACCCGGCGGAACAGTATTGGTTATCGTGGCTGTATTTGTATTTGTAAACGTATTGGTGCTTGTGGCTGTATTGGTATTGGTGGCTGTATATGTGTAAGTGGCTGTGGGAACAGTTGCCGTGTGTGTTGATGTGTTCGTGGCCGTATCAGTATAAGTGTACGTTGCGGTGTTTGTAGAAGTATTTGTAACAGTAAATGTATGCGTATTGGTGCTGCCCGGCGGCGGAGTGTCTGTAATTGTGGCTGTGTGCGTGTTTGTGCCGGTATTGGTGTTTGTATAAGTATACGTGGGGGTATTTGTATAAGTTGCGGTATAAGTATTGGTATCTGTGGGTGTATTGGTATAAGTTGCTGTATTGGTAAAAGTATTTGTCACGGTAAACGTGTGCGTGTCTGTGCTGCCCGGCGGAGGAGTGTCTGTTACTGTGGCCGTGTGCGTGCTGGTGAAAGTGTTTGTATTTGTCGCCGTTGCAGTTGAAGTATAAGTGTGTGTGTAAGTTGCCGTATCAGTGCCGGTATAAGTGTAGGTGGCAGTATAAGTGGGTATTTCCGGCGTGTTGGTGCTTGTTTCAGTATAAGTATACGTGGCTGTCGCGGTGTTTGTATTCGTGTAAGTATTTGTAAACGTATAGGTGTAAGTTGAAGTTGACTGCACTGTAGGCGTCTGCGTCGGCGTGCTCATGCCGGAGAATTCAATATCATCAATGTATATAGGCCCCGGGGTTCCGGCATTAAACTGAATTGCAAAATCATTTATCGCCTGAAGGTCAAGGGTTTTGTTGCCCCCCTGATTTCCGGAATAAGGGTCAACGCCAAGATCAGCAAGGTTAACTGTTATTAACTGCCACGCGCCTGTGCCTGTCCAGTCACCGCCCCTGTTTGACCAGTACTCGCCGTCCGCGCCTGCCGCATCAGATTCCTGCAGTTTAATAAAGAACGTATCGCCAAGCTTTGCTTTTATCCAAAACGTCATAGTGTCAGCGCCGGTAAAATTTATATAATATTCCGGGTCTGCCGCCTGATTATAAGGCGAACCGATAATTCCCACAGCCCCCCAGTTAGAAGGAGGAGTGCTGAAAGTTATTTTAAGGGCGCGCGTGCCGCTGTGCTTATCTTCAGTCGTGTTGGCAAGCGTGACAATTGTAGAGCCGTCGGTTTCTGAATTTGGGCTTTCAAGCATTGTGGATTCAAAGTTATCAAAAACTCCAAAAGGTATCGGCGGCAGCGTGGGTGTCTGCGTGGCTGTATTCGTCACGGTGTAAGTGTTTGTATTGGTTGCCGTGTTTGTGTATGTGTTAGTAAAAGTATGCGTCCACATTGGATTAACTGTATTGGTGCTTGTCGCGGTATATGTGAAAGTGTACGTGTTAACAAGCGTCCTTGTGGGAGTACTGGTTGCTGTATGCGTGGCTGTCGGGAACGTACCTGTAAACATAATGCGGTCAACGTAAGCCGTAGTTGTTCCGGGATTTTCAAGCTGCATAACAAATGATTGTATTGCCTGAATATCAAGTGCATTATCTCCATAAGCCGGCGTGTATTGGTCTCTTGTAAGGCTTGAAAGGTTAATTGTGACCGGCTGCCAAGCCCCGGTAGTGGTCAAAGCATTTCCCCTGTTGCTGAACCTTTCTCCGTCGCCGCCGTTTGCCATTGATTCAGTAAGCTGTATGAAAAAAGCTTTTCCGGCAGGCGCCTTTATATAAAACGTAAGCGCTGCAGCTCCGGTAAAATCTCTGTATCCATATCCGCCGTCATAAGGCGAATTTATAGAAATTAAAGCCCAGCCTGTGCCTGTTGTATCCACTCTCATTGAACGCGCGCCTTCGTATTTATCGGCCGTTGAATTTGTAAGAGTTGCAGTGGAACCGCCGCCTGATTCCGAAGTATCGGGATTGGAAAGCACGCCTGTTTCAAAGTCATCAAACATTCCCGCGGCAACAGTGGGCGTAGGCGTAAAAGTGGGTATTGCCGGATCCCATGTGTATGTGTGCGTGGGTGTCGGGTAATTGCCGTTAGGATTTGGCATATTGCCGGTTAACACAAGCATATACTGCATCTTTAAAAGGTCACAGAAATAATCCGTGCCCCACATTACACCGGTTTCTGTAAGTTCACCGGGGCCGTTGCCCGCGTCCATTGTCACAAGCCTGTTGTAAAGCGCATTTAACCAGTTCTGATCCTGCCCTGCCATTGCGGCAACCGCGACAGCACCCACAGGGCCCGGAAGGTTCATTACATCTTCATCGCATAAATCAGGAGTCCTGTCATCGCGGCAGTAAGAATGTTCTGTTCCGTTAAGCTGATAATGCGATTTAATAAGTGAAGGGGCTCCGCTATACTTGGTTTTAAAATACTGCGAGACCCTGAAAGAGTTATCCTGTGCAAGCTGATGATTTAACGTTCCATATAATACATAGTCATAACCCTGCCTCCATGCGTGGCGTATAGCATCCCACCACCACGTACCTGATTCCATCGCCCAATCGCCGGGACTCCAGGAAGTGCCGTCATAATTACACCAGTTTGGCTGTAATCCTGTATATATTCCAAGTGCGCTGTCATATGTCATTGATGAATTGTAATAATATTTAACAATTGTGTTATACGTCCTGCTTGCAACGCTGTACCACCTTGTCACTCCGGTATAATCGCCTATCATTCTGTAAGTATACGGCGCAAAGTAAGACGGGTTGCCGCCGTCCCATCCATCTCCCGGCCTTATGTCATTGGCCGCGGTAATTTCATACTGAAGCACTTTTGCAGCAAGCGCAATTGCTTCGTTGCGGTAATTAATCGCACCGCCGCTTCCCCACTGTTTGTCCGCCATTATAAGCGCCTGCACCACATCCTGATCAGCGTCAATGGCGGCGCCGCCGCTGTCACAGTAAGGTATCTGCCAGTTCATAAGCCCGTTTCCGTCAAGATGGTTTTGATAATAATTCCACATCCCGTCAAAATACTGTTTGGTGTTGTTTGTCGCGGATGACATATAAACGCATACAACCATCCCGTATGCTATGCCTTCAGACACGGTATCATTTTCAGGGCAACCTTTATGAATTGTATTTCCTGTTTCTGTGCGCTGTACACGCCATTCGCCCACAGCACAATTATTTTGAGTAAGATACTTTGCGCGCCACTTATCAAACCACGCCTGAACATGCTGGTTCATCTGAGCCTGAGTGTAATTATTTGGACGGAGCCCGTAAGGGTAATCCTGTCCCTGTGGGAATGGTAAATTGCAGGTATCAGCAAATATGGAGGTGTGTATTATAATGAGGAATAGCGTTCCAATAATAATTCGCATTTTTAGCAAGTTTTTAATCATAATAACCTCGTTTATTTAATCGGTTAACCTGTTAATTATACCTATACTTAAAAGATTAGACAAGCAGTTTTTATAGAAGTTCCTGTAAAAAACGGCAGCTCGTAGGAGCGGAAAAGGTCAGAAAATGCGAGGGACAGAGGGACGGATGCACGGAGGGACGGAAGTAAAATAAAAACAAACTGCCGCACCCTAAAGGGATGCGCCTACCACTGCATATAACCAAGCCCGGTAAACACGAGGGACGGAAATAAAAAACAAACATAAAACAAATATTGAAAATTCGAAATTGGATAATTAGAAGAAAACCACAGGGGTTGGGTGTGTTTTTTCAGTGCGTGCCGCGATAACCAAGTATGTATGCGGCAATCCGGATGTAATGCCACGCCGGCAGATTCGGATGTACCGCAAGTTCCCGGTTGCCAACGACGTTAACCAACCGGAGATTTCAAGTTTGTTTGATTACAAGCACAGCAATTTGCGGCGCGTGCTGAAAAAATACACACAACCCCGGTTAGGGCTGCAGCTGGGCAGCTAAGCGGCTGGGCAGCCGGGAAGTAAAAACAAATCTAAATCAACTGCCGCACCTTAAAAGGTGCGCCTACCAATGCACATACCAAATCCGTAAAGACAAATATCGAAAATTCGAAATTCGAAAATTTGAAGAAAAACACAGGGGTTGGGTGTGTTTTTTCAGTGCGTGCCGCGATAACCAAGTATATATGCAGCAATCCGGATGTAATGCCACGCCGGCAAATCCGGTTGTGCCGCGGGTTCCCGATTGCCAATGAATTAACATAGTATAGATTTCAAGGTTGTTTGGATACAAGCATACCAATTTGCGGTGCGTGCTGAAAAAATACACACAACACCTGGAAGACTGCAGCTGGGCAGCTAAGCGGCTGGGCAGCTAGGAAGTAAGAACAAATCAAAAATCTACTGCCGCGGGCTGAAGACCCGCGTCTACCAGTACAAATTCAAATACATAGAACAAGCCGCAATATATTGCGGCTCTACGATAAAAAACTTTATCAGCTTAACACCATTTCCCATTCGCTGACTTTGTTGTCACCAAAAAACAGATACCCTTTGTTCATATAACTTCCATCCTGCCTGAATTCAAATGTTTCAAATCCGGTGTATTTATTATCCGTGGAGATGTATGTGGAAACTATATATGTGCCGGCTATTAAAAACTTCCCCTTAAAATTTCCGCTGGTGGGGTTTTTTGATTCCCATTCGGTTTCGTGTTTCCCTTTTTTTACCGGCTTTACCGTATAACTGTTTTTTAATTCCAGCACTTTATTTAATTTAACCGGAAGCCTCATCGTGCTTTCAATAGTTATCTTTCCCCTTTTAAACAGCACTTCTGTTTCTCCTGTTGCCTTTATCTTTCTGCCCTTATCGTCAACATACGTGCCTTTCGCGATCCACAGCCTCTGTTCTTCAAGAAAAATCCCCGCCATTGTACCCTCCTTATTATATTCTGTCTGCTTTTTTAACTATCTCTTTAATCTGCCCGTTTATTTCCAAAGACAGCATTTCTTCCAGCGAAAGCGGCATTACAATTGACCAGTTGCTGTTATCAACGCTGCCCGGTACGTTTATCCTTGTGTCGCGGATGTCCCATTTATCAAAAGCATTACCCAGCGACAGCCAGTCCACTATAAGCTGTATGGAAAATACGGACACGGTTTCATTGGCTTTGATAAGCGCGGCTTTTACAAGTTCTTTTTCAGTAGAATTATCATTACATCCCGTAAAGTACATAAATTTCTTTTTTTCAAACGCGGCTTCATTGAACATATCATAGAACATCCACGCTTTATCGCGCGAAGCATTCAGCGCCGCAAGCACGTCTTCCGCGCTTTTAAGTTCTGTTTTAAACCTTATCCTGGCGGCGTTCTTTGCGGCCGGCTGAAAAAGCGTTTTTCTGACATAGGCGGTTTCAAAATTATTCTCTTCGCACAGTTTTTCCACAAGCAGCGCGTCCACCGTGCCGCACTCATCCTTCCACCATAAAAGAAACGGGCTTGTGTCATGGCTGGAAATTATGGCGGATGCATTTACCCTGTACTGAACGGGATTTTTATAATCATAGGAATTTCCCCAGTCGCGTGTCCAGCGCTGCACATCCATTCCCGGTATGCCGTATTCCAGAAGCGTTTCATAGGAACACACCGGCACCACTCCCAGGTCTTCCGCGCACGGCAGCATATCACAGCTGTTTATCATCGCGTCAAGTATCTTCTGCCCGGCTTCTTTCCATTTGTCCTCTTCCGGCGGGTCAAAAGCCCCGTTTAAACCGTACGTGTTATCCGGCTCGTCCGTGCTTATGGTCCACAGCCTGAAAAGCCCCACAAAATGGTCAATGCGGAACATGTCATAAAAATTTTCGGAATATTTTACTTTTTCAATAAGGTAGTCAAAGCCGTGTTTTTCAATGCGCTCCCAGTTATACGGCGGCATTCCCCATTTTTGCCCCTTTGCAAAGTACATATCAGGCGGCGCGCCGGAGCTTAAATTAAGTTTAAAATAATTCTGGTTTGCCCACACATCCGCGCTGTCGCGCGACACCAGAAAAGGGATATCGCCCTGTAAGAACACGCCCTTATCATTGCAGTATTTTTTGGCATCGGCAAACTGCAGGTAAAGTTCATACTGCAGCCACCTGTAAAATTCAAAAGCCGCGCTTTCCTGTTCACAGAAAAGTTTTACCGCGTCCTCTTCCCTTAACCTGTAAACTTCTTCCCAGTCGGTCCAGCTTTTCTGTTCGTATTTATCCTTAAGCGCTTTGTATGCCGCGTAATCATCCAGCCAAAATTTATTGGCACTTTTAAATTTTTTATAACTTTTATTTTCAGTGTCAAAATCCGAAAAAATATTAAAGAGCAGCCTAAGCTTTTCGCCCTTAACCTTATAGTTTACCCTCTTATTGCCCGCCGGGAACTTTTTCTTAAGTTTTGCAATTTCCGCTTCGTGTTTGCCGCCCCCCTTTATTTCATCTATTCTAAGATACATAGGGTCAAGCGCAAATGTGCTCTGGCAGTCATAAGGGGTGAAATTAAACCCAGAATCATTCATGGGTAATAACTGTATTACGCTTAAACCCGCCTGCACACACCAGTCAGCCAGCAGTTTTATATCCGGAATTTCACCAATGCCCATACTGTTTTTGGAGTATAAAGAGAATAAAGGGGCAAGGACGCCCGCCCTTCTTTTGGCGCCGAACCGCTGCCATTTATCGGCTGTTTTTGATTTTAAGAATAATCCATACGTGTCTTCCGGGTATAAAGGCATATAACCTCCAGCAATGATATGTCATACCGTGATATTATACAGAGCAGGCGTGGATTTGTATATTAATAATTCAGCTGACTTTGCATTCTAACGTAAATAAAACCTGTTGTTTTTAAGAGTATAGGCGTAATAAGTTTTGCCCCTACACTATAATATATTTACATTATTTAAAGCTGTAAAATAAAAGAAACCGCGGGCTCATACGAACCTTATGCCGCAGCTCTTTTATCACTCATCGCTATCTTGCCCGCTCACAGTTTGTCTGTATTACATTACCAGATTTATAAACCCTGTTAACCCGGAAACTATGCGGTTTTCTTTGATGGTATTTCTAAGAAAGCCCTCCTTATATAACCCTGACACTCCATAAAAAACAAAACCGGCAAAGACGGCAAAAAACGCCGCCCATATTAACCTTCCAAAAAAACTTATAAAAAATACCCATCCCGAAAGTTTATAATTTTTGCCCGCCGCCGACTTGATTGCACTACCGACAAATTCATCCACCTGTCCAAATAGCCTCCACGACCCTTGGGTTATTTTCCCTGCCAGCGCGTTGTCTTTTAACAGCACCGCTCCTTTCATAATCGCGTTAATTTCAGCGGAGTTTTCAGGCCGTACAACCGCAAAAAATTCAAGTGCGCTTTTTACGCTTTCAAAACTGCCGTTTACACCGTCAGGCAACACAGATAAGGATGTCTGGGCGGACACCAATGCGGATATATTCTTTCTTAGCATTACAGCCTCTGAATATATTTTTTTATCCTGCGATACCATAGCGGTTATATGATTTTGTGCTGCATTTGTTATTAAATTGGAAACCACGGAAAAAATCACCGCCGCTGCCAGAAGTATCATGGAAATTCTTAAAATTTTCATTGTTTTGCTCATTTTAACCCTCCGTATTGTCACTACATATCAATACAGAGCAATAACCGTGCCGTGGTTATACGCTTTAAACAGGGGCTTTTTGGCACAGTGTATGATTATAACCGTCCTAAATCTGCAACTAATATCAAAAACAGGACATAGTTTTTTTGAATTATGGGGTATAAAACAAGGGGTTTTATGCGGTTATTCCGCTTACATAAGCCTTATCTGACAAAGCTTAATCAGGTTTAAAGAATCTAAAAGTCTTTCTAATTTTTGTTTACTTCCCTGTACTGCCAGACATACCAATAAAAATTTCCCGCCACGCATTCGCTGTTTCATGATAAAGCCTCTGTAACATAAATATTATTTTTTATTTAGGTTTTTTAGCTGATGCCCTATTTATTTTTTCAGGTTATTATCGTCTTTTTAAATGCGGCGGATTCGCCATATTTAGCCTTTGCCTCTTCAAGCATAAAATCATCTCTTTCCTTCTCTATACCTTCTTTCAGTTCTTTCTCCGGCGGCATTATCTGCTTTAGTTCATCCGGCATCCTGTTAGTCAGCCTGTATTCAGCCACACCAACAGGATTTTTGGTATTTTTTAAGGCATACTCAACCGTAATCTTACTCTTATCGGCACAAAGTATTATGCCTATTGCCGGATTTTCACCATCGTATTTTGCCCGGTCATTCAGCAGGTTCAGATAAAAGTCCATCTTTCCCGCGTATTCAGGCTGAAACTTACCTGTTTTAAGTTCTATCGCCACAAGACTTTTCAGTTTACGGTTGAAAAACAACAAATCTATAAAATACTCTGTCCCGTCAAGCGTCAGCCTGTACTGGTTGCCGATGAAACAAAACCCCGCACCAAGTTCCAGCATAAAACACTTCACCCTCTCAACCAGCCGTTTTTCAAGCTTTCTTTCAAGTACCGGTTTTGTGATACCTAAAAAACCCAGATTATAAACACTCTTCATTGATTCGTCAGCCTGCTCGGCCAAATTTGCAGGCAAAGCTTTTGTGTAATTATTCTGTTTCCCTGCCTTTAAAGAATATCTGTAAGCATCGGATTTAATCTGATTAAGTAAAACATTGTGTGTCCATCCATTTTCAATACATGTATTTATATAGTATTCCCTCTCTTTTATATCCTTAACCTTCTGCATAATCAGTATGTTTTTACCCCATGACAAAAGTAGCACAAGTCGTGCTACTTTTGCGCTATCTTTGTATTCCAGGTAAAATAGTCTCATTCTCCATAAATTATGCGGTGAAAATCCATGACTGTTGCCAAACTCATTTGTCAGGTCATTAGACAGTCTTTTAACAACAGAATCCCCCCATTTATATTTGGCTTGTTTTTCAACAATTTCTTTCCCTATATCCCAATACATAGAGATAGATTCCCTGTCTATGGACCTGGCAGCGCTTATTCTGGCAGATACTACCCTGGCCTTTATTTCTTCATAAAACTTTTTATATCCTGTCATCTTCATTTTAATTTTCCCCATATTTATCTCCCCTGTATTATAAAAAATAATTTTAATTTTATTATGTCAACAAATCAAAATTTCCGGTCAGATTCCGATCTCCCACGTTGCATCTATCCATTTTTTTGGCGTCAGATAAAACCGTTCAACCCCGCCTTGATTTTAAAGGTAACGGATTCGTTGCCTTTAAAATTCACTTTGTACATTTACCCCCTACAGCCCTTTCTTTTATCTTTGTATTGCCCCCTCTATGTTTATTCAAATACACACTACTGAATATTTTAACAAAGACGCAGGCACGCTGCAAAACGCGCATAGCGTTCCATAAAATCCGCACTGTTACATTTTAGAAAAACCCGCCCCCATTTGCGTTCATTCAATAATAACGCTTCCCAAAAATAAATCAATTTTATTTTCTAAACAAATTTCTCCATAATATAATCATCCATTATAAACCCGTGCCCTATATCTTTTATTATTTCACGGACTTTCATGTATCCCATTTTTTCGTACGCCTTAATGGAATTTTTATTGTTTTTATGGACGTTTAAAGATATCCTTGTAAGCCCTTCTTCTTTTGTCCTTTTCTCCGCGAATTCGCTCATAAACTTTCCCAGCCCCTGATTTCTTAACCTGTTTACCACATACAGTTTGCTTAAGTACATCGCGCTGCCCTTATTTTCCAGCGCCATATAGCCGGCGTCTGTGCCGTTGAGGGAAAGGATATAGTACTCCGCGCCGTCGTGAATTTCTTTTATTATCCGCTCTTCGGATTGATAGGTTTCAAGCATATACTTAACCTGTGCTTCACCTATGATAGGGGTATAATGCTCCGGCCATATTTCATTGATAAGTGTCAAAAGCCGGCCTGTGTGTTCTTTTCCCTTCACTTTTATCAGTGAAGGTTTTTTGCCGCCGGGCATTACGGCCTGCGCTTAAACGCCACTACGCCCAAAGGCGGCAGTGTAATAGAGATGGATTTTTCCATTCCGTTCCACGGGGTGTCCTGTGAATGCACTCCGCCCATATTGCCCTGATTGCTTCCCCAGTATTCATGGGAATCAGAATTAAATATCTCTTCCCAGAAGCCGCCGTCCGGTACGCCAAGCAGGTAATTGGACCTGACAACAGGGGTTAAGTTGCATATTACCACTATGGAATCGTCTATGAAAAGTTCGTTTTTTCTGACAAAAGAAAGCACAGAGTCTTCGTAATTTCCGCAGTCCAGCCACTGAAAGCCGGTCCAGTCGTGCTCGTGTTTATTAAGCCCGGGTTCGCTAACATAAAGTTCATTAAGTTTTTTAACCATTTTCTTTACGCCGTCATGGTTGTAATACCCGGCTGATTCCCAGTTTAAACTTACATTCACGTTCCACTCTTCCCACTGTCCGAATTCATCGCCCATAAACAGCATTTTCTTTCCGGGATGAAACCACATGTAAGATAAAAGCGCGCGAAGGTTGGCAAATTTCTGCCAGTCATCACCCGGCATCTTTTTTATTAAAGACCCTTTTAAATGCACCACTTCATCATGGGACAATGGCAGCATAAAGTTTTCGGTAAACGCGTACATCATTGAAAAAGTAAGGTTGTTCTGGTGCCATTTTCTGTAAACTGTGTCCTTGGAAAAATATGAAAGCGTATCATTCATCCAGCCCATGTTCCATTTAAAACCAAACCCAAGCCCGCCGGCGTAAAGCGGCCTTGTGACCATGGGCCATGACGTGGACTCTTCCGCTATTGTCTGCGTGTCAGGATATTCTTTATAAACCGTCTCGTTGAATTTCTTTAAAAAATCAATAGCCTCTAAGTTTTCCCTGCCCCCGAATTTGTTCGGTATCCATTCGCCTTCTTTGCGCGAATAGTCCAGATAAAGCATGGAAGCCACCGCGTCAACACGCAGGCCGTCTATGTGATATTTATCCAGCCAGAAAAGCGCGTTAGAGATTAAGAAATTTATTACTTCGTGCCTTCCATAATTAAATATGGCGGAACCCCAGTCCGGGTGAAATCCCTGACGCGGGTCAGCGTGTTCATATAAATGCGTGCCGTCAAAATACATAAGGCCGTATTCATCAGACGGAAAATGCGAAGGCACCCAGTCAAGTATTACGCCAATGCCGTTCTTATGCATGTGTTCCACAAAATACATAAAATCCTGCGGCGTGCCGTAGCGCGAAGTGGGCGCAAAAAAACCTACAACCTGATAACCCCACGAAGCAAAAAACGGGTGTTCCATAACCGGCATTAATTCCACGTGGGTAAAGCCCATATACTTGCAGTATTCCGCCAGCTGGAGCGCGGTTTCTTTGTAGCCAAGCGATTCAAGGCCGTCGCCTGTTTTGCGCCAGCTTCCAAGGTGCACTTCATATATGGACATGGGCGCGTTAAGCGCGTTTTTCTTGTGCCGTTCTTTCATCCATTCATCATCTGACCAGTTGTAATCGGTATCCCATACCACAGACGCCGTTTTTGGCGCGATTTCCCAGGATAGCCCAAACGGGTCGCCCTTATCAGCGCGGTAATCATTATGATTGCTTACGATGTGATATTTGTATATTTCGCCTTTGCCTATCCCCGGAATAAAACCTTCCCAGATTCCGGAATCATCCCAGCGCATTGTAAGGGCGTGCGCGGTGGAATCCCAATTGTTAAAATTACCTATTACAGAAACGTGTTTTGCGTTTGGCGCCCATACCGCGAAATTCACCCCGGTTTCCCCGTTTACAGTCCTGACATGAGACCCCATCTTGTCATAAAGGCGGAAATGATTGCCTTCTTTATAAAGGTACACGTCGTGTTCGGTAAATACTGAAATTCCGTGCACTACTTTTCCGGCTGCCATATGAAACTCCTTGAGGTGATATATTTTATATAGATCTCATTATACACCAGCAGGACACTAAGTTAAATGGTAAAAATCAATACTGCTATACAGTATTTAAATCGGACAAAAAACAGATTAAACTTGAAAAACAAACCACTTTTATATATACTTTCTTTAATAAAAAAAGGGGAGGTTCATATGAAAAGAAATCTGTTTTTACTGTTTGTTATTGTTCTTTTTTCTGTTTTTTTCGCGGTAAGCTGTTCCACTGACAGCCCGTCATCATCATCCACACCCGCACCAACACCTGTAGTACTGGATTTCAACACCGGATTTGAAGATTTTGAAGATAACAGTTCCGCTTTTACGGTAAATGGCATACCCGGCACCATAACAGTGGGAAATGATTCAGCAGACGGCGGCACTTCCGTAATAACCGGAAGTTCTATAGTTTCCGGACAACTTTCAGGTACGTACAGCCTTGCTTTAACGGCAACGGTTAAAACATCACTGCCTTTCAGCACAACCGAAGGTGATTACACCGTAATGGCGCCCATTGCCGACAGTATCGGTTACGTGACCATAAACGTAAACCTTAACAATCCGGTGGATGCTATAACCAATAACGACCACCTTTATTTCACACACAAAATTTCAAGTACATCCGGAATGACATACAGAATTTACTTCTATTCACAGGACGGTAAATACTGTTATACAGGCAATCAGACACCTTCAACAACATCAAACAGCTACAACTTCTACTTTAGCAGCCTTTTGAATCCCACAGGTTATACCGCGGAAGATGTGCTGTCAAACCTGAAGAAAATAGTCTTTGTTATAAGGTACAAAGCTTATGGATTATCACAAAAAGACATCAACTTTTACATAGACAATATAGGAATAACACACGACATAATATAAAGAAAAAAAGCCGCGGCAGTCTAATCGTCTGCCGCGGCTTTTTAATTTAAATTCTTACTTTATCCCAAGTTCTTTTATCCTTGTTTCACACATCTTTTTTGTCTTCACGTCCTGCCAGTACAATTCCGCGGAAACCGGCGCGGCAAGCACCTCTTTAAATAATACCGCCGCTTTTTCTTTCTCGCCGGTGTCATTCATGGCATCCGCAAGAAATAACTTTGCTATATTGGTGTCTTCCAGCGCTAAAGCTTCCTGTAACAGCTTCTTTGCTTTATTTTTATCCGGCCAGGTAATCACAAAAGGTATATTCGGCGCTTTCCAATGAAGCCTTCCAAGAACTATAAGCGCGGCCGGTTTATTTGGCCCGTCAAGCGCTATTGTTTTTTCGCTGTATTTTTTAATTTTGTCCGCAATACCGTTTGAAGCGGATTCAAAAAGGTCTGATATATCGCCTTTCCTTGCCCACATAAGCCCAAGGCAGTAATTATAAACCTCTGACTTTTCCGGATCAAGCCCGCTTTTTTCTATAAGCGCAATAACATCAGCATACGCCTTTTTCTTTTCATCCACCGTCCCTATATCCATATGATGATATTTATAGTTGGCGCACTTTGCCAGCTGATAATATACATTTTCCGGCACGCCATCTTTGCCCGCCGGTTCAACCGCTTTTTTGTACAAAGCATCCGCTGAATCAAGCAGTTTCACCGCTTCTTTTACATCTGTCACGGAATTAATTTTTGCCAGTATTGCATCCGCCTGCGAAACAGGATTAACAGCCGTATCCTTTGCCTGAACATCAGATACAAACAGTAAAATCATTACCGTCAGGACAATAATCGTTCTTGTTTTTTTCATAAAACCTCCTGTGTATTTTGCACATTTTACCCCCTTTAACCGTCAAAATCAAGCAGCAGCAATAAAAACCGAGGGACGGATGCAAAACAAAAACAAACTGCCGCGCCCTAAAGGGACGCGCCTACCACTGCGTATGCCCAAGCCCTGTAAAACCTGGGTACAAAGGGACAAATGCACGGGGGATCGGAATTAAAAACAAACATGGAAAATTCGAAATTCGAAAATTTTAAGGACAGAGACAAAACAGGGGTTGGGTGTGTTTTTTCAGTGCGTGCCGCGCAAGGATAGCATTGATACGGCAGGAGCGCTTTAATGCTGAGCGCGCGCTGAAAAAATATACCCAAACCCTGTAAGGCTGCAGCCCGACGGTTCAAAAGCTCAGCAGCTCGGAGGAACGAAAACAAAGCGGTTTAAGCTATAGGCAGTTAAGCAGAAGCGTAACTAAAAAATGGTTGGCAAGTTATCGCTATAGCTTAATGCTTAAAACGCTAAGGTGCCATGTTTTATACTATCGCTATAGCTTAACTGCTTAAAATTCTAAGGCGCTATTTTTACTCAACCGCTTCTTCTTATATGCCTATAGCTTAATATGCTATTTTATGGATTTTCAACCTTGTTCAGCCTTATGCGCATTATTCCCAGCGGTACTTTCCACTCTATTACATCATTTTCCCTGTAACCTATAACCGCGGTTCCAATTGGCGCTAACACAGATACTTTATCATCATCCGGCGAAGCTTCCTGCGGAAGCACCAGTTTAAAAATAGTTTTCTCCCCGCTTTGTTCGTCAATAATTTCCACCTTAGAATTAATCCTTACAAGGCCGGCAGGCGCCTGCTCTTTTTTTATCACAGTTGCCCTGCTTACCTCTTTTATAAGCTGCTCAAAATATTTCCTGTTGCTGCCATAAACACTTCCGTTATCCGAAGTCATCTTTTTTATCAGATTTACGTCATCTTCAACCATAAAAATCTCTTTGTTTTCCATGTTATTACCTCCATTTTTATTATTGGGCTTATACTTCATTTAACCGGCGTCACACCGCAGCCCGGCAGTATGCGCCGCTTTTACATACAGGGTTTTTCATTAAATGCCTCCTTTTACCCTTAAAATACAAAATCCGGAATCTATAAACCTTTGGTTTATAAATCCCGGATTACTTTTCAATTAGTCCGCGGCTTACCGCTTACTCTTTGCCCAGTCTTCCTTATGTTAACTGTTTCAGCTTTCGCATCCTATAAACTAATTTTACAACAGTATTAATACAAAGTCAAATAAGCTAAAAACCCGTATCTATAATTTTATCCATTACCAGCACAAATACCCTGTCGCCGGTATTTCCGCTTATATCCGTATGCACAGACATCACCTTTGCTTTTAGCGCTTCTTCAATCTCTTTTACAAGCGCGCCGCGGGAAATATCAAGCTGTTTTGCCCTTAGAATTTTTATTTCAAACCTTCCGTCTTTTGTTTCTGACAGGGTCTTTTCCTGGTGTGTAAGCACGCCTTTCATGCGCACATAAACCGCGTCTTTTATAAAGTACGCTTTTACTTCCGCGGCTCCCAGCCCTGTATCGCGTTTTTCATATTTTACAAAAATCTCGCCTATCTTTGCCTCTGCCTGCCCTTTTGTCATCATTGTGTATCACCTTCTTCATCTTTTTCAGGCTCCATTTTTTTCTGCACAAAAACATTCCGTTCTATAGTTTTTAAAGCTGTCTTGTCCGCCATGACAAGCATAACATCCCCGGATTCTAAAACCGTGCCGCCGTCCGGTATTATAAACTGTTCATCCCTTGATATAAGGGTCACAAGCGCGCCCTTTGGTATGCCTATTTCAAAAAGCCTTTTTCCCACCGCGACCGATCCAAAGGGTATCATGACTTCGTTTAAATCCGCGTTAACACCGGCAAGCGCA
Organism: Candidatus Goldiibacteriota bacterium HGW-Goldbacteria-1; assembly: GCA_002839855.1. Lineage (NCBI taxonomy): Bacteria > Candidatus Goldiibacteriota > Candidatus Goldiibacteriota bacterium HGW-Goldbacteria-1. The sequence continues at coordinate 170,044 of PGYV01000001.1, forward strand.
TCCATTTCAATCGGGGCTTTCTTTCTGTTTTTAAGCGGTTCTTCAAGCCCAAGCCACCGCGAGACAAGAGAAATTGTACTTCCCTGAAGAAGCGCGGATAATAATACGGTAAAGAAAACTATATTAAATATTTTTTCCGCTCCCGGCACACCGGCAGTAAGTGGAAATATGGCCAATATAACCGGGACAGCGCCCCTTAATCCCACCCAAGATATCATCAATTTTTCTTTATTATTAAGTCTGGAAAAAGAAAGGCACGCAAAAACAGCCGCCGGCCTTGCCAGGAAAATAAGCACTATACCCGCTATAATTCCATCCCCCGCCACCGGTATGACTTTAGAAGGAAAAACAAGCAGCCCCAGCATAAGGAATATTACAATCTGCATAAGCCACGCCACACCGTCATGAAAACGAATAAGGTTATTTTTATGAATAAACGTCCTGTTTCCAAGGACAATACCCGCAACATAAACACTTAAGTACCCGTTGCCTTTTATGTGTGTTGTCACCATGTAAAGGATTATTACAAGCGCCATTGTCAGCACCGGATAAAGGCCGTCATATTCAAGGTTAATACGGTTAATAAATTCAACCATAAGCCTGCCGAATATCACTCCCGCGGCAAGGCCTATTGCCATTTCAACAAAAAATGACGGAATTAAAGAAAGCGGCGAAGAATGGCTTCCTGTCATTACGCCAATTATGCCGATTGTTAAAAACACAGCCATAGGGTCGTTACTGCCGGATTCAAGTTCTAACAGCGGTTTTAAATTGCCTTTTAAATTAATCCCTTTAGAACGTAATATTGAAAACACAGCCGCCGCGTCAGTTGAAGAGACTATAGCGCCAAGCAGCATCGAATCAATAAGCGGCATTTTAAGCAAAAAGTGCAGCAAACCGCCTGTAATACCGGCGGTCATTAAAACTCCCATCGTGGCAAGCAGCACGCCTTCTTTTAAAACAGGCTTTATCATTGCCCACTTTGTGTCCATACCGCCATAGAAAAGTATCATGGACAAAGCGGCAATACCTATACCCTTGGCGATTTCATTATCATCAAAGTGTATTCCAAAAACACCCTCTGAACCGGCCAGCATTCCGATAACTATAAATATAAGAAGCGTGGGAAGGCCTATCTTATCAGACGCTTTGCTTAGCACCACACTTATAAGCAGCAAAAGCGCGGCTACAAAAATTACTGATTCATACGAATACTGCATTAAAGTCTCCCGTTATATTTTTATAATATTATCATTGTAATCTGCCGTGCCATTTTTGTCAATTAAACGAAACGCCCTAAAGCGGGCAGTATAAAAACGTATATTATTTTACATTTACTTTTGACTTAAAATCACTTATATTAATTAAACTTTAATAATATCAGGAGGTTATAATAATGAAAGGTACAATCACAGAAAAAATATTAAAAGCTCATCTGACATCCGGCAGGCTTATATCCGGCGAGGAAATAGGGATAAAAATAGACCAGACGCTGACACAGGACGCCACCGGTACAATGGCTTACCTTGAATTTTTAAATTTTAATGTTTCAAAAATCGGCACAAAACTCTCCGTCAGCTATGTGGACCACAACACCCTGCAGAGCGGGTTTGAAAACGCGGACGACCACGCTTTTTTACAGTCAGTGGCGGAAAAATACGGCCTGTGGTTTTCCAAACCAGGCAACGGCATATGCCATCAGGTACACCTTGAAAGGTTCGGGCGCCCGGGCTGGACACTTGTAGGGTCAGATTCCCATACACCCACCGCAGGCGGCCTTGGAATGCTGGCGATTGGCGTGGGCGGCCTTGACGTGGCAGCATCGCTTGCGGGCTACCCTTTTAATTTAAAATGCCCCGAAGTAATAGGGGTAAAACTTACCGGCAAGTTAAAACCCTGGTCATCAGCAAAAGACGTAATTTTATTATTACTGCAGATGCTGTCCGTAAAAGGCGGCGTGGGTAAAATATTTGAATACTTCGGCGAAGGGGTAAAAACACTTTCCGTTCCTGAACGCGCGGTTATCACCAATATGGGCGCGGAGCTTGGCGCCACCACATCCATCTTTCCTTCGGATAATAATACCAAAGCTTTCCTGGCAGCTTTCGGCAGGGCAAAAGATTTTAAACAGTTATTGCCGGATAAAGACGCGCAGTATTCAAAAGTTATAGAAATAGACCTTGCAAAAGTAGAACCCATGATTGCACAGCCGCACATGCCTGACAACGTGAAAAAAGTAAAAGAAATTAAGGATAAAAAAGTTAATCAGGTAATTCTTGGCAGCTGCACCAACAGTTCTTATAAAGACTTAATGACAGCCGCGGCGATATTAAAAGGTAATAAAGTAAACAAGGATGTATCTTTTGTAATTGCCCCCGGTTCCAAGACTATCATGGACGCCATGATTAAAAACGGCGCTTTTGCAATATTTCTGGAAGCGGGCGCGCGTATCATTGAATCTGCCTGCGGGCCGTGCATTGGAATGGGACAGGCGCCTTCAAGCGGCGCGGTTTCTGTCAGAACTTTCAACCGCAACTTTAAAGGGCGTTCCGGCACCAATGACGCGGAAATATACCTTGCAAGCGTGGAAACAGCCGTGGCAGCAGCCCTTACGGGTAAAATAACAGACCCCTCAAAACTTGGCAAATACCCGGCAGTTAAACCGCTTATTAAGTTCCCAATAAATAATTCACTTTTATTAAAACCGCTGTCCCCGGCAAAAAGAAAATCCGTAAAAATTGTCATGGGGCCAAACATTAAACCGCTTCCTGAATCATCCCCTCTTGCGCAGTCATTAAAGGCAAAGGTAATCGCCGCGTTCGGCGATAACATTACCACAGACGACATAATGCCGGCGGGAGCAAAGATACTGCCGTTAAGAAGCAATATTCCGGAAATTTCAAAACACGTCTTTGTTAAGCTTGATTCAAAGTTTTATGAAAAAGCTCTTGCCAATAAACCCGGTGTGATTGTGGGCGGGGAAAATTACGGCCAGGGAAGCTCGCGCGAACACGCCGCCCTTGCGCCTATGTATCTTGGCATAAAAGCGGTTATCGTAAAATCATTTGCCCGTATTCACAAAGCAAACCTAATAAACTTTGGTATTCTTCCCCTTACTTTCAAAAATCCCGAAGATTACGCAAAATGTAAAGAAGGCGTTGCCATAAATTTTGAAAATCTTGCGGCGTCAATAAAAAACGGCAGTGACATAGCATCAGTATTGGAAAACGGCACAAAAATAACACTTACATATTCACTGTCAGAACGCGACCGCGAAATTCTTCTTGCCGGCGGGACGATAGATTATATTAAGAGACTTATTAAGTAAAGAGGCTTGGAGGTTTAGATGCTTGGAGGTTTGGTAAAACTAAACCGTGAAAACAAGCAGCTCAAAAGTTTAGCGGCCCGGCGGCTTGGTTAAAGTTAAATCGTGAAAATTTATAGGTTTGGTAGCCGCACCCTTTAGGGTGCGTGTTCTTTTAATTATAATACCAATTACAAAATCAACTGCCGCACCTTAAAAGGTGCGCCTACCAATACAAAACCTGACTGATTCTTTTATTTTTAAGATAACGCTTTATGAATTAAGCCTTTACCAAGCATCCAAGCCTCTAAGCATCCAAGCCTCTAAACATCCAAGCCTCTGCTATTATTTATGGGATAAGTTTTCAGTCTTTATATATCACTTCATACATCGTATAAAGCTTGTGCTTTTTTCTTGAGGTCTCCACGCAGACTTTTATATCCTTCTTTTTTTTCATCTCAAGAAGCACTTCTATTACTCCGGCAAAATGTTCAGCCGCGGCGCCCTGCGTGCCGTCAAGGCCAAGGATGGAATAAACCCAGTGCCCTTTATCGTGTTTGATTGTTTTAACGTCAACTATCCTGTAATGGGAATGAAGGTTGGGTATAAGAAATCTATCTGCCAGAAAAGATACCGGCATAATTTTTACAAAAAGTCCGGTTAACCCCGAAAACCATTTTTTTGTGTCATACTTTGAATACTCCCTGCAGCCCGAAATATCGCCATCATAAAACATTTCGCACATTTTAAGGGATGGTTTTACAAAGTAATCGTCGGAATCATACCATTCAGCGGTAAACTTCCGCAGAGAATATAACTTTTCGGCTGTTTTGGGAATTTTCTTCAGCCATGCCTGAAAATTTTCTTCTCCGAAATTTTTTCTGATAAACTCCGGAAGTAAAACCATCATATTCCTGTTAACTTCCATTTACACCGCCCGTTTCTTTCTAATATAACAATTATACCCTAAAAAACATTATTTCAAGAGATAATTTTTACCACTCCTTAAAAATAACAAAAACAGCCAGTACAATAAGCGCGAATCCTGCCGCATGGTTCCATCTCATGGGTTCTTTCAGGTAAAATACAGAAAAAACCGCAAAAACAATAAGTGTTATTACTTCCTGAATGGTCTTTAGTTCTGCCGCAGAAAACTGACCGTGCCCTATCCTGTTTGCCGGCACCTGAAAACAGTACTCCACAAACGCTATTATCCAGCTTATAAGTATCACTTTAAAAAGCGGCTGGTCTTTAAATTTAAGATGGCCATACCAGGCAAAGGTCATGAAAATATTTGAAATTACAAGCAGCAATACGGTTTTCATTTTTTTAATTATTCCTCTTCTTCAAGTTCTTTTGGCGCGGTAACAGCGGCAGGGGTGGGCTCTAAAACCATTTTATCAAACCCTTCTTCTGACGCGCCCTGTATGTCGGCCGATTCAATCTCTTTTTGAGCTTCGGCTGCGTCAATATCTTCCCATGAAACAATTTCATCTTCAGCAGCGGTTGAAGCTGCCGGCTGATATCCGGAATCATCGCCTGTCGGCAGGTTCTGTGTATCAAGCACAGCTTGTTCTTCGGATGTTTCCTGCCCGGATGTGATTTCAAAAATTGCGCAGGAAGATATAAAAGATAATACAGCCGCCATAAGCATTAAAAACACTAAATTTCTATTTTTCACAGACTGAATAACCCGCCATTTAACAGTTTATATTTATTGTCTGCTTTATTTTATTATTATCTGCTCGCGTTCCGGCCCCACTGAAACTATGGACACTTTTACACCGGTGTAATCTTCTATGAATTTAATATATTTTTTCACGGTTGCGGGCATCTGTGCGTATTTTTTTATCTTTGACAGGTCCGCACCCCACCCTTTTAATGTCTTATATACAGGTTTCGCGGAATACAGTTCTTCGCCGTCGGCCACAAAAGACTTTGTTTTCTTGCCCTTAACCATATACTCTGTGCAAACCTTAATTTCATCAAATATGGATAAAACATCAATCTTTGTAAGTATTATATCCGTAAGCCCGTTTAATTCGCATACATATTTTAATGCCACAAGGTCAAGCCATCCGCAGCGCCTTGGCCTGCCTGTTGTCGCGCCAAACTCGCCGCCTTCTTTTCTTGTTTTTTCGCCTGTCTTTTCATCCATCTCTGTAGGCATAGGCCCGTTGCCCACCCTTGTCTGATAAGCTTTTGTTATTCCCCATACTTTATTAATCACTTTGTGTGAAATGCCGGCGCCTGTCATTACCCCGCCGATTGTGGGGTTGCTGGAAGTAACAAACGGATATGTGCCAAAATCTATGTCTAATAGGGCTCCCTGCGCGCCTTCAAAAAGAATTTTTTTGCCTTTTTTATGCGCGGCATTAATAACCGATGAGGTGTCCCCCACAAACGGCTTTATTATTTTGCTTAACTTTGCAAGTTCATCCATAACCATTTTTTTGGAAACAGGTTCAGCCCCGTAAAATTCTTTTAATAAAAAATTCTTTTCATCAAGGTTCTCTGTGACTTTTTCTTCAAGTGTCTTTGTTTTAAATAAATCCCTTACCCTGATGCCTGTCCTGGTGTATTTATCCGTATACGCGGGCCCAATTCCGCGGCCTGTCGTGCCTATTTTTTTATCGCCTGTCTTTTTGCCTTCCCTTGCTTTGTCAATTGCCTTATGGTACGGCAGAACCACATGCGCGTTATCACTGATGATAAGGTTCTTGGATGTGATTTTTATCCCCTGCGCCTTTAACCCGTTTATTTCTTCCACCAGCGCGTTTAAGTCCAGTACAACGCTGTTTCCGATTATATTAAGTTTGTTGCCGTGAAGGATACCGGAAGGCAGAAGGTGCATTATGTATTTTTTATTTCCTATGATTACCGTATGGCCGGCGTTAGCGCCGCCCTGATAGCGCACTATAACGTCATATTTCTCCGAAAAAAGGTCAACTATCTTTCCTTTTCCTTCATCTCCCCACTGCGAACCTATTATAACATCTGCAGGCATATCAGCACTCCTTGAAATATGTAATCCGCGCCCGTCTAAATCAGCGCGCACAAACCTTTCCTATTATATATTAATTATCCCCGCATGCAAGAATAATTTAGAGGAGCCGTACTGACGGAGGGACAGAGGGTCGGAGGGTCGGAGGGTCGGAAGGTCAGAAGAACGGAAGGACGGAAGTAAAAACAAACATAAAACAAATATTGAAAATTCAAAATTTGAAAATTGGAAGGGCAGAAGCAAAACAGGGGTTGGGTATGTTTTTTCAGTGCGTGCTGCTCTAACTAACTGTGTATGCGGCAGGAGCGGTTTAATGCTGCGCCGGCATATTTGGATGTGCCGGGAGTTCCCGATTGCCAATGAATTAACATGCCTGTTGATTTCAAATTTGTTTGCCTGCAAGAATACCAATTTTGCGGCGCGCGCTGAAAAAATATACCCAACCCCGGGAAACACGAGGGACGGAGGGACAGATGCACGGAGGGACGGAAGAAAAAACAAAATCCCAAATCAACTGCCGCACCCTAAAGGGATGCGCCTACCACTACCACTACCTATACCTAAAACCTGTAAAACGGAGGGTCGGATGCACGGATGGTCAGAGGGTCGGGTGTAAAATAAAACATAACTGCCGCGGGCTAAAGACCCGCGTCTACCAAGACATAACAAACAATAACATAAAAAAAAAGCGCGGGTGTATGCCCGCGCTTTTTTTTGCTACAATATTATTCAGCTTATAAAACTACTGACTTTATCTCCAGAATGTCTGCCACGTTTTTAATACTGTCAACCACGTCTTTGGGGACGTCGCTGTCAACGGTGATTATACCCATTGCCACTTTGTCTTCCCTGCAGCGGCCTACGTCAAACGACGCTATGTTTACGCCCTTTTCGCCAAGGATGGTACCAACGCGCCCGATAATACCGGGTTTATCCACGTTCTTATAGATTAACATGTTCTTTTCCGGCGTAATTTCCATTTCAAAGTTATCCACTTTTACTATCCTGGCTTCTTTGTTTATGGACAGCACACCGTATACTTTTCTCTTTTCTTTATCTGTCTCTATTGTCACGCTTATCATGTTTGGGAAGTCGCTCTTTATATCTGTTGTCTTCTGAATTACTTCAATGCCCCTGGCTTTTGCAAGGATGTTGGCATTAACGTAATTTACCCCGTCGCTTGAAGCGGGCATAAGAATTCCCTTTATAGCCGCAATGGTAAGTATCTTAAGGTCATAACCGGTCACGCTTCCGCTGTATTCCACCGTCATGCTCTTTATATTGCCTTCAACAATCTGCGCCACAAAGCTTCCAAGCTTTTCGTTCAGGTTCAGGTAAGGCTGCATTTCTTTTAACAGTTCCGGGTCTATTGCGGGGATATTAACCGCGTTTCTTACCATGCCGCCTTTTAACGCTTCCACCACCTGATCAATAATACCCGTACCCACTTTTTCCTGAGCTTCAACAGTTGACGCGCCAAGGTGAGGGGTAAGTATGATATTTTCAAGTTCCAGAAGCGGGCTGTCAAAAGGAGGTTCTTTATCAAAAACGTCAAGGGCGGCTTTCTGAATCCTTCCGGATTTTAAAGCTTCATACAGCGCCTGCTCGTTGATAATGCCGCCGCGCGCGCAGTTGATAAGGATTACGCTTTTTTTCATTGTGTCTATCTGTGCTTTTCCTATCAGGTCCTTTGTGTCTTTTGTCTTTGGGACATGGATGGTGATGATATCCGCCTGTTTATAAAGCTCGGCCAGTTCCATCACTTCAATCCCCATAGCATCCGCTTTTTCTTTTGTGACAAACGGGTCATAACCTATTATCTTCATTCCAAAAGATTCCATTCTTTTTGCCACTTCCGCGCCTATCCTGCCAAGGCCCACAACGCCAAGGGTCTTTCCGTATAATTCAATGCCTGTAAGTTTGCTGCGGTCCCATTTTTTTGCCTTAAGCGACGCGTACGCCTGCGGCGTATTTCTTGCGGTTGCCATGATAAGGGCTATTGTCTGCTCGCAGGTTGAAAGCGTATTTGCGTCCGGCGTGTTCATGACAATAATACCCTTCTGGCTTGCGGTCTGAATATCCACATTGTCAACGCCCACTCCGGCGCGGCCGATAATTTTCAGCCTTGTGGTCTTGGAAAGCACTTTGGCGGTAACCGTAGTGCCGCTTCTTATAATAAGCGCGTCATAGTTTTTCAGTTCTTCCGCAAGTTCATCTTCGGTCAGACCCGGCTTCATTGTGTATTCAACACTCTTTTCATTTTCAAGCAGCTTTAAAGCATCATCGCTTAATTTGTCGCTGATAAATATTTTCTGCATGGTGTATCCTCCGTTTTTAGTATTTTTCTTCCATAAGGACTTCCATTGTCCTTTTAACGCCTTTTCCTATTTCTATCTTTGCGCCCATGTCTTTAAGCGCCATCTCTGCCGCCGCAACGCCCATAACCGCGTCAAACCTGTCTGTGTATCCAAGCGTGCCTATTCTTAATAACTTGCCTTCCATCTTTCCCTGTCCGCCTGCCATAGAAATTCCGTATTCATCGCGGATTTTTTTCATAAGCAACTTGCCGTCAATGCCTTCAGGTACAACCACCGAGCAGAGGACAACAGCGGGATTTTCTTTGGCGAACAGTTCAAGGCCAAGCGCCTTAATGCCTTCGCGCACCGCTTTTGAAAGTTTTTCATGGCGTTCCCATACCTTTTCAATTCCTTCTTCCTTTATAAGTTTAAGCGCGGCAGCCTGCTGGCATACTAAAGACACAGCTGATGTGAAAGGCGTATCAGGCATTTTTTCCTTGGTTGTTGCTTTTTCATATTTTTTCATGTCAAAATAGAATTTAGGTGATTTGCAGTTTTCAATTACAGCCCATGCTTTTTTGCTTGCAGCTATATAAGCAAGCCCCGGCGGTATCATAAGGCCTTTCTGCGAGCCCACAGCAATTATATCCACGTTCCACTTATCCATATAAAAAGGCTGGGCGCCAATTCCGCTTATCCCGTCCACTACAAGAAGTGCCTTGTGGTTTGCTGTCAGTTTTCCAAATGCTTCAATGTCATTATAAACGCCTGTTGACGTTTCATTAAGGGTGGTAAATACCGCAACCGCGTCCGGGTTTTCATCAAGCGCTTTTTTAAGCTCTGCCGGTTTTACAGCAGTTCCCCATTCCGCGGCAATTTTAACTATATTGGCGCCGTAAACTTTTGCAATTGCATCCCATCTGTCGCCAAAAACGCCGATGGAAGCCACTATGATTTTATCCCCGGCATTAACGGTATTGGCAACAGCCATTTCCATTGCGCCTGTTCCGCTTGCGCCGATTACATACACATTATTTTCAGTACCCAATACATATTTCATTCCATCCACAACTTCTGTTAAAATCTTGCGATACTGCGGGGTTCTGTGGTGAATTACCGGTTTTGCCGCTTCTACAAGGACTTCTGCGGGTACTTCTGTGGGTCCGGGTGCCATGATGTACTTTTTTCTCATAATTATTACCTCCTATATGGTATTGGTGTGATAAATTTCACTAACTTGTGATTAAAGTATATAAAACAAGTCTTTTTATGTCAAGGATTTTTTTGAGGTTTTTTATCCACAATTAGTGAAATATTTCACAATTAAATAGGTCCTATATGCCCTATTGGACTTATTATTTTGTTACTATAAGTTCTGCCAGCTTTGTCATAACGGGCTTCCACAATAAAATCACTGATACTGTCAGCGCCGCAAGCGAAGCCACAACCACTGCGCCGGCGGATATGTCTTTTGCCAGCCCAAGGCCCCTGTTGTATTTTGGGGACAGTACATCAATAACCTTTTCTATCGCCGTATTTAGAACTTCCGCTACTATTATGACAAGGCAGGCAAGAAGTATTATTACCGCCCTTATTACATCCACGTCAAAATACCAGATTGTGAAAATATAAATAAACAGGATTACAAACGTTGTGATTATATTCTTCTTTGTGTAAAACCCGTACCAAAGCCCCTGCAGCCCGTACATTGTACTTTTAATTAATTTGTTTATCAGTTCAAACATGTGCTGTCCTCCCCCTGTTTAACAGTCAGTTTTATTAAATGCCAAAAACCCTGTGTTAATCATACAAAAAAAGCCGCGGTATGCTGTACGCACAACCGCGGCTTTTTTTGTATTAAATCCCCTATGCTTTCTTTTTATCCTCAATTATCTTTTTTCTCATCTGTACTTTTTCAAATATCTCTTCCACTTTTTCCATAAGCCTTGCCGGCGAAAAAGGCTTAACCACGTAAGCATCAGCGCCGGACTTAAATCCTTTTTCAATGTCCGTTATCTGCCCTTTTGCGGTAAGCAAAATAACCGGCACACTCTTTGTGGAACTGTCTTTCTTTAATACCTTGCAGGCTTCAAGCCCGTCCATTTCCGGCATCATTACATCAAGAATCGCCAGATCCGGCATTGTCTTTCCCACAAGAGCCACAGCTTCTTTACCGTTTGAAGCTGAAAAAACCGTGTAATCATCCGATAAAGTATCCTGAAGCGCGGACAGAATAAATGGTTCGTCATCCGCAATTACAATTTTCTTTTTCTCTGACATATTGCCCTCCTTGATTTTCCCGCACCGCTTAAACGGCGCCGGAATGCTTTCTTATTTTATTTTGGGAATGTAAAATTTAAATTCGCTGCCTTTTCCTTCTTCGCTTATCACTTCAATATCCCCGTTATGCAGTTCCAGTATATATTTGACTATCGGAAGCCCTATCCCTGTTCCGCCTATCTTCTTTATTTTTTCATTTTCAACCCTGTAAAATTTCTCAAAGATCTTATCCAGGTCTCCCTTTGCCACCCCAAGCCCCTCGTCCCTTACGCTTACATACATTTTGTCTTCGGTTTCCGTCATTGTAATGTAAATGTTCCCGCCGTCAGGCGAGTACTTTATGGCATTTGACAGAAGGTTGGACATAACCTGTATCATTTTGTTTCTATCAGCCTTTATTTTCTCACTTTTATCAGGCATTGTCAAAATAATTTTGTGTTTCACGCTTGCGCTGCGGAAAGTTTCGTGTACGCCGGACAAAAACGCTTTAAAATCAAATTCTTCTATGGACAGGCTTAACCCTTTTCCTGATTCTATTCTGGACAGGTCTAAAAGGTCGCCGATAAGCGAACCCAGCCTCTGTGTTTCCTTGTTTATTATATCAGCGTATTTTTTTACCTTTTCTTCGCTGACATTCCTTACCAGCATAAGTTCGCTGTAAGCCTGAATGGGGGTCAACGGAGTCCTTAATTCATGCGAAACCATATTTAAGAACTCTGACTTCATTTTATCAAGTTCCTTTATCTCTGTAATATCCCTTAACACCGCCACACCGCCGGCGTATTCGCCCCTGTCATCAAGTATAGGCGCGGAGACAGCTGCAAAAATGTGTTCCTTATTTCCCCTTTTTATTTTAACTTCATTTTTTGTGGTGGATTTAAGCGCGGCCACCACCTTGTAATTATCAACAATTGACCTGTCCTTAATTACATCAGCCACGGGCTTCCCATATGAACTTGCCGCGGTAATTCCAAAAATATCCTCTGCCACCCTGTTTAACATAACTATTTTGCCGTCCCTGTCGGCAGCCACAACAGCGTCATCCATGGATTTTATCATTGATTCCACGCGCATTTTTTCAAAGCCAAGTTTATCCATAGCGTCTTTTAATTCCTTGTTTAACATTTCCGCGCGTTCTTCAAGGTGTTCATACAGATTGGTATTTTCTATGGCAATGGCAGCCTGCGAGGCAAGGGCTTCCAGAAATTTTATTTCAGACTTGTTAAAAGTACCGCCCCCTATCCTGTTTAATACCTGAACCACGCCTATTATCTGATTGCGCACCTTTAAAGGCACGCAAATTACCGACTTTGTTATAAACCTGGTTTTTTCATCCACCCTTTTTGCAAAACGCGGGTCCTGCGACGCGTCCGGAACAAGCAGTGATTCTCCCGTGTAAGCAACCCATCCCGCAATGCCTTCGCCCATTTTCAGCCTTATCTTTTTTACCTCTTCTTCCTTTGGCCCTGTTGCAATCTCAAAATACAGTTCATTGCTGCTGCTGTCTATAAGAAAGACAGAAGAAGCCTCTGCCTGCATTACTTTTTCCGCTGACTGCATGATAATCCTTAAAAGCTGCGCCAGATTTCTTGTGGAATTTATAATCACGCTGGCTTCCATAAGGGCGGCCATCTTTGCTATTTCTTCTTCCTTTGCCTTGTTGGCGCTCTGGGTGATGTGTTCCTGTACAGACAGTTCCACGACTATATTAAAAAGATCCACAATAAGGTCAGAAAGTTTGGATATTTTTTCTTCCGGTATCACTTCAATGGCTTCATATGTTTTCAGAAGTTCTTCATATTTTAAACCCGTGGTATCGCTTATCCCTTTAAGAATTTCCTGCGGCTTTTCGCTTTTGCCGGTTACACCGACAATAATATTAAATTTTTTTCCGTAAAAATATGTGGAAGAAAAAAGATAAGTAAGGCCGGCATATACCTTTACCTCTTTTTCGGCATCTTTTAATTCTTCGGGTTTTATTTCCAGCACCCGGCGCCCTTTTTCAGAAGAGTGTAAATACCGGAAGAATTCAGAAAAATTGGTTTCTTCGGTTATAATAGAGCCATCTTCGCTTATCACCCTTACCGCAATGCCAAGCACGCTGGAAAGTTTGTACTGAATACCTTCCCATACCCTAAGGTTAAAAACCTTGGCTGTATCAAGCTGTGCCGTTTTGCCGCTTTCTTCCATTCCCCGTTTTCCCTTTCGTATTAATGCATTTTTTAAGGCTGCGGCCCGTTATTTACGGGCATATTCTCATTCTACACTTACGCCCGTCAAACTTCAACATATTAAAGGCTGCAAAGGATAAACGCCCTTTTATACCGGAAAGCATACCGTTTGGGCCAAATATACCCTGCATATTATTGCCTTATTATTCTGATAATCTCACTATCATTCCGGTTTTTTTCGCCTTCATCAGCGCGGTTTCTATCATAAAAAAAAGAAAAATAATGTATAAAAGCGACAGGCCGTACCCTTTAAGAAGGGGATGGGCAAAGTTAAGCGCAAAGCCGTAGCCTGTCCTGAAATATTCCAGAAAATAAGTCAGCGGAATAAGTTTGGCGATAAGTACGATACCGGAAGGCAGCATTGTCACCGGATAATAGATGCCGCAGACAAGCATCATAAGCACGGAAATCATCCACGCCACCACATCTATTCTGGATCCAAAAATCATAAGGAAATATATGACAGTCATTCCCACTATAAGGCCGCTTAACATCACCCCGCCAAAAGCAAAAATAAAAGTGGCGGGCGGCGGCAGATAAAACTTAAACCACCAGAAGGAAAGCAGGCTTAAAAAAATAAAAGCAACAGTTCCCTTTACCATTGAGAAAAGCCACGGCCCTATTACATATTCAAAAGAAGACACGGGCGACATAAGCGTCTGTTTTAAGCTTTTGGACCACACGTCATATAAAAAGCCGAATGCCACATCAAGCTGCACAACCTGAAGCACGCCTGCCATTATCGCCCCGGTTAAAAGAAACGCAAGCATCTGTTTATCCACTTTAAGAAAAGACCCCATCATGCCTATGCTTACAATACCTATAACCGGCCAGAAAAGCACTTCCAGCACGGCGGATATGTTTCTGATGGAAAATACATAGTTACGGTATGCCAGCGCGAATATCCTTCCAAACATCGCGCGGATTCTGTTATTCTTCTGATGCAAGCTCAATGAAAGCCTCCTCCATATCTCTGGCGTTTACCAGCGTCTGCAGCTCTTCTTTTGTTCCAAGCGCGCTTATTGCCCCGCCTTTTATAAAAGCTATTCTTCCGCACAGTTCTTCCGCTTCTTTCATATAATGAGTGGTTAAAAGTATCGTGATACCCCGCTTTTTATTTATATCCTTTACCATGGCGCGTATCCTTGCGGAAATATCAGGATCCATACCGGTTGTCGGTTCATCAAGCAGAAGCAGTTCCGGGTCATTTATCAGCGATTTTGCCAGCGCCAGTTTCTGCTTATTACCCGTTGATAATTCATCAAAACGTTTGTCCCTGTATTTTTCCAGCGATACAAATTCCATCAGCTCATCAGTTTTATCAGCAAGCGCTTTGCCTTTCATACCATAAAGTTTACCGTAAAAAATAATGTTTTCCCTTACTGTCAGCGACCATGGAAAGTTGGCATTGCCGGAGCTCATATTCATTCTCATTTTAAGCCTTTCAGGAAAACCATGTTCAATGTTTTCATCAAGAATAGAAAGGGTGCCGCAGTCGCGTGCCAGTATTCCCATAATTATATTAAGAAATGTGGTTTTACCGGCGCCGTTAGGCCCAAGAATTCCAAAAAGTTCGCCTTTATGCACTTCTAAATCAATACCTAACAGGGCTTTTGTTTCCCTTTTTTTAAAAATACCGGCCCTATATGTCTTGCATATACCCTGTGCCTTTACCGCTATTTCATCCATCAAACCATCTCCATTAAATAATTAATTCCGGATATTACATTTTTAAATAAACTGCAGCCATAAAGATTAAATGACATATCGCCGGACTTTTTTTACTTCAGCGATACCATATGTTTTTCCACCATATGGTGGGGATAATAGGACAATTTAGCTTTTCTTAAACCTTCAACACCCACATCCTGCTCTCTGTTTATAAACACAAATTCGCCCGGCATTTCATTCACAAATACATTATTTATCACCTGATAAATGCCTTTATAGCTGGCATTGGCTTTTTCAATGTGCACCAGTACCGTATTTTCATTAAGCCTGCTGGCAACGGTAATCCCCTGTATGGCCCCGTCTATCCTTAACGCACCGCCAATACAGGAAAGGCTGTTAAAATTTTTAAGCACTTCCATTACACCGGTGCTTTCTTCATTTAAAGACAAATCATCCGGGCAGTTTCTTACTTTACACCAGTGCTCCTGAAAAACAATACACTCTTCTATATTCGCGCTGCTTATCTTTTCAAAACTAAAAGAATTTGCCTCTTTGAATTTCTTTATCAGGTTCCTTTTGCCGTCATACTTTCTGCCTTCAAGCCGCGCAAGGTCTTCCCTTAAATACACGTAATCAAACTGATCCCTTAACGGCTCCCTGATAAATTCAGGTGAATCCACGCCAAACTTTTCAAATTCTTCCGGTACAAGGGCGTATAAACCGCATTTAATCCCTTTGTCCCTGAAATAACCAAGCGCTTTTTTAATCGCCGATGGCACGCCTTCATTACCCAGGGGCAGGTGCATAAAGTGCATATCCGGCGCTTTTCCTGAAATTATCAGGCAGTTATCCAGCATTGAAAGGGTTAATGCCCTGCTGTCCTTCCACATGAAAATTTCCGTAAAATTATGCTCTGACACCACGGGCTGCCTTTTTTCAAGGGCTTTTTCAACAATTTCCCTGTGTTCAAGCGCTAAAGGGACAGAATCAGGAAAAACCGGTATTGTACTGTTTGAAATCATTTTTTATTTTCGCCTTTCCTTATTATATGCATTAAAGACAAACAATTATATCAAATTTTGATATTGAATTCACGGAAACTTTTGATATACTGTAAAAAATCCCGTATATGTGTTTTATTGATAAAACGGCGGGTAAAAAAGGGAGCATTAATGAAAAAAATTCTTGTTATACACGGGCCAAACCTTAACCTGCTGGGACAGAGGGAGCCTGATGTTTACGGAAACGTAAAACTGTCTGACATAAATGACAAACTGACTCAGATGGCATCAACCGCAGGTATAGAACTTAAAATAGTCCAAAGCAATCACGAAGGAGAGCTGGTTGATGCCATTCATCAGGCAATTAACTGGGCGCAGTGCATAATAATAAACCCTGCCGCCTACACCCACACATCCGTTGCCATAAGGGATGCCTTATCCGCGGTGGCAATACCTACAATTGAAGTACACCTTTCAAACATCTACAAAAGAGAGGACTTCAGGCAAAAATCTTTTGTGGCACAGGTGGCAGAAGGCCAGATTTCCGGTTTCGGCGCTGAAAGCTATTACCTTGCCCTTGAAGCGGCCTCTAAACTGATACAATGAACGAAAGGATAATTCGCTATACCGATACGGCAATTCTTTCATTAATAACGGCAGTGCTTGTTTTATCCGTTATATTTCCTTCGTACCTTTTTCCTGAAGCCGCAATTTTTTACAAAACAGGGCTGATATTGTGCTCCTTTATGTACATAATGGCTTCAAAATTTTTCAGGATATCCCAGGAAACGCTTGAAACGCCTGTAGACGGGCCGCTGTTTTTACTTTTTGCCTGGGTATGGATATCAGTTCCGCTGTCCGGCAACCACGCCATGTCATTGAACACAGCTGTTTCTTTCTGCGTTTTTCTTCTGTTTTATTATCTTATGTATGTTTATTCCCGCAGATACTTTAAATATATAGCTTTCTTTTTAATTGCCATAGCTGTAATCGCCTGTTTTAAAGGGCTGCACCAGTATTTTTTCAGTTTCACCGAGGACCTAAAAAACCTGTCTGCTGCAACCCCGGGATTTTCGGACATAAAAGCCAGGCTTGAAAGCAGAAGAATTTTTTCATTTTTCATATATCCTAATACCTTTGCCGGATATTTAATACTTCTTATCCCCCCCGTCTTTGGTTTTATTCGGACAGAAAAAAAGTACCGTTTTGTATTGACCGGTGTTGTTGTGCTTATGCTTGGCTGCCTTGTGCTGACAAAATCGGCAGGCGCTTTTGCATCGCTTTTTGTTGCCGTGCTTTTATCTTTCCTTTTCAGGGACGTCCACCTTAAAAAATACAGGATGCTAATGGGTGCTTTTCTTGGGCTGTGCGCCGTCGCGCTTGCTTTTACCGTTTATATACGCGGGATGGAAAGCCTTTCTTCAAGCCTTTCAGGAAAAATAGATAGTTTCTTTTACATGCTTACGCTCATCAAAAACAGCCTTATTACCGGCTACGGCCCCGGGCTGTTTGAAACCGTCTATAATAATTTAAGGCCGGAAAATGTTTCTTACCTTAAATTTGCGCATAACGCCCCGATGCAGGCAATGATAGAAATAGGCCTTATAGGGCTTATTCTTTTTGCCTACTTAATTTTTCGGGGATACCGTTCAATAATTAAAAACTTTTATTTTCTGCGCACTCCAAAAACCAAGACTCATGTACTTGCGTTTCTTACAGGCATCACCGCTTCGCTTTTACATAACCTTTCAGACTTTGACATTTACAACCTTGAAATCACTTTACTTTTTACCGCGTTAAGCGCCGCTTTGATGAGCCAGATTAAGATCGGCCACCTTGAACTGCGTAAATTCAAACTGTCTTACCTGCTTGGCATTAATCCGGGGCTGCGGCGCGACATTATATTTGCTTTCATTATCACCATACTTATTCTAAGCGCCGTGACCGGCCTTAAACATCCTTATGCTTATTCCGCCGCCGGAATCCTTGTGGCGGGAGGTTTTGGTTTATGGGCAATAAGTAAAGAGGATTTTAAAATTACAGGCCTGGAAATTCCGGCGGGTGTACTTATAATACTCTCTATTTTTTCAATACTTTATACTCCGGACATAAATTCAGGCATAAATTCCCTTAAGATAATACTCTCCGCAGTCACTATTTTTTATCTCTGCTCGCAATTTTTGCGCAGGTCAGATTACAGGATAGTAATTGCCAATATTCTGGTCTGGGCGGGGCTTGCCCTGTCAGCGGCAGCGTGGGGGCAGGTAATATACTCGGTTATATCAGGCAGGCATACAACAATGAACGGTTTTTTCCCCAACCAGAACCTTCTGGCAGGATACCTTGTAATATCTTTTTCACTGCTGTTAAGCAGGGTGCTGCTGGAGAAAAAAATAGACTACCTGCCGTTTAAAATAGCAGGGCTTGCCTATATTGCAATTACCATATCAGCGCTGCGTTCAAGGGGGGGCATGCTCTCTTTGCTTTTTGTCTTTTTTATTTCATGCCTCTATTATTACTTCAGCCGGGAAAACGTCAAAGACACACCGGCAAGGGTTGCTTTTAAATCAAAATTTATAAGCATTGCGGCGGTGATTTTAATTGCAGCGTCTTTTACCGGCATTTCACCTTCCGGAAGCAAGATAATTTCTGTTAAGGAAGACCCTTTTTATTTCAACAGGCTGTCCATTTTTAAATCCTCGCTTAAAATGGCAGCGGATAAACCGCTTCTGGGCCATGGCATAGGCAGTTTTGCCGCCATTTTCCCCGCGTACAATTTCCCGATAGACGCGCCTGCGCGCTATCAGATGCAGGCAGATTATGCCCACAACGAATATCTTCAGGCCGCCGCAGAACTTGGACTTTTGGGCCTGGCAGCCCTGTTAACGCTTTTATTTTTCATCTTCAAAAACATCCCAAAAAACCGCGAACACAAAAAAAACTGGGCGGCTGAAACAGGCGCCTATTTTGCCCTTACAGGCATAGCGCTTCATTCAATGGTGGATTTCAACCTTCACCTGCCCGGTATCTTTTTTACCGCGGCTGCACTGGCCTCCATTGCGGTGCCGGAAAAAGGCTCCATAAGCACCCTGTCAAAAGAAGCGCTTGTTTTTACCAAAGTTCATTATTTTCCGGCGCTTATTCTTACAGCTATAATATTCAGCATGGCTATACGGCCTGCCGTAGCCTATTACGCAAAAGATAAATGGCAAAAAACGGCGGGTATTTCGCTTCTTAATATGGCACTGCTTACAGAACCTTTCAACGCCAATATACTTTATGAAAAAGGGCTGTATGCAGAAAAAACCGGAAATTTTAACGAAGCCCTTGCATGTTTTGAAAAAGTCTCAATTTATTCAAAGTATCACACCCTGTCTCTGCTGCATGCCGCCCGCGTGGGCAGCCTGCTTAACAAACCGCTTCTTACCGCTGAATATTACGAACTTGCCATAACAGCAAATCCTTACAGGGTTTTTACCCTACTGGAATACTCCAATTATCTGATAAGTAAAAATAATGATTTTGCCCGCGCTGAAGCATTATTGAGCAAGGCAGTGGAATATGAGCCAAATTACGCGTCTGCAAGGCACAACCTGGCGCTTATTTACAGGTCAAAAGGCGATGCCGAAAGCGCCCTGAAAGAACTAAATCAGGTTGAATTTATTCTGACCAGCGTTATCCCCAGAACCGACTACGAGACAGAGCTTCTTAATTTCCCTGACATACACATACTTTATTTTAACAAAGCCTTAATATTAAACCAGCTTGGCAAGAAAGACGAAGCGTGCGAGTATCTTAAAGACGCGGCGCACCTGAAAAAAACACCGGAATTTTTAAAAAAATTCCCCGAAATATGCGGTGAACGGGCAAAATGAAAAAAAATTTCACATACCCGGACACATTATTGCCTTTTATAATGATAGCAGGCGCGGTAACTTTATATTTTTCCGGTATCCTGTTTACTGACAGGACATTTTTTATCGGCGACCTTTATACCCAGTTTTATCCGTGGAAAGATTTTGCAAGAAATTCACTGCAGTCCGGCACAGTGCCATTCTGGAACCCCTATGTTTTTTCAGGCGTACCTTTTATCGCGGACGTACAAAAAGGGATAATGTATCCGCCGGGAATCGTATTTCTGCTTTTTGATTTTCCTATTGCCTTAAAGATTTATCTTGTGGTGCACTTTATCATTGCCGGTTTTTCCGCATACGTTTTGGCAAGGGCTTTAGGGTGCGATCCCGCGCCGGCTTTTGCGGCGGCTTTGATATTTATATTTAATTCTTTTTTTGCCTCTAAAATCAACAACCTTGCAGCTCTTGGTTCAGCCTCTTTTCTACCAGCCATACTTTACACTTTTAAGGTGTTCATTGACAGAAAAAAAGCCACTTTCTTTATACTGGGCTCCGCGCTTCTGGCGCTATCTTTTCTTGCGGGGCATTACAGGACTTACATTAACAACCTGCTTTTCTGCCTGCTTTTCGGCATTTACTACATTTCTTTTTATGGAAAAGGATTCAGAATAACAAGGCTGCTTAAGCTTTTTATTTTTCTGGCTTCCGCGCTGGTTATGTCTCTTATTATCACGATGCCGCAGTCAGGGCTTTTCTTTGAACTTCTTTTCAATTCCGCCGCGTCAGTAATCCCGGACTACGAAACCCTTGCCGTTAATTCAATGAAATTCATAAACCTGTTCACCATGTCGGCGCCGCCGCATGCAGGTTACGCTTCTTTATCAGGATGGAGCGGTTATTCAAGGGGTATAAACTTATTTTTATCCGCCACTTTTTTCTTTCTGCTTGTTATTTCCGCGTTTAGAAAGAAAAACCACCTGTTCTATTTTTCATTTATTGTCTTTATTTTAGCGCTGCTTTTAGCCCTGGGCAAAAATACCCCGCTTCACTCTTTCATACTAAAATTTGCCCCGTTCTTTACGGAAGCCCGGTTTCCGGGCACAGCCCTTTCGCTTCTTATGCTTCCGGCCGGGTTAATCGCGGCAAACTCGCTTTCAGTTTTATCCGAACCTGACACCGGTAAAAAATCAGAAAAAGTATTCCTTAAATACCTGCTTTACTTCCTTTTACTTATCCCCGCACTTCTTGCCCTTTTTAACAGGCAGGCCTCCGCAGCTTTTGGTTTGGACAATATAAGTATGATTGAACTTACAAAAGCTTCTCTCTTTGTGCTTGCAATGTATTCTCTTAATTTTACGCTTTATACCCTTTTCAATAAAAAACTCATCAGGCCGGCTATTTATCACGCCCTGCTGATAGCTTTAATCTTTTGTGAACTTTATACCTTTATGTCCCGAACAAACCCCGTAACAGCACAGTCCGGCATTTTCGGCCCGCAGTTCACGCCAAAAACCGCGGAATTAATCCGCACTTCTTCCTATAAATACGGGCATATACAGCTGCCTGAAGCAGGCTCTGTTTACCGGCTTAATTATGTAACACGCTCCGAAAAAAACTTTAAACTTTCACTGCCTTCTTCTTCGGGAATGACATACGGCCTCTTTGACGCTTTTGGACAGAACGACTTAAAACTTTTAAATTATACGCGGTTTGTAAACCGCTTAAACCGCGATGATGGATACAACAGCGACATAATAAACCTCTTAAATCTCAAATACATAATATCGCCTGTTGAACTTGACAGTAAGAAATATGAAAAAATATTCAACAAAAATTCAATAAAGGTTTTTAAAAACGAAAAAGCTTACCCGCTGTTCTTCGTTTCACAGGATACTAAAATTCCAAAAATGCTTATTTCCCAAATCTCATGGTCCAGAAAAAACGAACATCAGTTTGGAAATTTAAAGGTTAACGTTACAAACGGGCAGGAAGGCTGGCTTATTTTCTGCAACAGCCAATACCCCGGCTGGACTGCATATGTGGATAACATGTCGGCAAAAATAGAACCGGCTTTTGGCCTTTATATGGGGCTAAAACTTCAGCCGGGAGTACATGAAATTCTTTTAAACTATACCCCTGAAAATTATACTTATTACAAAATACTGTTTTCCCTGATTTTTATTTTCTGCCTTGTGCTTGGCGTGGTAAAACTTATATCATTAAAAAGGTAGCCCAAAGAGTATAGCCCATAACGTATAAGCCATAGCCCATAAATAAACCTTAAACATATATCGCCTGCGCTTTCGGTAATTTGTTCTGCAGAAATGGATTTACGGTTTCTCACTTCCGGTGGCCGCGACTTTTCGGAGACATAATGGCCTCTAAAGACGCCAGTAATTATTTAAAGCATCTTAAAAAGTTATCCAAAACCAACCTGCTGCTCATCGACGATTTCGGAATTAGCGCCCTTTTCGATTATGACAGAAAATATTTTCTTGAAATTATCTCAAACAGATACATGGCCGGTTCAACGATTATCACCATCCAATTTCCAATCAAAGAATGGAACAAATTCATGGGCAAGCCTACAATCGCGGATGCGGTCATGGACAGACTTCTTCATATATCGTATAAATTCGAATTGCGAGGAGGCTCTATGCGGAAACCACAAAAAACATTGAATAAGGCATTGGATTGCGGTATATTTTAAATGCGGATAAGGGAGTTCAAAGGCCTTAATTTTCAGGAGGGTTTATGAAAAAGATTATAGCAATTCTTATGATTCTAATGAGTTTGTTTCTGGTTTCCTGTTCAAATTTAACAAACGGTCAATTAATGGGCTTAATCAGGCAGACAATTGGGGATAATAAAGGGGCGCTTGAAGAGTATGACAAATTGATTAACAAAAATCCAAAAAACGCAAAGCTTTATTGCCTCCGGGGAATAGTTAAATCACAATTAAATGAATATAATAGTGCAATAGATGATTTTAACAAGTCGGTGACTATTGACCCGGGTTTGCAACAGGCTTATTACAGAAGGGGAATGGTTGAAAATTTTTTGGGTAACAAAAAAGATGCCCTTAAAGATTATTCCAAAGCAATAGAGTTAAATCCAAAAGATTCATATAGTTATGGAGAACGCGGCAATGTAAAATGGCAATTAGGAGATTTCAAAGGCGCGCTTGATGATTTTAATAAGACAATAGAGTTAAATCCAAACCATAAGATTGCTCATTTTTCTCGCGGCATCATTATTGCCGATACGGAAGACTTTAAAAACGCTTTAATTGATTTTAATAAAGCAATAGCACTTGATTCAAAATTTGAAGATGCTTACATGCAGCGAGGACGAGTAAAACTTAGACTCGATGACCATAAAGGAGCTATTAATGATTTTACAAAAGCAATATTATTAAAACCAAATAGCAAGGAATTGGAAGAATTACATTTGTGGAGGGCTTCTGCAAAAAACACAATGGGTGATAGTAAAGGAACACTTGAAGACATAAACGCAGTATTGTCTATTAACCCAAATAATTCATTTGCTTATAACGAACGGGCTGATATAAAAAATAAAACCGGCGATTTTTCCGGGGCACTTAAAGATGTTAATAAGTCAATAGAACTTAATCCAAAAATGCTTATCGGATACTGCACACGCGGAGAAATTGAAAATAATTTATCTAATTACAAAAATGCTATAAAAGATTTCAGTAAGGCTATTGAGCTTGCAAATAATTATGCGGATCCCTACCCCTATTACCATCGTGCTATTGCCAGATTCAAACTCGGCGATAAAACTGGCGCGCTTAAAGATTTAAAAACAGCCTCTTCTCTGGGCTATAAACAAGCAGATGATAAAATTAAAGAAATTCAAAGCAATTAAAATAAAGGATAATTGATTCAAAGTTTTTGACGAGAATTATTCTTGACTTACCGGCTGGTCGTCATTAACGGATTGAGTGGTCGCATGAGCGTTCCGGCTGGTCGTCTTGCAGCGGAAATGCTGGTCGCCTTGAGCGGATTTTATATATAAGCCATAGCCCATAAATAAACCTTAAACAACTACAAAATCGCAGCTTTATCTTTTAGTTCTATTTAACCTTTATGGCTTATACGTTATGGCTTGATTCTGATTATTTATGGGCTATGGTTTACACAATAGCCCAAAGCTCATAACCCATAGCCTATAAATAAACCTTAAACAACTGCAAAACCGCAGATTTATCTTTTATTTCTATTTAACCTTTATGGCTTATACGTTATGGCTTGATTTTGATTATTTATGGGCTATGGCTTATGCGCTATGGCTTAGGTCTTAAACGTATTCCGTTCCCTCTATCTTTTCAATATAATGCTCCGCGGAATAGGCTGCTATGGCTCCGTCGCCCGCCGCGGTTACTGCCTGCCTTAACTTTTTTTCAATACAGTCGCCGCAGGCAAAAATACCGTCAACGCTTGTTTTCATGTCCGTGTCTGTTTTTATATATCCCTGTGAATCCATTTCCAGTGTCCCTTTCATGAATTCCGTCCCGGGTATCAGCCCTATAAATACAAAAACCCCTGACACTTTTAAATCAGTTTCCGTACCGGTTTTAAGATTTTTAATTTTAACGCCATCAACACCTTTTGCCCCAAAAATAGAGGTTACAGCCGAATCAAGAATAAAACTTATTTTAGGATTTGCAAAAGCCCTGTCCTGTATTATTTTAGCGGCCCTTAGCCTGTCACGCCTGTGTATAATATGCACTTTGGACGCAAATTTTGTAAGATAAATACCCTCTTCTACCGCGGTATCTCCCCCGCCTATCACCGCCACTTCCAGATTCCGGTAAAATGCTCCGTCGCATGTCGCGCAGTTTGAAACTCCCCTGCCCCTGAATTCAGCTTCCCCCGGCACCCCTATGTCCCTATATCTGGCGCCGGTGGCCACTATTATTGCTTTTGCTTCATATACTGTCCCGGACGCACAATGAACTTTTTTAATTCCGCCGCTTTCACTTTCAATTTTTAACACCTCATCAAATACTTTAACCAGGCCAAAGTTATCAGCCTGCTTTTCCATTTTTTGTATAAGCTCCGGCCCTGAAACATTTTCAAATCCCGGATAATTTTCAATTTCAGCGGTTAAAAATATCTGCCCTCCCACGGCAAGTTTTTCAATCATCATTACTTTTAAGCCCGCCCTGCAATTATAAATGGCAGCTGTAAGGCCCGCAGGCCCGCCGCCTATAATAATTACATCCGCTTTATTTGACACGCTTCCACCCTGTGAATTTGAAAGATTAATTGATATACCCGTATCCATATTAATTCCTCCCTGTATTTTAATAAATCTTCTATTTTAAAAGTTCCTGTATCCTGCTTAAAAGCATCGGTTTTGGCTGAAGCCCCACAATATCGCCGGTTTTTATGCCGTTCTTGAACACCATAATGGTGGGTATGGACATAATCCCGTGTGTCTCGGCTGTTTCGCGGTTTTCATCAACGTTAAGCTTTGCAAAAACAATTTTACCGGCCTCTTCCTGCGCAAGCTGGTCAATTTCAGGGGATAACATTTTGCACGGCATGCACCATTCCGCCCAGCAGTCCACCACAAGCGCTGGATATTTGGCCAGCGCCTGCTTAAAATTACTGTCCGTTACATAGATTGTTTCTTTTGGGCTGTCTGTAAGTTTTTCTTTCTGCGCTTTTATTTTCATTGCCTCTGCTTCCAAAGCGGCCGCTTTTTCCGGCGCGCTGTACTTTAAAACCTGCATTATAAGCGCCCTGTCATTCTGTGCGCCTACCGTGATTGAAGCAGGGTCTGAATTTATAACCTGCTGCGGCACCGAACCCACATTAAATTTTTCGGATAACTGCTGATTTTCCATAGATTCAACGCATTCCGCAGTGATTTTGCCTTTTGTTTCAACGGCAATCTTAGCCGCAAGAATAACAGACCTTGGGCAATACGGGCATGTGGGAGTGATAAAAACCTGTATCTTGGCTTCTTTATCCGCACTTGTAAGCAGCGCCTTATCTTCATCAGACAGCCCTGTTTTACCGCCGGACAGCATAATAATTATTTCAATTAAACTTGTGGCTTCATGGCCAAGCGGAGCGCCGTTAAAAATTATTTTATATCCCTTTTTTAACCCCAAAGAAATACTGGGTGAAGTGATTATTCCTATTTTTTTTGCTTCGTCAGAATCCGCTGACTTTTCTTCAACCAAAATTCTGCCGTCTATTTCTGACAATTCCTTTAAAAACCTCTTCGCAAAAGTGACAAGCTGCTTTTCCTGCTCGCTTTCAGATACACCGTCCTTTCCGCTGTAAATAACCACATCCACACTTTCCTTAAGCTCCGCGTCAAATTTATTTTTTATTTCTTTAACGGAATTTTCATCAATAAGCCTGTCCATTTTATCTGCCTCCCTTTTTCTTTTTACTTCCGCCCGCAATATCAAGGCCGCGCTTTTCGGCAATCTTTCCGGCGGCATCCACCATCTTAAACACCTCTGCACAGCTGGCTTTGTAGCAGGTCTTGGTTCCTTTTTTTTCACATATAAGTATTCCCGCTTTTTTTAAAGCCCCCAGATGCCTGGAAGTCTGCGGCTGCGGTTCTCCGCACAACTTTGCCAGATTTGTGACACAGCAGTTATTTTCGCTTAATATCTGAATTATCTTCACCCTTGAAGGGTGGGAAAGCGCTTTAAACTGTTCCGCCTGCATTTCATACATTGTCATACATTACCTCCTGATTGGGTATATTACAATTATACACATAGCTGTATAATTGTCAATCACAGCGGAAAAATCTATAAACCCTGACATCCCTTTATTATTACCTATAAACCATTGAACTTTTTTTTGTATAGTATATAATTATTACACATTATCAAAAGGACGGTTACAAATGACTTATGAAATTAAGAAATACGGAGACCCGGTATTAAAAAAGAAAGCGGAACCGGTGACAGAATTTGGCGAGGATTTAAAAAAGATTTTTGATGACATGCTGGAAACTATGTACGCTTTTAACGGCGTCGGCCTTGCAGCAAATCAGGTGGGTATCTTAAAACAGATGATAACAATTGATACTTCCAGGGAGGAGGACCGCGTTATATTGTACCTGGCAAATCCCGTGGTTACCTCTGTTTCAAAAGATAAAGTAACCTTTGAAGAGGGGTGCTTAAGCTTCCCGGGCATTTTTGAAAAAATTGACAGGCCTGCTAAAATTACGGTAAGCGCGTTTGACCCATACGGTAAACCTTTAAAAATAGAGGCAGAAGGCTTTCTTGCCATAGTGCTTCAGCACGAAATAGACCATTTAAACGGGGTGGTTTTTATTGACCGCATGTCCCCTGCAAGAAAATTCACACACGGCAAGGAACTTAAAGAATTAAAAACAGCAACAAAAACCGGGGCAAAACTTAAATGAACATAGTTTTTTTTGGAACTCCTGAATTTGCAGTTCCCTCTTTAAAAGCCGCTGCCGCATCCGGCCATAAAATTCTTTTCGCGGTTTCACAACCGGACCGCCCTGCAGGCAGAAAACAGGAAATACTTCCCACCCCCGTAAAAAAAACCGCCCTTGAACTTGCAATCCCGGTATTACAGCCGGAAAAAGTCAAGTCACCGGAATTTATGGAACAGTATCTGCAGTCAAAACCGGACCTTAACCTTATCGCGGCGTTTGGACAGATACTGCCTGACGAAATAATTTACCACCCAAAATTCCACAGTATAAACATCCACGCTTCACTTCTTCCCAGGTGGCGCGGCGCGGCGCCGATAAACGCCGCCATAATGGCGGGTGATAAAGAAACCGGGGTAAGCTACCAGTTTATAGACAAGCGGCTTGACTGCGGTGACATAATGCATATGGATAGATATGAAATACAGGATGGTGATGATTCAATTACCCTTTATTCAAAACTCTCCGCCCTTGCCGGCAATTCTGTGCCGCGCGTACTTGAACTGCTTGAATCCGGGAAATATGAAAGGGTAAAACAGGATGACAGCGCTACCACACTTGTGAAGACACTTAAAAAAGAAGATGGAAAGATAGATTTTAAAAAATCAAACAGGGATATCTTTAATATGGTACGCGGGCTTCTCCCATGGCCTGTCTCTTATTGCGGGCTTGACGGAAAAATCCTGAAAATATTCAGTGCTACGTGTATTGACAACGCGGAAGTTCACCCTCCCGGCACCGTTTATGGAATTGAAAAAGGTTCGGGATTCATGGTAGCTGCGGGAAAAGGCGGACTGCTGATTAAGGAAATTCAGGCAGAAGGTAAAAAAAGAATGTCCGCGTCAGATTTCATCGCCGGCCATCAGGATATTGTGGGGAAGGTATTAAAATAAAAATTATCCCATAACCGTTTAACCCATATCCATTTATATAAAAACATTTCTCCAATCAAACTCAAGCCATAGATTATAAGCCATAGCCCATAAATAATGAATTAACCAAAAGAATATAAACCAAAAAGTATAAATAGTACAAAAACCTATTTGTTTTAAGGTTTATTTATTGGCTATTTTGATGGGATACACATTATTCTAAACTGGCTATTTTACTAATTGCTTTATACTTAATATTATCTATTTTAAAATCAACTGCCCCGGGCTAAAGCCCGCGGCTACCAGGTCCAAACCGAGCTGCCAAGCTTCTAAGCATCTAAACGTCAAAGCTTCCGCTCTTATTATATTTCCGCTATCGCCTCTATTTCAATATTAGCGCCTTTGGGAAGAGCGGCCACCTGTACAGTGCTTCTGGCAGGAAGATTTTTTCCGAATAGCTCTTCCATTACTTCATTTACAAATTTAAAATCATCGAGATTTGTCATAAATACCGTCATCTTAAGCACATTTTCAATGGAGCTTCCCGCGGTTTGTAAAACAGCTTCCATATTCTGAAAAATAAGCCTAGTTTCTTTGTGTATACCCTCTGTAGATAGATGTCCTGTTTCGGGAACAATCGGCAGAAGGCCGGAGAGAAATAATAAATTACCGCATTTTACCGCCTGTGAATACGCACCGATTGGTTTTGGGGCTTTGTCCGTAAAAATAATTTCTTTTGCCATAATTTCCTCCCTTATTCACGTTTTTTTAATTATAGCATAAAAATTATGTATATTAAGCGCTATACGGTTATAATGCCCTTTGCCTTTTCGTAAACTTCAACCGCTTCCGGAATTTCCGGTTTATAATCCGCGAATTTTACAAGGTCGCACTCCTGCAGCAGCTCTTTTATTGCCTGTACTTCTTTTTTCCCGGCGCCGGCGCTTTCCAGTTTTTTCATTATTTCCTGTGTGGTAAGTTCGTTAAAGGAAACATTATACTTGCCTGAAAGAAATAATCTTATAACTTCATAAGCTTCAAAATAAAACAGCTTGGGTTCTGTTTTAATAAAGTCTGCCGCTGCATCCAGCCTGTTTAAAGCATCCTTTCTGAAATCTATTACCTGCTGTTTTACCGGCTTAGGCTGTTTTTTACCCTTTAACTTTTTAATTATAAAATATGCAGCGGTTATAAGCACAGCAAGAAGTATCAGATACGGCAGGTATTTTTCAGGCCTGAAATCCAGGCTTACCCTTATTTCTTTAATCTGGCTCTGCGGCACTATTGTAGGTACCGCCGCCGGAAGCGAAGCCGTAGGCTGCATCTGCTGCTGCCTGCTGCCGCCCGATACAGTAATGATAACGGGTTTTGTTTCAATTGTTTCATATGCCTTTGTGTCCGGATTCATAAAAGTGACTTTGGAAGGCTTTATTGTCACCTGCCCGCTTTTTACCGCGACAAGGACAAACTGCATGGATGTGGCTATTGATGTCTGCCCGTTTATTATGTTAATTCTGCTGGATGACTGGCTTCCTGACATCCTGAAACCTTCAAAATCAGGCGGGGTTATTCTTGGGCTTTGCGAAGCATCCCCGGTGCGGTTAACCGAAACCGTATATACTATAGAGTCCCCCAGCACAGCTGTCTTTTTATCCGTACCAGCCACAGCTTCCACGGTAATGACAGCATATACAGCAGCTGCCATAACAAGAATTAATAATAAGACCAATAAAGATTTTTTCTTCACTTCACCCTCCAAATATTTAACTGAATTTATCAATCAATATTGAAATCAGCGGCCTGGTGGTTTTAATTGCGTTTTCCGGGCACATTTCATGACAACAGTAACATCTGATGCATTTATTATAATCACATTTAATGCCTTTTTCCTTGTTTACATATTTTAACGCATTTACGGGGCAGTGTGTTACGCAAATTTTGCATCCCGTACATAATTTGACGCGAAACACCGGCTTTGGGGTTCCATGATCCCTTATAAAATTAATAAGGCCGCGGAAAGCTGAACCCTTAGGCTCACCGGGAGGAGTCTTTATTTTATGAAAAACCTCATTTATCTGATTCCCTTTTATTTCAAATTCAATATCCTTTCCATTATTAACAGACTCTTTATAGACATAATTCGTGTATATCTTATACGGGTCTACGCCCGCGGCTTTTGCCGCAGCCGTATCCAGCGCAAAACCGTCAGCAGACATGGCTACAAGCCCCATATTAAAAGGCGTACCGTCAGCGCCCGGCCCGTTGCCTTCCATCGCCAGAATACCGTCAAGAATATTTAATACCGGCAGTTTTGCCCTATGAAGGTCCACAAGCATTTTAGCAAAAAGAAATTTGTCTTTTTCCGCTTTAGCGTGGTATTCCACTTTTTTTATGCCTGATATAAGGCCAAAAGTATTTTTCACGCACATGGACATGTACATAAGCATGTGGGTCTTTAACTTGGGAAGGTTTATTATCTTATCCGCTTTCATAACCCTTGAATCAATCATAAAATTGCCGTATAAGAGCTGATTTTCCACATCCGCGCGCGTGTCAGGCTTAAACTCTATAATTTCAGCGCCTTCTTCATCGCACACTTTTTTCATTCCATTTTTAGCGCAGGCGCCTATAAAACTGCCGTAACCGGGGCTGTCCCCCACCATTATTTTTCCGGCAAGCGGCTTTATTACCCTTATTACAGCGCGTAAAAATTCAGGATGCGTAGTGATGGCCGTTTCAGGCGCTGCCGCAGCCAGGCAGTTGGGCTTTAAAAGGACAGTGTCGCCTTTTACTATGAATTTTTCAATTCCGCCAAGCTCCCTGAATCCCTCTTCAATTACCGCTGTCAGCTTTAAAATTTCGTAATTTTCACACTTTTTAAGATATACAACAGGCGGCATAAATCCTCCGGTTAATTCAATACATTAAGATAAAATATCATGAAGGGCGGGATTTGTAAATCAGTAAAGCGAGAAGAATAATTATCCCATAAACTATTATCCAATATCCCATAAATAAACATTTAATCCATATCCAATAAATAAAAAAACGCGGGCTAAAGACCCGCGTCTACCAGGACATAAATCACAAAAACCATAAACAACGCGCCTTAAAAGGCGCGGCTACCAGGACAAAAAATCCAAAAAGCAAACCATTTACTTTATATTATCAATGAAATCTTGGTTCAGCGTGATTGTCTATCTGGTCTTTTATCCCGTTAAGAATCTCATTTAATTCCTGAATATTTTCACTGTCGCTTTTGCCGGCAACGGTAATATGCATCCTGGTCCAGTAATCAGCGGCATAAACCGCGGCTTTCTTAAACTCAATATCGTTATTAAAATACTCGTGCGTGGGAAATTCTTCCGGCCCGCCAAACTGAAGGTCTATATCGTATCCTTTTTCCACGGCTTCATTAACGCTTTTTTTAATTGCATTAGTGAATTTTTTCGGCTCGCTGACGTTCAAAATCACTTCTTTTTCCGCGTTCATCTTTTACACCCCCTGCCTTATTTACATATCCATACAAATCATATCCGCAAAAATGCCATAAAGCAAGAAGTGTACTGTCAGGATTCCTGAAAAGCGTCTTTAATAATCTCTATTTTTTCGCTGCCATTGCCATCCGGAAAAACTCCCGCCACATCAAAGCGCACGTAATTTTTATAAAGATTTTTTTCAAAGATGTATTGTTTTGCCCCCATTATTATCTTCTTCTGTTTTTTTCTGTCAACCGCGCCGAACGGGCTTAACCCGGTGGATTTCTTGCGGGCTTTTACCTCCACAAAAACCAGTATTTCCCCTTTTCTTGCGATGATATCAAGTTCCGCGCCCTTGGCATAATAATTAACGTCCAGAATTTCATACCCTTCACGCTTCATCTTTTCCGCGGTTTTCTGTTCGTAATAATTCCCCTGCCGCCTTAGATTTACCCCGTCCATCCGCACATACCCCCTATGTGTTATTCTATTACTTATGTTTTGCCGCGATAGCCGCAACAGGCTTATAACTTAACCTGTGAATGGCGCATACCCCCAGTTTATTTAAGGCTTCCACATGTTCTTTTGTCCCGTACCCTTTATGCTTTGCAAAACCATAGCCGGGGTACAGTTTATCAAAATTTCTCATAACCCTGTCCCTGTAAACCTTTGCAAGTATTGAAGCGGCGGCCACTGAAAGGCTTTTTGCATCCCCATCCACCACGGTTATTACGTTATATCCGGGCAGATCCGGCGCCTTATTGCCGTCAATAATAACAATATCGGGGTTTTTTGAAAGTTTTTCCACGCAGCTTTTCATTCCGCTTAAAGTGGTTGAAAGGATATCAGAACGGTCTATAATTTTTGAAGATATTTCAGATATAGAATATGTGTAGCAGGCGTTAATAACCACCTGAAACAGTTCTTCCCTTTTTTTCTCTGTAAGTTTTTTGGAGTCATTTACAGCGGATAATGTATTAATTCTGTCCGGGTCTATAACCGCGGCAGCCACAACCACGGGGCCTGCCCACGGGCCGCGCCCGGCTTCATCCACGCCGCATATCATGCCTTTATATTGACTGTCAAATTCCGCCAAACTTGGCAACGCATTTCTCCTTATTTTAATTCAGATAAAAAACTTACGAGGCAGTTTGAAGTTATACCGCAGAAATACATAACACAAATACCTGTAATTTTTCAGTGCTTTTTCTTTCCCGGATCAGGGTCCATTTCAGAATACACGTGAAGCCCGTCAACAGGAGCCGGCGCATCGTCCTGTATTTCTTCAAAATCATCGTACAAATACATGTCTTCTTTTATGCCGTCAATCTCAAGTTTTTCCAGAATTGCTTCTTCAATGAATTTACCCGGCTCTATACCGTGCTCTTTACAATAATCTTTTAGAATGGCTATTATTCTGTCATCAATCCTGATTGTCTTTTCGGATATCATTTTCTTTTTCTTAACAGCCATTACTTTAATTCCTTTTTGCTTTTCTTTCCAAAAACTTCTTTTTCACCCCATAGTTTTTCAAGGGAATAGTACTGCCTTGTCTCATTGTCAAAAACATGAACAAGCACGTCCCCGGTATCCACAAGCATCCAGTTGGAATCGCCGCCTTTTTCCTTGTGCACAATAACTCCGCCGGCTTTCTGCACTTCGTCTTCCGCGCTTTTAAACAGCGCCGTAAGGTGCGTCTTGGAAGTGCCCGTGGCAATTATGAAGTAATCCCAAAAAGGTGAAACCTCGCTTACGTCAAATACCCTTATATCCATGGCTTTCTTGTCATCAAGCCCTTTTAAAGCCGCGTCCACATTTACTGATCCGAATTTATTCATCTTTGCGCTCCAAACTTGAACAGCAGAATCCCCATCTGGTCTTCCTGAGAAGACCCTGAGGGCAATGGTTCAAATGATAGTTTTCTTGCCTGAGATACCGCCTGCCTGTCAAGGTCAGGATAACCGGATGTTCTTACAAGTTTTACGCTTCTGATTACTCCCGAAGGCATGACAATTAATTCCACGGCAAGTTCTGATTCTTCCGGAAGGTTTGCCGGAAAACGCCAGTCTATCTTCGCGTATTTTCTGGCGGACAGCGCCCCTGTTACTTCCGGATCGCCGCCTGCCACAGTTTCGCCTTCATACGCTTCTTCTTCACGCCCTTCAGATGTTTCAGAAACATCAGCCGAAGCAGTCCTTAACTTTTCCCTGGAAATTCCCATATCCAGCGCTGATTTTTCGCGCTCTATTTTTTTAAGCAGCTCCTTTACATCGGGCTGTTTTTCCGCCGGCTTTGCCTGCTGCTGCGGTTTTTTTACCGGCTGTGGTTTTGCTGTTTCCGCTATTTTTTCCTGTTTCTCCGCCGCGCCCACCGCCGCTTTTTCTTCCATGCCTTTTATACCGGCATCTTTACCAAGGTCAATAAGCGTAACGTCGGTAATTAAAGCCACTCTTTTTACGGGCTGCTGCACCATTATCATAGTCATTAAAATAATGACTACAGCATGCAGAAGCATGGATATTCCCGCTGAAATCAGTTCGGTGCGTTCGTAGTTCATTGAACTTCCTGTATTTTATTATCATCAGGTATCGTGGAAACCGCAAGTTTTTCCGCTCCGGCTTCCCTTGCAGCGCCCATGGCAGCCACTATAGCGCCATGCCGGGCTGATTTATCACCTTCGATTATTACGCGCGTATTGCCCGTATCCAGAATCAATTTTTTAAGCTGCAAAATAAGGTCGCTTTCATTTACAGCCCTGTTTCCGTTAAGAAAAAATTCCCCTGCCTCTGACACGCCTATTATTATATTCTTGTCAGGAAGTTCGTCAGTTGTCGCGTTCGCGGAAGGAAGGTTAATTTTAATGCTGCCCTGCATGATAAACGGGGTTGTGACCATGAATATTATAAGAAGCACCATCATGACATCCACAAGAGGCACCACATTTATTTCGGAATTAAGAGTTTCACGTTCCCTTTTTTTCAGCATGGCTACAGCCTAATCCATCAGGTCCGCAAGTTCAGACGCGGCGTTTATGGTTTCAGTTTCTGTATTATCAATGGCACGTACAAATAAGTTGTAGCCCACAACTGCAGGAATGGCGACAAAAATACCCATAGCGGTGGCTACAAGCGCTTCCGCGATACCGTTTGCCACGACAGAAGGCCCGCCGCCGTGCGCAAGCGCCAGGTCCCTGAATGCCTTTATTATTCCAAGGATGGTTCCAAAAAGCCCTACAAACGGCGAAACACTTCCCACCGTGGCAAGAATTCCAAGAAACTTCTGCATTCTTGCCGCTTCATAATTAAGGGTCCTCTGCATGGCAGCTTCCATTTTTTCCCTGCCATCCCCGGACGCTTCCATTCCGGAGCGTATCACAGCGCTTAACGGGCCCGGTGTTGTCTGGCAGAGTGTAAGCACGCCCTGTTTGTCCTTTTTTGCCAGCATCTTTTTAACCCTGTCCATAAAATCCAGGGTATTCACTTTTATTCTGGAAAAACATATTGCCCTGTCAATAATTATCCACCAGGACAGGACAGACACGCCAAGCAGAAAAAATACGGCAGCTCCGCCTTTAATGAAAAGCTGCCAGAACGAAGTATCTCCAAACATTTGTTCCTCCTGAAAATATGTTTTTGCTTTTATTATCTGTTAGAAATTAAATTCAGCGCCAAGCCCAAGGTTTATCCCGGGTTCTTTATAATAATACAATACATACTGCGGGTTATTCAACAGGTTATTTACATACCCGAAGACCTTTATATTATCAGTTATATTTTTTGAAAGAGATACATTTAACCCGCAGAAAGCGGGATTTTTTGCGCCTTTTTTCCCGTAAACAGCACTCTGCCCCTGCGCCTGAGCAGACGCCAGCCAGCCGTATTTTTCAAAATTCACTTTTACTGAAAAAACATTATTGGCAAAATTATTTACATCGGCGGATGTTTTAACGATGTGGTTATACTTGTATTCCGCGTGTAAACTGAAATTTTCCGCCTTTAACGTCTGAATGCTTACACCGGCATAAGTATAGTCCACATCCGCGTTAACCAAAATAAAAACGCCGGTTTGAGATGACTCTTCATAATAACCGTAATCGTCAATACTTTTCATTCCAAAAAATACATCCGTATATATTTCAAATAAGTTCAGCGTGCCGCCTGTCTTTAAACTGATATTTTCCGAAGGAATTTTAAAATCACGGTTTACATATGTATAATCGCCTGCCGCTGAATAATCCGGCGCGTTCATTTTTGGGTCAAATATAAAGTACAGCTCCGCGTATGAGAATAAAGGACAGTTAATATTAAGATACGGGCTGACCCTCATTGTGTTAAGCGTCAGCATATCATCCTGCAGCCTTATCCCAAGCATAAGTGATACCGGGTCAAAATTAAATACGCTTTTTACGGCAAGGTCCATATTAAAAGCGCTTGGAAAATTTTCGCCCGCAGAAAATATATTTGACAGTCTTGTCTTAAACGAAGCAAACGCCCTGACTTTGCGCCCCTGTTCCATTTCAAAATCTTTTTCTGCGTCAATAAACAGCGTCCCCCTGTTTTCGCGGTACACGCCGCCGGCGCTGACAGAAGAAATATTTTCATGGCTGTATTTAAAACCCGCGTCATAGAAATAACCGTTATGTTCGCCCGAATACAGCGCGGCTAAAAACGCGCTGCCGCGGTTAAACTGGCTGCCAAAGAGATTATCAGGAAAAGGGTTAAGCCGCGCATTAAAACCGGCACCAGCAGTGTAATACGCGTTCACAACGCCGTGTTTCATGGAAAACGACAGGTCTAAATCATTATTATTAAGCCATGTTTTCCTGTTATTTACAGGTTCATTATCCCTGTTAAAGTGAAAAAGCCTTGCTGTAAAAGCAGAATCATCCCCCAGATTTTTTCCCGCCATGGCATCTATAAATAACGTGCTCATTGACCCCACATACGCCTTTACCCTGCCGGCAAAATCACTTTCAGTTTCACGTACACCGTGCAGCCCGAAAGCGTCATCTTTAAGGTAATATTCCGGAATGCCCACTTTTTCTTTTTCATACAGGACATTTTTTACATCCTGAAGGTTTTCAAGTGCTCTCATTTCCCTTTTAACCGATATTTTTGTATCTATCTTTCCTTTAATAAGAATCTCCGGCGCCTTAAAGTCAAAACCCTGCCCTTTTGTAACAGAAGGCAATAATTCATTGCTTTCGGCTTTATACTGCCCGTCCTTAAACTGTCCCGGCTGTTCATTTACGTCTTCAATTGTATCTTCCGCGGCCGCGAAACATAAAACAGTATTAAGGAACATTACCATAAGAAGCATAATTAATTTTTTCATTGCGTCACCCCGGAAGGCTTTACCGTTGGTTTTACGGCAGGGGCCGGATTCATCAGTTTATACTGTTCTTCCAGAAGCTCCGCTCTCTTTTTTGCCACAGATGTATATTTAACATCTTTTGCGGATTTTACTATTTTTTTATACGCTGAAATAGCCGCCTTCAAATTTCCCTGTTTTTCATATATTTTACCCGCGCCGTCAAGCGCAGGCACAAACCATTCTTCGTCCTGAGGAAAATTGTCATAAACCTTATTAAAAGCAGCGGCAGCTTCGTTATCTTTTCCCTGTGCCTGATAAATGTCGCCTATCCAAAACTGCGCCTCTGCCGCTTTTTTGCCTTTTGCCGCGGAAAGTTTTTCAAATATATTTATGGCTTCTTCATATTTTTTTATGTCCTGATAAAGGTAAGCAAGGTTCATATGCGCCCTTTCATGCAGTTTGCAGCCCGGCATAGTGTCAATTATGGCAAGATACATTTTAACCGCATTATCCATGTCGTCTGTCCTTTTATAAGACATGGCGGCATTAAAGTGTGATTCGCAGCTATTTTCCGAATTGGGATACTTGTTAATAAAAAGCACGTAATTTTCCGCGGCGCTTTTGTAATCATGAAGTTTGTAGTATGAGTTTGCCGTCCTGAAAAGCGCTTTGTCTACAAATGCCGAATCCGGGAATTTATTTATGATTGTCCTGAAATCATTAATGGACATCTGGTAATTTCTAAGGTAATAATTTGAAACGCCGCTGAAGTACCACGCGTTGTCAGCCAGTTCATGGGAAGGGTGTTTGGAAGTAAATTTCGCGAATTCCGATACCGCGGTTTCATACTTTGAAGAGTTGTAATAATGCTCCGCCACCCTGTACATTATCTCCGGCGCATAGGAACTGCCGCTGTATTTTTCCAGAAACTGCCGGGACACTTCCACCGCTTTTTCCGTGTCCCCAAGCTGATAATAAGACCACTGTATTCCATACAGCGCTTCGGGCACCCTGTAATGTTCGGGGTATTTTTCCACAAGCTCCCTGTACGAAACCACCGCCTGCGCGTATTCCGCCTTATTATAGAAGCTGTCGCCTTTTTTTAACAGCGCTTCCTGGTTAAGATGGGTATCGCCGTAATTTTTTATAATTTCATCAAAGTTTTTAACTGCCGCATCAAAATCATTCTTCCTGAAATACGCCCACCCTATCCTGAAATAAGCCTCTGCTTTTTTTACCCTGTCGGTTGTTTTGTTCAGATAATCGCGCCACATAGAAGCCGCGGTGTCAAAATCTTCCTTTCTGTAGCGGCAGAAAGCCGCGTAAAACAGCGCTTCCTGTTTTATCTCCGCAGGCGCGTCTTTTGATGACAATATGGAGGAGTATATTCCATAAGCCCTGTCAAATTCATACGCTCCGTAAAGCGAATTGGCGCTCATAAAAAGCGCCCTTGTTTTTAATTCGGCATCCCCCGCAAAAGCGGCTTCCTTTGCGGCGCCGTCAAATTCCAGCCTTGCGGAATCAAACCTGTTTGCGGCGTAATGTATCCACCCCAGCCCATAACGCGCCTCTGCTTTTATTCCGGACACATCGTCAAATTCATCTATTGCTTTCTTATAATATCTTGCCGCTTCAACGGGGTTTTCTTTTTCAAAAAATATATCCCCAAGTTTTACCGTGCTTTTTGCCTTAAGGCCGCGTTCCGCTTTATCATCCGACAGAATTCCATTATATGCAGCCTGTGCGCTGTCCCTGTTGCCGTTATTGGAATCGCACCACGCCTTCATAAATCTGGCAATATTCGCGTCTTCAGGATATTTATTTTCTATCACCGAATATGTCTGCGCGGCTTCGGCAAACCGGTCCATCTTCGTATAAATTTCCGCCGTCATGAAATAGGAAGCCCTTGTAAGTTCTTCTATGCTGTACTTGCTTATGATACCTCCGTAAAGATTTAAAGCCCCGTAATACTCGCCCTGCTTTTGATTCAGATAGGCCATCGCATATTCAGAATACGCGGCAGGCAAGGTGTCCGGATAGTCTGTCATTACTTTTTGATACTGCTCCATGGCTGCTTTGCTGTCATTTTTTGCCTCATAGCACAGCCCCTTTTTATATTCCGACCAGATAGAAAGCATGTCGCCCGGGTAATTTTTTATAATTGAATTAAAAGCTGAAAATGCCCTGTCATAATAGGAAAGCATGAAATAGTTCCAGGCGCGGAAATATT
This sequence comes from Candidatus Goldiibacteriota bacterium HGW-Goldbacteria-1, assembly GCA_002839855.1. NCBI lineage: Bacteria > Candidatus Goldiibacteriota > Candidatus Goldiibacteriota bacterium HGW-Goldbacteria-1. Next base: position 209,041 of record PGYV01000001.1, read on the forward strand.
CCACCATAGCCTTAAATTTATTGTCATTTACATTTTTTTCAAGCAGTACATCGCAGATTTTTACAGCATCTTTGTATTGTTCAAGCGAATAAAGCGTGTTGGCGCGCCTGAATTCCGAATGGTTTATTATTTCACTGCCGGGATATTCATTTTTCACCCTGTCAAAGAACCTTAAAGATTCCTTCGCCATCCGTTTTTTTTCATCCCCGTTGGCTGCAAGTGATTTTTCATAATAAACCCGCCCGGTCATATAATAAGCATAGTCAAAATTGGCATAGTCGGAATATTTTTCAAGCCTGCCAAGGTAAGAAAGAGCGCCGTCATAATCCCCGGATAAGAACAGGTTTTCAGCCGCAAGAAGGCAGGCGTCTTTGGCAATATAACTGTCAGGGTATTCTTTAAGTACAATTTCCGAGTATTTGGCAGCCGACTGATAATCCTTTAAATTAAAATAACACTCCGCCATCCTGTAGTAGAGTTCTTTGCGGAATTTGTTTACATCCTGCGGATATTTCTGCGGAATGCTCATATAAGCAGAAAGAGCTTTTGAGTATTCGCCTTTTTTATAAAAAGCTTCAGCCCTTACAAAATAAGCGCTGCCTGCCAGAGCCGCTTCCGGACGGTTTACAATAAAATTTTTAAGCAGGTTTTCAGCGATAGAAAAATTATTATTCAGAAAAAGAGAGTACGCAAAATCATACTCTTCCTGTTCCGCGGATGTGTACGCCGGAATCTGCGTGCATACAGCAGAAATAAACACACAGGTTAATAAAAGTTTTTTCAAATTTACCGCCTTCATGCTTTTTTAATATCGCCTGATTTATTACCGTCTAAAAAAAAGTAAAAAAGCCCCTATCTCACAAGAAGATAGAGGCTTTTTTATATTCCACATCCCGATTAATACTTTATAGGAAGCTTTTTCCTTGGTTCCGTGTGAGGTTCATAACGCGGTGTTTCTTTTGCTTTACCGACCGCATCATCTATAACATCATCAGAGAAGTTCTGATTTATTTCAAAGTTCTGCCTTGGATAAATCAAGTCCGGGTCTTCAATTAAAGCCTTATTGGCTTTATAAATAAGGGGCCACTTGAAAGAATCGCCGTAAATTTTGCTTTTGCCGGATATTCTCCAAAGGCTGTCGCCGCTGCTGACCCTGTATTTTGAAAGTTTTCCTGACTTGCTGCTTGCAACCTTAACGGGAGCAGGCGCTTCTTCTTCCTCTTCTTCTGCGTACTCTTCATCAGAAGGAGGGGGAGGTACATCTTCACTTTCTTCTTCAGCAGGCGGCGGAACATCGCTTTCCGCAAATTCGTCAGCAGGAGGAGGCATGTCATCGCTTGCAAAATCGTCTCCCGGCGGCGGCGGTATTTCATCCCCGCCAAAGTCATCTCCCGGGGNGAGGAGGCATGTCATCGCTTGCAAAATCGTCTCCCGGCGGCGGCGGTATTTCATCCCCGCCAAAGTCATCTCCCGGGGGTAAAAGTTCTTCATCCGCGTCCGGCGGTGGCGGAAGGTCAAAATCATCCGCTGCAACTAAAACAGTGTGAACATTAAGCATTACCAGTAATGAAAAAAGAAAAAACATAATCCCGAACCTTTTCATATAGGTCTCCCTCCTTAAATTGTTTTAAGGAATTTTTTATGGAGCGGGAAACGGGATTTGAACCCGCGACCCCCTCCTTGGCAAGGAGGTGCTCTACCACTGAGCTATTCCCGCTCTTCACAAAATTGTTCAATTATTATATATATATTTAACTTTATTGTCAAACTATTTTTGGCGTTCCCAAAAACGTCTTATATATAAGATAAAAACTTAAAGCTGCCTGGTAAATATGCCCTTTATCATTCCCATAAAGCTGCCCTTTTCACCTATAATTTTAGACAGTCCCTCAATTGATTTTTCAGCGCTCCTTTCCCCCATTTTTATCAGGTCTTCCTTTCTATGTATGTCAAACGGCCCTATTCCCACAATTTCCGGGGAAATTGTAAAATCCGCTTCGCCGCCCCTGCCTTCCCTTAGCTTAGTGCTGTTTATTATAGCCACCTGCCAGCTTCTCCACACCAGATTGAAAATATCCCTGTGTTTTGAAATATCAGTCCTGTTGCCCGCAAGCACATCAACTGCTATTACAAAATCCGCGCCTAATTCCCTTGCGGCTGCCACAGGCACATTATCTACAATTCCGCCGTCAACGCAGATGGTGCCCCCTATGGTAGCCGGGGTAAAGATTCCCGGAATGCTGCAGCTTGCCCTGATAGCGGGAGCAATAGGGCCTTCTTTAATTACATGCCCGGTTGCCGTTATAAGGTCAGTTACCACAGCTGCGAATTTTACCTTTGTATCCTGAATTTTTTTCACTTTAAAATGCTTATCTATAAAAGTTTCTATCTTATCAAGGTCTATAAGCCCTTCCTTGGGAATATTAAGGGAAGCAATATCGCTCCATTTTAATTCAAGGGCAATTTTTTCAAACTCTTCAACTGTAAGGCCTGACGCTATTCCTCCGCCTACAAGGCTTCCAACACTGGTACCGGTTATAATATCGGGTTTTATACCGTATTTTTCAAAAACTTTTAAAACCCCAATGTGAGCGTAACCATATGCGGCTCCCCCGCCCAATGCAAGTCCTATTTTCATAATTACCCCTTTAAATTTTTCTTTTTAACCCCAAATCCTGGCATACATGTTCTATTATTTCAAAATCTATTCTTTCCCTTTTCATCAGATACGCCTCTAACAGGGCGTTATCGCATATGGTGTTTATCAGGCGCGGAGTTCCGCCGGCGTATTCAAATATGGCATCCAGCGCCATGTCGGAAAAAATATCATTTTCATTTCCCGCTACTTTCATCCTGTGTTTTATATAATTTATTGTAGTGCCCCTTTCCAGTTTTCGCAGTTTAAACTTTATGGCTATTCTCTGCTCCAGCGGCGGGTCAAGCGCTATGTTCTGTTCCAGCTCCGGCATTCCTATAAGGACAAGGGTCAAAAGTTTTCTGCCCGGCACTTCAAGGTTTAAAAGCCCCCTGAATTCTTCAAAAATTTCCCTTGTTTTAAGCATGTTGGCTTCATCAATAAGAATAACAGCTTTCTTGCCTTCTTCGTAAAGGCCTAATAACCTTTGATACAGCTGAGGAAGAAGTTCTTCCTTTTTTTCCGCGGGATTCTTTATGCCTATCTGAAAAGCTATCCGTTTTAACAGCCAGGATGCCGTAATTTCCGAATGCACTATTACAAGCAGCGATTCCACAAATGAATCATCCGCTTCCAGTTTTTCAAGCACTTTCCTGGCAAGCAGGGTTTTACCCGCGCCAATTTCCCCCAGCATAACCACAAGGCCTTTCATGGTTTCGGCCGCATGCATTATTTTCACCATGGCTTCCTGATGCATCTCACTGTCATAATAAAACCTTGAATCAGGCGCGTTGGAAAAAGGCTGTTCTGTAAGTCCAAAATACTGTTCGTAGCTCAATGTAACCTCCGTAGGCCGGTAAAAATTTTTCACCGTGACTTAAAAGATAAAAGCATACCGCTTTCTGATATGCTTTTATCTTTTAAGCCGCATGGTTAATTATATGTATGAAACCTTGCTCTGTTTTTTTCCTGACTCGGCGCTTTCTTCTTTTTTGCCGTGGTGGTCGTGCCTTTTTAATATATCTTCAAGTTTAAGTTTGGCTTCCGCGTTATCCGGTTCTTTTAAAGCTATCTTTTTAAGTATCCTTTCAGCCTCTGCCATCAGCCCCTGTTTCATAAATATATCCGCCGCCATGACAGTCACAAAATCCAGCGCGCTTTCATCCGCTTCGGCGGCGCTTTGCCCGCGAGGGCTTTCTATGGAATCACGTTTTCTTTCTTCGTCAGCGGTCTTTTTTCTGTGTTCATCATCTTTCTTTTTAATGTCTTCTCTTTCTTTTATTGCGTTTTTCTCTTCTTCTTTTTTATTTCTGCCGGCTTCTTCATTTTTCTTCTTATTTTCCTCTTCTTCAGCCCTTTTCTTCTTATCTTCTTCCATTTTCTTTATAAGGTCCTGCTGCCGTTTCTTTACGTTTTCTTCTTCCTGCGCCCTTTTCTTTTTTTCGGATTCCAGTTCCGCAGTAAGTTCTTTCTGCTTTTTCTTTACCTCTTCCTCTTCTTTTCTCCTGTTATCTTCTTCTTTCTGCCTTTTTATTTCTTCTTCTTTTGCCGCGGCCTTTTCATCAACGGCCGGAGTTTCCGGTATTCCGGCATACTGAGAATATGCCGCGTTTAATTTTTTCTTTATCTGGGGATTTCCCGGGTCAAGCAGTATGGCTTTCTGAAAAAGCTCAATTCCTTCATCAAAAGAGCCGCTGTTAATAAATGTTTCCGCCATGGCTAAAAGAGCCGGAATATCCTCTTTTGTCTGTTCGTGCGCCGCGGCCGGCGTATAGTCTATCTTAACGTTTTCAATTGCATCAGAAGGCTTGATTTTTGGCATTATTACTTCCGGCGGCGCAGCAGCAACAGGCGGCAGATCAAAAACAGGCATTTCCTGCCGGATAAAAACAGGCGGCGCCTGTTTTTCAGGAACAGGTTCCACCGGCGGAGGCGCTGAAAATTGCACAGGCTCCGGAGCCCCTGATAATTTTTTAGCCCTGCTTATTATTTCTTTATTGGCCGGGTCATTTTCTTCCGCGTGTTTATACGCTTCCTGTGCCTTATCAGGCAGATTTTCTTTTGTATAAATGTCAGATATTTTAATAAATGTATCCGCTGCTTCTTTCTTTTTCTTCATAAGCAGGTAAGTATCCGCAAGTTTCTGCAGCACTTCAAGATTTTCCGCCTCTGTCGCAAGCACTTTATTTAAGACGCCTACCGCTTTATCATATTCCTGCTTTTTTGTATGTATATTGGAAATCATTACAAACTTTGCGACAGCTTCTTTTTTCTGCCCTTTATTAAGCATAAGCTGGGCTATCATTTCATGCGCTTCTGTATTTTCTTCTTCCGCTTTTATTATCTTGTTGTATATTGAAAGCGCCTCGTCGGTCTGCCCAAGGTCATTGTGGATATTGGCCATAATCTGAAGGGCCCCCACATGGTTGGCCTTGAATTTTAAAAGCATATCAAGTTCTTTTTTCGCTTCGTCATACACTTTCTTATGAAACAGGGCGGCGCCCTTAAAATAGTGCGCTTCTATGCTTTTAAACTCCACGGCTTTCTGCGCGTAAAATTCGGTGCGTTCAACATTCTGTTCTTTCCAGTAATATTCCGCCAGAAAAAGAAATTCCCTTTTGGCGTCGGAATCATTGCCTTCCCTTTCATAAATCTCCGCTATTTTTTCCCTTACTTCAATATTATCCGGCTGAATATCCATTATTTTCTGGTAAATGGGAAGGGCTTTTTTATACATCCTTTTATTAAAATATACTTCCACTATTTTTTCATAATAGACCAGCGACTCTTTTTTATCGCCCTTCTGCGCGTAAAGTTCGCCCAATTTCTGATAGGTATCAAGGCTTTCAGGGCTTATTTTTATAATTTCCTTATACGCTTCAATTGCCTTGTCTATTTCGCCGCTTTCAATAAGTTTGTCCGCTTCTGTGTGTTTTTTTATCATTATCTGGCGTTTTCTATCGCTGTCGTTTAATTTTGAAGAATCAAGCAGCCCTATTTTTTTATAAATTATCTGAGCCTTATCCGCCAGCCCCTGTTTTATGTGCGCTTCCGCGGCAATCATATATTCCTGATAGGCAAGCTCGTCTTCGTTCTTCTTTTTATATACATCCCCAAGCATATTGTGAGTTGTAAAATCGGTAGGGTCAAGCGCAAGCAGCTTTTTATACTCTACAATGGCTTTATCCCATCTGCCTTCCTGGGAATAAATCATAGCCATCTTTTTTATGTTTGCTTTATTATCTACCGCCATTTTTACCTCATAAAATAATATATATTCAGGCATGGTTATAACCATGCTAATGTTAAAAACTGACAAAAAACCTTCTATTGCGATTATATACCATGTAAAAGTCAAAGTAAAGCCAAAGAATTTTACCGTTAAACAGGAGGCTTGAATGCTTGGATGTTTAGATGCTTGGTAAAATCCTAAATCAACTGCCGCGCCCTGAAAGGACGCGCCTACCACTGCATATACCCAAACCCGGTAAAACAGAGGGACGGATGGTCGGATGCACGGAGGGACGGAAGTAAAGGCAAAAAAACAAATTTGAAAATTCGAAATTGGAAGATTAGAAGAAAACCACAGGGGTTGGGTGTGTTTTTTCAGTGCGTGCCGCCCTAACTCACTGTGTATGCGGCAGGAGCGGTTTAATGCTGCGCCGGCATATTCGGATGTGCCGCGGGCTCACAGTTGCCAATGACGTTAACACACCGGCGATTTCAAGTTTGTTTGCCTGCAAGAATACCAATTTGCGGCGCGTACTGAAAAAATATACCCAAGCCCGGTACGGCAGACGCTTGGAGACTTGGACGTTTAGATGCTTGGTAAAATCCTGAATCAACTGCCGCGCCCTAAAGGGACGCGCCTACCACTGCATATACCCAAACCCGGTAAAGCAGAGGGACGGATGGTCGGATGCACGGAGGGTCGGAAGTAAAGGCAATGATAAAACAAATATTGAAAATTCGAAATTGGAAAATTGGAAGGATAAACCCGGTAAAACAAAAGGACGGAAGAAAAATTAAACAACAAAAATACATTTCTTAATACAAAAACCCCTGAACAAAAAAGTATTATTATGTTCAGGGGTTTTTGTATTTATGTTTATTATTACTTATTCTTGTTTAACATCACCATAAATCCCTTAAACGGCGCCAGAATTCCCTGCTTCCATGCCACCCTGTGGGTTACCCCGCTTGCGCCTTTTACCTCTTTTTCGTGCTTTATATACCATTCGTAGGAGTGGACAAGGGCGTCTGCTTCGGTAAACTTTGGCGACCAGCCAAGCTTTGTTTCCGCTTTTTCTATTGATACAAAGGAATCCTTATGCGCGGTGCCGTATACCCATTTGTAAAGGGGCGATATGCGCAGCATCCAGAATATTTCAAGGAAAAATATCAAAAGCCCTGCCGGAGTTTTCATAACGCGTGATTTGGAACCCACCCTGCTGAAAAATTCTTCAAGGTATTGTTTTACAGGCGGCGTATTTTTAGCGCCCACGTTAAATGTGTCATTGGCGATTTCCGCGGGTTTTGTGAGCATAAGGTAAATTGCGTCCACCAGGTCCTGAACTTCAAGCAGTTCATACCTGTTATTGCCGTTGCCTATGCACGGGATAAGGGCGCCTGCTTCCACCCAGTCATACAGTATCTGAAAGACTCCAAGCCTTTCTGTACCGATAAAAGTCTTGGGCCTGACAACAGGAACTGTCATGCCTTTTGTCCTGTACTCTTCGCATATTTTTTCGGCTGTTATTTTTGTTTCGCCGTAAGGCCCTACGCCTATAAGCGGGTCTGTTTCAAAAAGCGGGTGCTTTTCCGGCACGCCGTAAACAGCTGTGGAGCTTACCTGTACCACCCTGTTGATATTGTTTGCTTTTGCCGCTTCAAGAACGTTTTTTATGCCGTCCACGTTGGTGGAATAGATATCTTTTTTGCTCCACAAAGGAAGCGCTGCCGCCGCGTTTACCACGGCGTCATAACCTTTAAAGGCCTCTTTTACAGCTTCAAAATCCCTTACATCAACTTTCTTATACTCCACATTTGCCGCGTACTCTTCTTTTCTGAATGTGTCAATGTCAAGCACAAGAATTTTTTCATATTTATCCGCAAGTTTTTTGCAGATGTGAAACCCTAAAAATCCCGCGCCGCCGGTCACAACAAGTTTTGCCATTTATTATTCCTCCTTTAATATGATGAATTATTATACAACACAAAAGCCCGTGTTTAAAGCCCTGATACAAGCTCCCCAATGTCGCCCACATATTCAAGCCCCGCGTTTTTGCCCGTACCTTCAAAAATCACTTCGCGGTTTTTGCCGGTTTTTCTGCCGAATGTAACTTTTAATTCTGACTGCAGGCTTTCTTTTATTTTTGTGGACATACCGCCAAAAGACGGCGCCGCCAACACAGCCCCGTCGGCACGTTTGCCGGTTACTTCCATAAAATATTTATTATCCTCTATTGTAAAATGAATATTGTGCTCGTCCGCTTTAAGCCCGATAATTTTTGCGCCCAGGTAAGTTGTAAACCTGTAAACTTTTCCGTCAAGATAAAACCCACACAAATACCCGGTAAAACTTTTTCCAAACCACGGGATTTTGGCTATTGATACAAATACGGATGCATTGGGCTTTTCAAAATGGTTGGACTGCGCCCATATCCATGATGACGGCATTGAAGTGCCCCAGTCTTTTTCCATGTAGCCGCGCCCGTTATTCATATCATACTCATGTCCGTTTACAGTAATTTTACCTTTGATAGCATGGTCAAAACCCATGATACCGTGGTAGCATTCCATCCTTGGCACAAAAGCGTACCACCCCATGGCGCCGGGCGACAGCAGTGACACAGGCCAGCCTGTCATTTCAGAATAGGACAGTTCGCCCTTTATAACAGCTTCCGGCGTTTCAATATCAAGCTTAATTCCCTGTTTTGTGAATTCAGATTTGCCTATATTTACTTTAAACTCTTTTTTATTATATTTAAATTCATCCGCGCCGTACCTGAAATAATAAGCGGACTTTTCCCTGGCATTAAAAAACTGTATGAAACTGTGCGTGTCGTTTTTATCCACGATAGAGATACCGGGAATAACCGCAATAGCGGACGAACTGTCAGCGCTTACGTTTTTATAATACCACCCTTCAAAGTAATGTTTTTTGCGGCTTATGCCCTGAAACATTTCGGGAGTGTAGAACCTTTTTAAAGCGTTTATCATGATTGGCTCACGGCTTTGCTATATATGACAGGCCATGACAGGGTTGACGTGAATTCCAGCGCGTTTTTAAGACAGATGGAATAAAAAGCGTCATCACTTAAAAGTTTTACGCATGAAGCTGCAAGCTCTTCCTTATTATATGCGCAGACAACCCCCATTGGGCGGCGCCGTACTTCCTCTGCCACCCACGGAACGTCTGTTATAACCATGGGCAGGCCGCAGGCAAGGTATTCTTTGGGTTTGGTAGGGTCAGCGTACCAGGTGTAGTTGTTCTTATCATCTATATACGGCGCGATGCTTATGCGGCGGTGCGGGATATATTTGAACAGTTCTGTGTGCTGCATAAGCCCAAGAAATTTGACATTTTTTTCAAGTTTAAGCTTTTTTGCCTGTTCTTTAAGGGCGTTTTCATAAGGCCCTGTTCCTATTATAAGCAGCTGAGCATCCGAAACCAGTTTTAATATTATTTCCATAGCGTCTATCATTAACTGCACGCCCTTGGTTTCATCAAGGTAGCTCATTAAGACCATTGTTTTTTCTTTAAGTTTTTCACTTTCCGAGAATTTATCCACTTTATCAAGTTCAACACCAACAGGCACAATCTGGAAATTATTCCCTTTAAGTTTAAACTTCTTTCTTTTGGCATCAGCCATGCGGTCAGACAGTATCCAGACCGTATCGCAGTATTTAAGGCAGATATAGTCCAGCGTTTCGTAGACAAAGTTAAAGACGGGATTTTTAAACCGTCTGTCCATATGGTCAATGACGTAATACCCGGTTTTTTTAGCCCTGCCGAAAAGTTTTAATATGACAGCAGACACCCCGTTTAAATTATCCACAGCCATAAAAAAATCACATTTATTTTTAAATCCATAATTCAGGTTAAAGAAAAAATCTTTTGTCCACTGAACCAGGAGATTCCCGCTTTTTTTATGCCCTGTTTTGGTTGTTTTCAGGACACCATTTTCATAAACTTCAGCTTTAGTACCTTCCAGCCCCGTGTAGGAAAAAGGGTGGGAGATAAAGGTAAAAGTGCACTCCTGCTGCTGAAGATAATTTCTAAGCGCCTGCACCGGCCCATAAACTTCCGTCACATGCCCCGCCTCTATCATATGTTTGCCTTTAATGTCCATTTGCACCCTTCCCCTTTATGTCTTTTTCTTTCACAAAATTCATAATACGCAAATATGATTCTTTGTTATAAAGATCTTCTATTTGTTCAACGAATCGTTCTGCAGTCGTTACATTGCCAGAAAAAAGAAGTTGACCAAACCATTGAAAAGGTTTTTCAACATCTTGCGTATTAGAATTTATATATTTTACCATTTCTTGAAAGACCTTTTCACTTGGGGGCCTTTCTTTCATCAAATCAAAAGCCAGAACATATTTTCCATTTCTATACGCATAAACAAGATCAGGATTTGGCCCGCACCACATACAACGATAATCACCCATATAAAAAGCGCTTTTGAATTTTATTTTCGCTGCCGGATTAAAATCAAACGGATTGATTTGTACTTTATCTATTCCGCCTCTAGAACGAATATTAAATATTTTCTTAAATTCCTTTCCCAATGTATATACGTTAAACTCATAACATCTATTTGGTATCTCAAAAATTATTTCAGGTTCCCCGTCATGATTAATATCTTTTCCTGCATAATAAGCATTTACCCGTCCATCTGTTGCATCTAAACCAAGATCTTCTCTGATATCCATAATTTTATTCCCATTTTTATAAATTATATAATTGTAAAATATAAAATCATGACTCAGTTCTGTTTTTTTAACTTCAATAAAATAATCCCTTATTTTGATACTTTTATCCAGTGTTTTGTAATTCGGGTTTTCAATTTTAATTAAGGACTCGTTCTTAAAAATAAATATAGCAAGCGCAACAATTGCAGTCATATAAAGAACTCTTATAAAAACCCTCATCACGCCTCCGCTTATAAAATTATTCATATCAATTCCTCTATGTCTATTTTAACAAACTCTTCAAAAGGTATTCCGCCTGTGCCTACCAGATATTTTTTGTCCGTGTTAAATTCTTTAGAGAACCTGTCAATACCCGGTGCTTTCTGCTTTTTCCTTCCGCTTTTAACCTCAATGGCCGCGGCTTTGCCTTTTTTTGCAAGCACAAAGTCCAGTTCGCTGCTTCCGTCTTCCCAGTAAAACAGCTCCAACCCTTTACCTTTAACCGAATTAAGCAGATGGGAACCAATGCAGCTTTCTGTCAGCCTGCCCCAGAATTCCGCGTCTGCCTTTGCCTCACTGAATTTTAATTTAGACTGCACTGTAATTAACGCATTGTCATATACCTGGAATTTCGGGCTGGAACCCCTTTGCCTGACTTTCTGTCCGGAGTATTTATTAAGCCCGCAAAGGATACCCGCGCCTGACAGCAGGTCCAGATAATGCGCAAGGGTTGTTGTGTTGCCTGCATCCTGCAGCTGCCCCATGATTTTTGTATAGGATAATACCTGCCCCGAGTAAGAGCATCCAAGTTCAAGCAGCCTGCGCAGCAGCGCCGGTTTATCAACCCTTGTCATCTGCAGTATGTCTTTGGAAACCGTAGTTTCTATAAGCGATTCAGAAATGTAAGAGCCCCATCTTGCGCTGTTATTTATAAGCGCGGCAGCACCGGGATAACCGCCGTAATATGTGTATTGGTCAAATGAAATTCCAAACGCACTGCTCATTTCTCCGAATGACCAGTGTGAAGCATGTAATACTTCAAAACGGCCTGCCAGGCTGTCGCCAAGCCCTTTTTGAATAAGCATTGAAGAAGAACCTAAAAGCAGCACATAAACAGAAGTTTTTGCCTTTGTATCTTCGTCCCACAGTTTTTTAACTGTTTCAGACCATCCCTGTATCTTCTGAATTTCATCTATTATAAGAAGCGCCTTTTTCCCGTTTTTACCCGCGGCGATTCTTGCGCTCTGCCACTGCTGTTCTATCCACGAAACAGATTTATATTCAGGCTCGTCACAGGAAACTGAATGTACGGGCATTTTAACGCTTTGGGCAAGCTGGGATGCAATTGTGGTCTTTCCCACCTGCCGCGGCCCGATAAGAACCTGCATAAAACGCCTTGGTTCAGCAAACCTTTTTAATAACTCCCCGAATATGGGCCTTTTATACATATTTATCTCCGTTTTACTCAATACGTTGAGTAGTTTTACTCAATGCTTTGAGTAATTTTACTCAATATATTGAGTAAAGTCAAGCCCTTAAAGCATCCTTCAAAACGCCCTGCCGCCTTTTATCTGTCAGAAAAAATACATACTTTTTCTGACAAAAAGTCAACCTATAATCATCCAGGCGGCAGTAAAACCAATCAAATATACGATATTTCTGACTTATATCCTGCATATTCATAAAACAATAAATCACTATTTGCAGTCAATTTTAAACAGCATAACTTTCTCAAAATCTTTAATAACTTTTTTGTTTATTATCTCAAATATGCATGGCTTTGATTTGCCCACATTTTTTGTCAGCCTAATTTTGTCCTTTGATTTACCGGAAATATCCAGTTTATATATTTGCCGCAGGTATTTTTGCGGGATATATACTGTTGCCTTCATATACCCTTTCCAGGCAGACATCCAGACTATTGTGCGCTTCTTTTTCTGAACCTTGCATAACCACGCCTTGCCGTCACGGTAATACCGCCATTCATGAACCATTTCGTGGCTGTTGAACAGTTCAATCAGTAGGGTATACGCCGTATACGATTTCCCGAGGATAGCTTTAAGCACTGCCTCATCCGGATATGTTTTTTCATCTGTAAGTTCTTTATTATTTATCGTTTCCACCCAAATTCCCATTCTTCTGCACGTATTTGAAAATACTATTAACTTCTATTTTTTATACCTGGAATCGATTTTTTATTACCGGATAAATTTTACGTCATCCATTTTAAAATCAAGCCACACGCTCATACCCTGCATAGGCGCTTCATATTGATAAGACCATGTCATAACACTCATTTCCTCAAATACCAGATTATTACTCAACGTCTCTCCTAAATCGTTGCGAAAATCACTAAGAGGTATTGTGACTATACCCCATGTCCCATTTAAATCTACAGGAACATAGTCAGCATGTATCGTATACATTGTACTGCTGGTCATAACGTTGTAATCATATATATACTTATATAGAACTACGCTGAATTTAAAATTACTTACAGAGGCTAAAGGCGTTACTTTGACAGCTAAAGCGAAACTCAGACTATTGTAAGTTCTAATATCCAGACCATTATCATCACCTTTTATAGTTGAAGTTGTTCTGACATATGTAGTTGTGCAATACCCGCGGTGTCCCCAGATAACTGAATTATTAATACCGGAGATATAATCAGATGCCCTCACCGTTGCAGTTGTATTAAGAGCATATGACCCATATATTGCTCCATCAAAAATATTTATTAACTTAACGCCTGTTCTTTCAGTAGCCGTCCATGTATTCAAAGAATCAGCAGTTATATTAGTCATTAAATTATTATCTTCAAAATCATCTATAACAAAAATATCCGGAAGCGGTGTAGGTGTCAGATTAATCAGACCTTCCGTTATTGGTTCCGGACTAATATGCCTTGAACACCCTATGGAGATAAGCACAAAACAAATTATAACAACAAATACTTTTACAAAACCACTGAATCTTATATTTACTTTACACTTGATAAAATTTGATTTCATAAAACCTCCATTGAAACATATAGGAACAGGGGTCAACCTTTGCGATAATCTATATTCCACAGATAATAACAAATAACCCTATCAGATCTTGAAAACATAAACTAAATCACATCAGACAGTTTCTTGTAGTTATTGCCCCTCAAATGATGCTTTTCCCCTTTATATTTTTACAACACCACATAAAAATATAATCAACTACCGCGGGCTAAAGACCCGCGTCTACCAGAACGATAAAATCGATACCAAAACCCGAGAACACAAAAACAGATATTTTCCATCACATAGAACAATGCCCTTTTTTCGCTATATTTGTTACCTTACCACACATAAATTAAAATTTCAATTCAGTAGTAATTACGGCGTAAATAGCTGCAGGCAGAAGGTTGTACTTTCAATATATGACACAGATTAACAGCACTTAAAAATCAAACTGCCCCGGGCTGAAGCCCGCGCCTACCAAAGCAAATACAAACCTGTTATTGGAAGCCAAAACAATAAATTACTAATACAAGAACCGGACAGCGCGGGAGCGCTATCCCTACAAATTCTAAAATATTTAAATACGAGACGTATCATGATACGTCTCTACGTTAAAAAATAAAAAACAACCAAAAAAAAAGCCCCGGGCGGATGCCCGGGGCTTTTTGATATAACTTAATTCTTAATTAAGAATCAGTATCACGAAGTTTTTGCTGTTCTCAACACCTTTTGATTTAATGCTTACTTTCAGCACATAGGTGCCTGCTGCAAGCTTATGGCCTGACGCGGACTTGCCGTCCCACTGTATTGAATGCTTGCCCGCGCACACATTGGAAATGCCGGTTACAACCTGCTTCCACATAAGCCTTCCCTGTGCTGTGTAAACCCCAAGGGTTACAACAGCATTCGGATCATCCACAGTCATTAATTTATTATCCGCTGACTGTGACTGTATCGCGCCGCCTTCAACAGTGTACTGCAGATATGTTGTCCCGCCGCTTACAGCCGGGTTGGGGTAGCTAAGCACGCTGCTTATGCTTGCTGTAAGGTTGGTGGTCTGCGCTGACGGTTCGTTTCCGTATACCAAGGCTCCGGAAACATAGGCTGTCATTCTGTCTGTACGCGCGTAAACCTGGCTTGAAGCAAAGCTCCAGTCATTTGACTGCAGCATAGAGCTCCAGTCTGTTTTGTTAAACCTTGCCTGAACTTCCGCGAATTCATTAGGCGCAAGCACTATCGAAGAATTAAACTTGAAGCTTATGTAGTAATTCTGGGTTCCCAGAGCTGTCTGCACGGCAGATACTGACATGTTCTGCGTGATGGTACTTCCCTGCGGAAGTTTTCCCGCCCAGTCAATGAAACCCTGAACCTGCTGTCCTGATGCCGAATCAGAGTTTATCCAGTACCTTACTTCCATTCCATTTAAGTTAAGCGCCGCGTTTCCGGTATTTACCACCCTGAATGAAGGGTGCGGGCTTGATACGTTTTCCGCATCCGAATTCTTAAGCATAATACTGAAGTTTGCCACCACAACCTGCGTGCTTGTTGCTGTAGGAGGTACTGCCGTGTTTGTGGCTGTTGATGTCGGAGGTACTAAAGTATTTGTCTTTGTTGCTGTCGGAGGTACTGATGTGTTTGTTGATGTTGCTGTCGGTGGTACCGATGTGTTTGTTGATGTGGATGTCGGAGGTACCGATGTGTTTGTCGATGTTGCCGTCGGAGGTACTGATGTGTTTGTAGATGTTGATGTCGGAGGTACTGATGTAGATGTGGATGTGGATGTGGATGTAGGCGGTATTATTGTGCCTGTTGATGTAGGCGGCACTTCTGTATTGGTAGCTGTGTTTGTCGGCGGTACTGATGTGTTTGTTGATGTGGATGTCGGAGGCACAGCCGTGTTTGTCGCGGTGTTCGTCGGTGTGTTGGTTGCGGTCTTTGTCGCTGTATTAGTTGCCGTATTGGTTGATGTGTTTGTGGCTGTCGGAGTGGCAGTTACAATTACAGGCTGCGGTATTATCTGAATAGCGCATACTTTCGCGTTATCCACAGCTGCCGGTCCAAATACAATAGTAATTTTTCCGCCGGCCGGCGCTATGTTGTTAAATACCATATCAACCGCTTTGTCCGCGCCTGCTGCCGCAAAGATATCATAATTTGCCATCACTTCTGTTCCGTTTACAGAGACATTAAAGCTGCGTGAACCTGCTGCCGTGAAATATGTCTCTGCCATCTTTAATGTCACCTGATAAGAACCCGCGGGTACATTAAACGTATACGTAAACGGATTGCCGTAACGTTCGCTCTGATACAGCGCCATGTCTGACGATGCAGGCAGCGCGCCTGAAACTGTTTTTGTGGTGCTGTACGCTGTTCCGCCGTCAAAGTTGGTGTCGGCTGACCACGTAAAGCCTTTGGAATCCACATACGCTGTTTCGCTTCCCGCAAGCACGCGCCATGTTGCGGCAGTTACAGGAGTTGCAGTTGCTGTAGCCGTTGCAGTTAAAGTTGCTGTTGCCGTTGCTGTCGCGGTTAAAACAGGCGTTGGTGTTGAAGCGCCCTGTTTTGCAAAAGTCAGGTCATCAACGTAGAAGTTTCCGGTGGTGGTATCTGTTTCCACAAAAAGCCTTGCCACCCTTAAAAGCCCGGTCCATGTAACATTCGCGGAACCGCTTACCTGGCTCCACTGCGTGCTGTTGGCCGCAGCCGAACCTAAGCTTATGTATTTTCCGCCTTCGTCGTCCTTTATGTAAAGTGTAAGTTTGGCGTTATCCGTGCCTGATGCAAGCCTTGCCCATGTGCTTGCGCTGTATGTGCCCTGCCCGTTCTGCAGCAGGTACCACAGTATATGCTGGCCTATGCCCTGATATGCCTGCGACCTGTTTGAAACCCTTGCGGACTTTGACCCGCTGTGGACTATTGATGTTTCTTCGGCTATCGCGCCGCCGGACATTTCATTGAAGCAGTATACGGAGCTTTCAAATCCGCCGTTGTAAATACCGTTTACGGGATTTAAACCAAGTACAGTCTGTATCGCGTAATACGCCGGCTTTTTATTATAATTCGTGTCAAAAATAAGCGCAGCGTCGGATGCTCCGTCGGTAAAGCCCGGTATCCAGGAATGTTTGTCGGTAAAGCCCCACAGGAACATTTTCTTTATATTCGGGTGAGTCATGGTAAAGAATGTCATATCAGCGTACGCCTTTGCCTGCGACTGCAGTTTTGCCGCGTCAACAGGAACCGGTATTGCCACGTCAAGTTCTGTTACGGTGATTTCCAGCCCAAGCGCGGTCAGCCTCTGCGCGTTTTCATAAATATCGTCGTTTAAACGCCAGCTGCTGCTTACATGGCACTGCCAGCCCACGCCGTCAATAGGCACGTTCTGTGCTTTTAAATTTTTAACCATATCGTAAATATAGTTTGATTTGCCGTTTAAACCTTCATTGCCGTAGTCATTGTAATAAAGTTTCGCGTTCGGGTCAGCTTCCCTTGCCCATCTGAAAGCGTTGGGGATGTAATCGCCAAGCTTCTGATACCAGAAGTCGTTGGAGCGGTAGCCGTAAGGCGCGCCGTCTGTTACGGCTTCGTTTACAACATCCCACTGATTCATCTTGCCCGCATACCTGGCTGATATTGTCTGAACATAGCTTTTAAGCATGTCGCTTACCTGAGCGCTGGTGTAATTTCCGGAACTCATCCAGCTTGGGACAACGGTGTAATAAACAAGCACGTGTCCCCTCATGTCCATATTATTTGCGTCTCTGAAATTCCTGTAATAATCTGTGGTTGTAAAATTATAGGAATAAGGAGCTGTCCACAGATACGCCTTAAATTCATTTTCTCCGCCAAGCCAGTTAAATTCTTTGGCAAGCGTGGTTCTGTATATGGTTTCACTCTGAAGCGGGCTGTTTGCCGCTTCCGCTCCAAACAGCATTCCCTTTGCCGCGGCAAGATCCCTTAATCCGCCTGTTACAACAGGAATTGTGGGTGTTCTTGTCGGTGTGGGTGAAGCAGTACCCTGCGTGTTTGTCGGTGTATTTGTCCTTGTGAATGTTGACGTAACCACAGCAGTGTTGGTTGGCGTTACAGCGCCGGACGGATAGAAACGGTATGTATAAATATTGAAAAGGTTGCCCGTGCCGCCCGTGAACTTAAAGAATATGTCTTTTACACCGGATAATCCGGTTACATTGCATGTAACGTTCTGCCATGTCTGCCATCCGCCTGTTACGGGAACAGCGCATGTGCCTGCAATTGTGCCTGTAATGCTGCCTACGCGTATTTCTATATTGCCGCCGGCACCCGCGCTTGCAACGCGTGCTTCAAAACTTGAAGCGCCTGTTCCAAAATCAAAATTCTTTACCTGAATCCAGTCGCCGTTTTCTATAAACCCTACATTTAACCCGCCTTCAGAACATGTTTCGGTCTGAATTCCGGATTCCTTTGCCATTGTAACCGCTTTATTTACAGCATACGGATTCACTAATTTAAGCGCGTTTACGCCCGTTGTGGTTGTTACCACTTTCTGTATGGTGCCGTCCGCGTTAAAATACATCCTGTCAAGCGCAACGCTTCTCTGATAAATTCCATTACAATTTCCAAGATTAGTGTTTGACAGCCTTCTTGTGTGATACGCTATGTACCAGTCATCACCTATATTAACAATTGAAGCGTGGTTGTTGTTGCCGCAGTTATCCGGCGGATTAGCCAGTATTGTTCCGCGGTGCGTAAAGCCCGTCATCGGATTGCTGCTGGTCATGTAGTCAATTGTCGCCGCAGGTGAAGCCGAAAAATCAGTTGAATACGAAAGATAATATATTCCGTTTCTCTTATTCATAAACGGCGCTTCAAAATACCTTGGCGCGTCTATAGTTACAGCCGAGCCGCTTATGCTTATCATATCCGCGTTAAGCTTTATTACCCTTAAATTGCCCGGCCCGCCGCCGCCAAAATACATGTATGCCTGGCCGTCGTCGTCAACAAATACTCCCGGGTCAAATACATATGTCATGCCGCTGCATCCGGGCGTGCTGCCTGTGATTATCGCGCGTCCTACCGGGTCTGTCCATGGGCCTGTCGGGGTTGTGCTTCTTACAACACCTATGCTTCCGCCGCCGTTGCCGTAATAAAGGTAATAATAGCCGTTCCTGTAAATCGCGGCAGGCGCGTATGTAAGGCCCGCCCATGTGGTGCTTGACGCCTTGAAAGTTTCGCCTTCGTCTGTCCAGTTTACAAGGTCATCTGAAGACATCAAAGTTACATCTGTTATGTCATAACCTGTTGCCCCGTCTTTATCGTGCGAATTGTAAATATACATCCTGCCGTTAAACCAGCAGGCATTGGGGTCTGCGGTGTATTTCTGATACATCAGCGGATTGCCGCCAAAGAGTGTGGTTATCGGCGTGTTTACCGGTGTAACCACAGTGGTAGGTGTATTGGTTGCGCCGCTCTGCACTGTAATTGTAAACGCCTGTGTGGATTTTGCACCGCACGCGTTTGTATATGTAGCGGTAAATACATTTGTTCCCAAGCTTAAAGGTATTGCTGTCAGCTCCCTTAAAGTGGATGTGAATCCGTTAGGGCCGGTCCAGCTCCATGTGCCGCCGGTTGTCGGCTGAGGCCCAAGGTTTACTGTTGCCGGAATAGAAGCAACCGTTGCACTGCTTGCCTGTGTCCACGCGCCGCCGTTAACCTGAAGATAAGGCGTTATAGCGGTTGCCGCGCACGGGGTATTTGTTGCCGTAGGGCCTACAGCGCTTGTCCCCACAAAAGAAACAATGCTGCGCGCCGGAAGCGTGTATGTGAATGTGTTGCCTGATACGGAAACCGCGGGCTGCGCCACAAGGTTTACGCTGGCGCTTGTAATCCACGGTGTTATGGATGTTACACTAACGCTGTTTAAAGCGAATGTCTGGCTGACAGAAGAAGAATTATTATTGATAGCCACAAAGACTATCTTTGAAGGGGACGAATTGTTTGTGTTCTTAAACGCGCTTACCTGCACGCCGGATGTGGGCGATGCTGTCGCGGCCATTCTGTAATATCCCGGCCTGATAAACTTGCTGTAACTTCCCAGCGCGTAAGCTTTTATATTGGGCTGGCCGTTCGTTATCATATCCTGAAGCCACCAGTAATGGAAAGCGTTCATGCTTGCGTTAACAAGGCATGTCTGTACCCATCCCGCCTGCTGCAATGCGCCGGAAATATCGGTAGTGTTGGCGGATATTTCAGTTTCCCAGAATTCCTGATTGGTAACCTGTGAAAAACCGTATGAAGAAAGCGGGTTTGGCATCGCGCCGTAAAGGTGCGTTCCAAGTATGCCCACATAAGACGCAGTTGTGGGGTTGTTCATGGCTGTCGCGGCCAGATTCATGCCGCCCGGGTTAATGGGTTCCGGTATCATAATCTTGGTTGTAAGCCCCGCTGCATTAAGCGCGCTTTTAAACGCGCGGACAAAAACTTCAAACTGACCGGCTGTCCAAAGGCATGATTCATAATCCGGGTTCCAGTTGGGTTCGTTCTGCGGCGATACTGCATAAAGGTCTATGCCGCGGCTTTTGGCGTATTGAATATATGAAACCAGATAATTTGCGTACCCGGTATCCGCCCAGTTAGGCGCTCCGGATTCCGCGCCAAGGAATTTGTTATTTGGCACATCTCCGTTTACATTATTATTTGCCTTGTACTCCGGCGGAGGAGACCATTCAGCAGCCCAGCAAAGCAGGTTTGAATAGGCAGCCTTAGCCGCTACAAGATTGTTTACTTCAGCGGTGTGATTTCCGTTTGGGTCTATCCTGGCCCTTAACGATGAAATCCCGATATGCCCGTTTACATTGTCATCGGCAAAAAGGGTTGTTGCATTCCCTCCTGCCAAACCATACCATGCGCTTGATACGCCAATGGCACGGATGTACTGATACGTGGTGCCTGCATCAACGGTACATGTACCCGCATGCAGAACCGGAACAAACAACATCAAAAGCACAACCAACAACATACTGACTTTTTTCATTTTCCGCTCCCCTTTACTTTTATTTTTGTTTCATCTCAATTATTTTTAGTCTCACTTTTATATGAACGTTCATATTTATTCCCTTAAAAAAACCTATTTGTATCTCCCTGTTATTTGCTGTATATGAACGTTCATACTTTAATACAAATTTACACCCATAAACCATGTTTGTCAAGAATTATTTTAAAAAAATTTGCTTTTCCCCAAAAACACCCGGAATATGGCTGTTTTACACTACAGAATTAAGTTTATTTTTTATCAATTTACTTATGGAGGGTTGGTGATTCAGATAAAACTTAATTACCGCTGTTTTGATTTGCACCCCAGCTTCTTTGCGAATTCATCAAAATCAGTGGCGGTCTTTTTGCCATATTTAACATATTCCTCATGCATCATCAAATCCTCTTTGCGTGTCTCACGCTCAATCTCATTCTAAATGGCATTACCCAGGAAAGCCCAGATTTCTATTCCCTTCTTTTCACAAAAATCCCGCATTAAATTCCTTTTAGTCTCCTCAATTTTAACTGTACACGAAACTAACTTAGCCATCAAAACCACCCCCTATTTATTATCATCATCGGCATTATTAAACCATAAACACCCATACTTGGACAACCCGCTACAGTTATGTTATTTAATAATGTTTCAGAATGCGGTTAAAACTATATGTGAGCAGCTTTTTTCCTCACATTTTTTATGGACTCATAAGTAATTATCTTATCAAATTGCTTATAATCACGATTTGATCTTATTCTTTCATTATTCTCATTATACTCTACGCACTTGCGTTCACCTTGAATTATCCAAATAAATTCCATTTTAGAACTCTTAAGATATGCATCCAATTTGTCTTTTCGAATGAAAAGAAAGTCCTCTTGATTATTGAAATCTTTCTCTTTTTTTAAAGGAAATATAACAACATCACCATTGCTATTATAAAAGCTATAATCTACTGGATTTATATATAACTTCAATTTTTTTGCCAATTGTTTATCGGGAACATATGGATGTGTTCCCTGATTTAAAATGCTATGATAATATTCCCATTCAAAGTTTTTATATGCATATCTAAATGGTATACTTCGAATATCTTTTTCAATCTTCACTTCATAATATTTACCTTTAATCTTCTTCAATCTGGATTCCATCGCAAACATATCTGCGATTGTCATGTTATTTTCTTTTAAAAAGTTTGATAGTTCTTCATTTTCAACATTAGCATCTTTTGAAGGTGGTATTCTTTCAATTAACATTCTTCTTTCCTTTAAAATGAGTTCCAGGTAGTCAGTATTCGTTTTTCTATAATATTTGTGCCATGGTATTTCACCAGCATAAGTATATGTGTCACTTGGCACATCACCTCCGCCTAATTCAAATTGCATTTTACTATTTCCGAATTCCTTTAAATCTTTTGCTGTTTCCTTACTTATGAATGCCCCTTTAGTATAAATGTGAATATATCTTTTATCTTTTTTAGACTCTTGTACTATTAAACCACCTAACAGTACCCATTCATGACCAAAATTTTTAATACTATTAGGAACTAATAAATCATTAAGTTTTGGCACAGATTTCTGATTCAACCATTTTTCTATTGATGAAATGTTATCTCCCAAATAGGACCACTTCATGAAATCCGGTTCCCTTGGAAACTCAGGAAAACTCGGATCAACTCCACAATCAGACAAGCGTTCAGGCCCATAATCATCTTTTATAACACCCATATCTTTTCGATAACCATATAATTCAAAAAATGATATCCAAGCATACTTTTTGCCATATCTTTCAATCTTTACATTCTCATCAGTTCGCCAACTATCAGTAGCAATCTCTTGATCAACCTTTGAAAATTTCTCAAGCGAATAACCAAGGTTATATATACGCCACCAAATATTTTGCAAAATTAATTTATAATCATTATTACTATTATCATAATTCCTTCTGGTTGGCGATAAACGTCCTAATGTATAGTTTTTAAAATCCATGCCCAACGGACAATCCCCACCTCTATATTTATTTTCATCTCTATCTTTTGCTTTCCCCCATTTTCTGCAACTTCCACCTTTAAAAGGTTTTATCAACCTTGAATATACTATTTGTTTGTTTTTCCCGCATACTTTTGACGTTAATTCAATAATACCTAATGCAGAATCTCTTAAGAGAATATTTGTAGTAGCAAATTCAGAACTCTTACAAAACATTTGTCTATAAATTTTAGGAATCAATTTATTAACTTTAAATATTTTCTTTCTTCCCTTTTTACTATGTACTAATCTCATTAAAGTTCCATAACTCGCAGAAAACATTCTTTCAACAATATATGGATCATTAATATTTAGACTATTGATTGTTTTCTTCAACAAAGCTTCGGGATTTCTTATGCCTAAATATACAAGCGATCTTGTAGCCTTATCTCTTAACGATCTATTTGTTGATGATAAAACCCACGTAAGCACATCAATATATAGTGATAGGTATCTTTTAGAGACTTTATTATGATTAATTTCTATCCAGGTAATAAGTTTTTGAATTGCTGAAGACTCATATTCATTTCTAAGGTATTCTGTCCAAAATAAATCTCTATCAATTAAATCCATTGAAAAAAGCCATTTATATAACTTTTCATTAAAGCGATGGTTCTTAACGGCCAAAGTTATAATAGAATCCAATGCTTTAAACCGTAATTGTTGATTTTTTAAAAATAAGTTCAAATATTTACTAGTTCTTTTTGTAATAAAGTTAATTGGTCTCCAAGCCAATCCCCTAATAAAAGATTCACAATACATATAACTTATCTTTTTCCAATCTAGCAAATCAAATATTTCATTTTTATTTTCATCCCTAATCGGAAA
Source organism: Candidatus Goldiibacteriota bacterium HGW-Goldbacteria-1 (assembly GCA_002839855.1). Taxonomy (NCBI): domain Bacteria; phylum Candidatus Goldiibacteriota; species Candidatus Goldiibacteriota bacterium HGW-Goldbacteria-1. The sequence continues at coordinate 232,447 of PGYV01000001.1, forward strand.
TTCTAACATAATTGCTTCTGCAAGATTTATATATTCGCCATAATTAGATTCACAAAATATTTTTCCTAAAAAACCTTGTTTTAGAGCATTCTTTTTTTCAGTAATGTTTTTCTCCGTTAATTCCATCTTGAGAATTGATCTTGCTATCAAATGATCAGATACTTTTTGATATGGAAATTTAATCACTTCCACCCATGAATTATCTCCTTCATAAATACAAGTTTTAATAAACATACCTTCGGAACAACATTTTTTTATAAATATATCCTTTTCTGACGTCGTCATTGGTGTTAGCATTTTTAAATCATTAAATTCAGAAGGATTTATATAGTCACGTTGTTTTGCAGACATGACATCTGCAACTTCCTTTGCAACCAGCCAGCAAAAATCCCTTTTTGACGAGAAAGCACTTACAAAACTGCCTCCAACCCTTTCATAAAATTGTTCCAAGATAAAAGTCATACTCTTTTGTCCAGAACATATCGAATTTAATTCTTTTGATTTATGTTTCTTTTCGTGCAAGAAACTAAGTGATTCAGTAAATAATTTTAGAAATAGTGGATTACTATACTCATCTTCCAGCAAAGGCACTTCAGGGGCTGGAACTTTCTTCCATTTAAAAAAAGCCTGTTGCGCATCAAATTCAATTTTACGAAATCCAAAATGTTTGATCGGAGCAATTAGAGTGCCGTTGACTTTTGTTAATAATAGTTTTTCATATGGTGTACGACAACTTAGAACCAGCCCTATACCCTTATACAAACTCATTTTTTGTATTAAGTTTTTTAGCTGTTTCTCCCATTCCTGAATAGAACTATCATTGATTGCATCTACTATCAACAACGAACGCATTTTGTTAGTTTTTGCATAGTCACTCATCTGTTTTAAAAAAGTATCTACTGTCATATTGTATCCATTTACTTTTACAATATTTTCTAGAATATCCCCTTCAACATTTAAATTTTCAGCTAATGTTATAACTGACATTGCTCCTTGTTCTACATTTCTTAAAGCTAAGTCACACAAGGTATGTGTTTTACCTATTCCAGCCTCTCCGTAAATTAAAACAAATGGTTTATTATGTATATCTGAGCCGTATTCGGTTAAAAAAATATAAAACATTTCTGTAACTTCCATTACATCTCTTAACGACGAAATAACCCCTTCATAATTATTATTTAAATCAGATTTATCGACTTTTTGAGGAGCAATTCTTTCTTCTTTTTTTCTCATACGAGAACTCATAATAATTTTATCAAGCCTCTCTTTCCCAATCTTCAGTTCTTCTAATATATCATTTAATTCAACGTCATGAAAAAGTCCAATATTGTTTCTAATAATAATTATAGTTTGTATTATTGATTTTAGATTCTTTTGACTTAAACACAAGGCGTCTTTTTCTTGGTCTGAAAGTATCGAATTTTCGCTATCAAAAATATAAAGTTTTAACGTTTCTTTTGCTTTCTTTTCAATCACGTTTAAAGTTTCAATAAATTCTCCTTTTTGAAACAAACTATCAAAAAGATTTTCAAATTTCGCAATATGCAAATTAGGAGACATTTTGTCTAAGGCAGGAGTATATCTTGGACCAGCTTGTTTTAATGCTGCATTTATATTTTTCCGACAACTTTTCAAAGTAATTTTATTCAATTCTATTGCTCCAAAATTAACATATATTATTTTTAAGAAACACGGCAAGATACTCTAAGTGTCTGATCAAAATATCTCACAAACTGAGTGTTTTACCATATTCACCAAATCCCTTACGCGGATTCTCTTTTTACAAGCTCCGGTTCAAATACAAGATTCTTGGGGGTGGTAAGTTTGCCCTGCATGGCTTCAAGGGTTATCACAAACGCCTCGTTTCCCATTCTCTCCACAGGGTGCCTTACAGTAGTCAGCGACGGCGTAAACGCTGACGCTACGGGTATGTCGTCATACCCTATAACCGCAATGTCTTCCGGTACGCGAAGCCCCGCTTCTTTTACCGCGTTTATCGCGCCAATTGCCGTGCTGTCGCCCGCGCCGCAGAATATCGCGTCAATGTCTTTATGCGACTTTAAAAGGTTCTGCGTTATCGCGCGTCCTTCATTTATATAATTGTTATTTACCTCTGCCATAATCTCATCGCGGACTGAAATGCCGCGGCCTACAAGCGCCTTTTTATAACCTTCTTCCCTTTCTATTATAGAAGGCCATGTCTCGCCGCCTGTTTTTGCCATTCCAATGTACGCTATATTGCGCCTTCCTTTATTTATAAGGTAATCAGCCGCCGTAAAAGCGCCTTTTTCATTGTCGCATTTAACGCTATGCGCGCCATCCATACACCCGTCTATTAAAATCAGCGGCACCCCTGCTTTTTTTAACTTTTCCATATGCCCCTGTTCCGGTTTTATGCCAAGCATAATTATAGCGTCTGCTTTTCTGTTTAAAATTATGGAATCAATTATCTGATCTTTAAACGCGCCTTCGCCCCTTGTGGAATACGGTATCAGGTCATAGTTCGCGGACAACCCTGCTAAGTGCACGCCGTCTTCAATTTCGCGCAGTATATTCATTCCAAACACTGAAGTAAACCGCGTGCTGATAAACGCTATTGAATCCGCCTTTGCGCCCACTAACGCCCTGGCGGTTTTGTTCGGCCTGTACTGAAGTTCTTCTATTGCCTTTAAAACCCTTTCTTTTGTAGCGGGCGCCACTTTATCCACGCCATTGACCACAAAAGATACCGTGTTGTATGAAACACCCGCGATTTTCGCGACGTCTTTTATAGTTGCCATTTATTTGTTTACCTTCCCTTTTTTATTCTGCATTATTATAAAGGTATTCTCATTATAATTTTTTCTTCTTTTGTACAAAACCCTGTCGCAAAGGGCTTTTATTGTCTTTATTCCCATTTTGCCGCCCAGCCCTCTTTTAATCCTGCGCGATGTATCCGGAATTTCATACGCCGTCATGTCAAACCGCGGCGCGGAATCCAATACCGTTATTTTTGCGGCCGGATAATTAAGCTTCATTATAATATCTATCTTCCCGGGCTTCTCCGCGTACGCGTGTTTTATCAGATTTTCGCAGTGCTCTGTTATTGACACTTTCAGCGCGGATATTTTATCCTGCGCAAAACCGTGATTCTTCATGGCATCGTTTATAAATTTCCTTATCACACCCAGGTTCTGCGCTTTTGCTTCCACTTTTAATTCGGATATTTCAGCTTTATTTGGCATAGCTGTCCAGTGCCTCTTTAACCGTTTCATAACTTTCTATCACTCCGTCAATTCCCACAAGGCTGTACACCCTTTTCGCGTCCGGCTGCATGGCCGCAAGTTTCATTTCACTGCCTTCTGCCTGTAATTCTTTGAATTCATTTAAAAATGCGGTCCAGCCGGCCGAACTTATAAAATCAAGCTGCTTCATATCCGCCACATATTTCGCTTTCTTATGCTTAGACGATATTTCTTTAAAGCCCAGCGTAAAAGCCGCCACCGACGAAGAGTCCAGTTCGCCGTAAACCCGCACAATTATTATTTCTCCGTCCGCGTTTTCCCTGATTTCAAATGGCATTTTATTACCTCCGTTAAGCTGTCCTGCCTATTAACAAAACAGCGATATCATCGCTTTGTTCTTCTTTGCCCGTAAAAACATCAACATCATAAAGCAGTGCGTCAATTATTTCCCGGCATGCACTGCCGCCGTTTTTCTGCAGTGACGTTACCGCCCTTTCCATGCCAAACCTGCCTCCGCTTTTGGACTTAGCCTCGCTTATGCCGTCCGTGAAAAGAAGCAGTTTGTCGCCTTTTTCAATTTTTACAGTTATCTTTTCAAGGCGGGTTTCAAAATTATTGCCTTTTAAAATTCCTATAGCCGCGCCTTTGGGGCAGTATGATTCCACCGCGCCCGCGCCGCTTTTATAAAACAGTATTTCGTGGTGGCCGGCAGACGCCATTTCAATTAAACCGCCTGCCGTATCAAGCACGGCGTAAAAAATTGTCGCAAAAATATTTCCTTCCACCCTGCCAAGAAGCCCGTTGTTAAGGTTTATAAGGACCCGCACAGGGTCAGAATTTAACATGGCTTCGGTGTTTAATACACCCCTTAACATCGTCATGATAAGCGCGGCAGGCACACCTTTGCCCGACACATCAGCCATAACAATGCCGAACTTTTTATCAGCAAGCGGAATTACATCATAATAATCGCCGCCTATTTCTTTAGCCGGTTTGTAAAATGCCGATGCTTCATATTTTCCCATATCGGGAAATTTTTTGGGCAGCAGCGAATCCTGAAGCCTGCTTGCAATTTCAAGTTCTTTTTCCATTGCCAGTTTTTCAAGCGCGGTTTTCTGCGCGCGTTTAAGGTCATCAGTCATTTCATTGAAAGCGCCGGCAAGCAGCCCAAGTTCATTTTTGCTGTTAATCACAATCTTGTGATTTAAATCGCCGCTGCCGGCAATTTTTACTCCCTGCGCGAGGATATTTATGGGTTTTGTAATAGCCGTGCTTAAAAAGAAAGCGCCTATAATACTTAAAATCACCGCGATTACCGTCACCAGCGCTATGTTAATGTACGTCTGTTTTAAAGCGCGGCTGATAAGGTCATAAGATACTGCCACGCGCACCACGCCTGTCCTTGCTTTATGTTTGGCAATTGCCGCGGCGGTAAATTCTATTAATCTGCCGCCGGACTCTGTTTCAAATATAGTATTTTTCGCGGCAGTTGTTTTTATCACCCGTCCGGGCTGCGAATATTTCTTTTTTACCCGCGTCATATCGTTATGCGCAAGTATCACTCCGTTTGAACCCACCACCATCGCGTAAATTACGCCCTTGTTCTGCATCGCTTCTTTTAAAACTTTCGCGGCTTCAAGCTCGTGCCTCATCATTATAAAATCCGCGATATTATTGGCAATATTGCGGGCTGTACTTATACCCCTTAATTCCACTTCGTTTATAAGGCTTTTTTTATGTATGTTAAGCAGCATAAAGCTCATTATTCCGGTTATAGTAAGGGTAAGAAAAAGTACAACCCCCATCACTTCCCACTTCATGCTGTTAAAATTTTTTTTCATTCTATCCCGCGCCTTTTAAGTTCTTCAATTTCCGCCTGTGTTTTTCTTAAATCTCTCACAGACTTGACGTCATCCGGGTTTATCGCCAGGACTTTCTTCCACATTTCAACAGCTCCCTTTAAATCGCCCTCTGTGTAGCTGTTTACAGCCAGATAATACATTCTGTCCGCCGCCTCTTTCTGTTCGCGCGTCAGCCGAACTTTGCCGCTGCCGGATTCCATATCTTTTTTCGCTTTTGCGATTAAAGACCTAAGCGCTTTATTCCCCGGCCTGCGCTTTAAGGCCGCTTCCCACTGTTTTATTGCCTCATCATACTGTTTTTTCTCGTATAATTCAATGCCCGCGGAAATATAAGCGTCCGTATCGCCGCTGTAATCCGTGCCTTCGCCGCTTTTTATCTTTTCTTTAAGTTTTTCTTCAAGAATCTTTTTCATTTTCAGCGACGGTTCATAATCTTTTTTCCATTCCAGCGACTTTTCCGCCTCTGTAAGGGCGTCTTCAAATTCATTTCTAAGGTAATATGCGTAAGCGCGGCGGTAATACGCTTCCGCCTCTTCTTTTAATTTTATCTTAAGCCTTTCTTCCACTATCCTGCGCACTTCAGCGTAAATGCTCCTGCGCCTGTGCGCTTTCTGATCTTCCAGTGTCATGCCAAACGCGTATGAAAGGGTGTACCTGTCCATCCTTCCAAAACTGCCGTTTGATACAAACGCGTAATCAAATTTAATGTCATATAAATACAGCCCCGCGCCAAAAGTAAATTCCCCGTCTGTATAGCCCGCCCTTGCGCCCGTAATTCCCGCCCATTTTATCTCTATGCCAACCCTGTCTTTAAAACCTTCCTTTTCACCGGCAGAAATATCATAAGCGGCCTTAAATTCAAAATCCGCGTATTTGTGTTTTGCCATAACCCCAAGGGTGTATGTGCGCCCAAGCGTTTCGGTGACCGACTGCATTGAAAAAGCAGGCGTTATAAGGTTGCGGGCGATAAGCCCGGCGCGCAGAAAAGAAAAAGGTTCGTACAGCACGCCTATATCCGCGCCGAATCCGGCGTAATTAAACCGCGCCATATTGGAGTAATAAATGTCAAAATTCGCGCCGGCAGAAAAGCCGTCGGTTATTTTGCGCGCGTATGATAAGGCCGCTTTGTACTGGCCGTTTTTAAAATCAGAAGTTTGGTTTCCGTCCGTATCATAACCTTCCATACCGTCAGCGGAAAACATAAACAGCGCCGCGCCAATGGTTCCAAAATTAAGCAGCGGCTGCCCGTAAGAAACAGACCCGTAAGACACGGCTTCATATAAGGGGTAATATAACAGCGCTATTTCCTGTTTTTTAACAAGCACAAGCCCCGCGGGGTTGTAATGAATTGCGGACAAATCATCTGCCACAGCCGTAAAAGCGCCTGCCATGCCGTCCGGCCTGGAACCGGCGCCGGCCATGAAAACATTTTCACTGCCGTAATCGCCGGGCGCCCCCTGTAAGGGAAAAAAACAAAACAACGCAAGCACTGTCAGCGCCGTTAATTTAATTTTTAGTATGCCTGTTTTAACCGCGGTCTTTTTCACAAAAACCTCATCACCCGTCACAGCCTGTTTTTTATTTTTACCTTAATACGGCCATTTTCTTAACAAGTTTTGCTGTTACTCCTGTTGATTTATCCTTAACTTCCAGCACGCATAAATAAACGCCGGACAATACTTCAATTTTATTATCATTCGTACCGTCCCATTCATCTTCAGAATGGCGCCCCGCGGATTTTACGGTTTTATCCAGGACAGTCTTTACGTGTTTTCCCGTGACGGTAAAAATTTTTATGCTTACTTCCGAATCATTTTTTAAGTGATAACTGATACTTGCAGGCGACTGTTTTGGATCCACAGGATTGGGAAAAATATGAAACGATTCCTTAAGCGCGGGCGGAACCGGCGTGGCTGTCGCCGTGGGGCTGGGGCAGAACCCAAGCATAATATCCCCCAGATTCGCCGAACTTTCCCAGTTATTTTCATCCCCGTTCCATACAAGCTGTCCCACGCGCTCCGTGGTGCCGTTGTTAAAATCAATCTGCACGTCAAACTGATAAAAACTTCCGGTTACAGGGACAACGCCCAGCGTTGACCACGGTATCAACACTTCCATTATATATCCCGCAGAACCGGCTTTAAGAGTGCTTTTGTATTGAAGCCCGCCCGGCGGCAGAGCGACAGTGGCGTTTAAGCAGAACTGCAGGCAGTCGTAACTTATCATAAAATGAAAATCGCCCACAGAGCCGGGATAAGGCTGGGTGCCGCGGTCATTGGCCATATCAAGGTATATTTCCACCGCGGAATCATTGTAATTGGCGCACGCCACCTGCGTGGCGTTAAGGTAGGAATCGTTTACGTCAACACCCACATAAAGGTTATCATTATCCCAAAGGGTTTTAAAACTTCCGGAAATATTATTCGGGTTTGTACCAAGGCACAGTTCAGATACCTGATATTCCTGCGCGGACGCCCACGAACTTTCATTCATTAATCCGTCAATGGTTATGCCCCGCGCGCATCCGGCGGTTGCCGTCAAAGAAGCAGACATTGTTATATAATAATTTTGATCCGCCTGGCTTCCGCAATCATCGGTATATACAGCGGCAAACGTATTAAGCCCCGGCGTTAAAGGTATTGCTGATAATTCGCGCGATAATGAAGTGAATCCTGACGGCCCGGTCCAGCTCCATGTTCCGCCCGTTAAAGGCTGCGGGCCAAGGTTTACCACAGAACCCTGATTTACGGTAACGGTGTCTGTCTGCTGCCAGGTTCCGCCGTTTACCTGAAGATATGGAATGATTTGCGGTGTCGCGCACGGCGTCCTCGTGCAGGTGGGCGTGGGCGGCATGGGGTTTATCTGCACCGCGCAGACCTGCGCATTGTCAATTACGGCAGGCCCGAACTGAATTGATATCTGCCCTGCCGCCGGAGATATATTATCAAACGTTTTGCTTACCGCCCTGAAAGCGGAACCCGCTTCATTATAAATATCAAAATCGTCAAGCACCCGCGTGCTGTTTATAAATACGTCAAATATCCTGTCACCTGCGGCTTCCCAGTATAATTCAGCGAATTTAAGCGTAACCTGATAACTGCCCGGCGGCACATTGAATGTGTATGTGAAGGGGTTCCCGTATCTTTCAAACTGGTAAAGCGGGCTGTCAGCGGTATTTGCAACCGTAACCGTAACACTGTGCCCATACCCGCCGCTGTAATTTGTATCCGCCGCCCATGTGTTGCCCCAGCTGTCAGGATACGCGGCGCCCCCCGCGTTTACCCGCCACACGGATGAAACAGCAATATTATATGTAGGGGTGATAGTGGCGGTGGCCGTGATGGTAAGTGTTGCTGTTGCGGCATTAGCAGCGCATGCAATTATTAAAGTATATAGGAGTACATTCAGGCTTTTGATTAGAATTACCGGAGCACTTGCCGATTTTTTCATTAATCACCCCGCAATATCGCTGCATGTATTATCCGAGTTTTTTTTATCGGGTAATTATATATCATGGCCATTTCAAATACCATAACTATATAAACGCATACGGTCAGAATATACCGTTGTGCACGGGCTGTCAATAAAAGATATTCCCCCCTGCCTTAAATCTCCATCTTCTTCAGCCGGTTAATCCCCGCCCAAAGCGAAAATACGGTGATTGCAACCGATGAAACAAAGGCCGCGGCAAACAGCCATATATATTCCCGCGGGTTAAATACAATCGCGCGGACAAGGGTTGACCTGTAATAATCCCTGACAGGGTCGGCTACAAGGGCAAGCGTTATCCCTATAAACACCATTGTCACAAACATATACGAAAGCCCGGCGACGCCCGTAATCATCTCTTCCGCATTTTTTATTTTGAAATTCGCGAAATACCCCCCAAAACCCGTGCCCACACCTGATATTACCAAAGTCACGCACACGGTTGAAAATATGGTTACATAATTAATGAACGGGTCTGATTTTAAAATCCTGATTGACAGCAGCGCGATTACAAGCCCGATAATCATCATGGGAATTCCGTACGCGATAAATTTATCAATAACATATTTTGTCATGGTAGTGGGGGCAGAGCGGTATATCCAGAACGCGCGCCCTTCCACGCTAATCACGGGAAGAATAAACCTGGAACCGATAGCGGAAATTATGAACCCTATGAAACCTATATTAAGGAAGTAAATTACGTTTTTAAGGTCAAACAGTTCGGACGGCATCTTATACATATTAAAAAGATAAATCACCACAACGCCGAATAAAAATACCACCTGTATCCACTGCGAAGTGTCACGTACAAGGTATTTCACATCCTTGATAAGCTGCGATTCAAATACCTTTCTGCGGGTAAAAGCGCGGCCTGCTGCAAGGGGCTTTTCTTTCTTATAAATCCCTTTTTTTCCATAGCCGTCAAAGTACCATAGCCCCGCGGCTTTTATCACAAGGGCGAATATTAAAATCGCGGCTGACCCATACGCCAGCAAAGGTCCGATCCCGCGGTAAATGCCGTAAGCCGTGACATCTTTTACGATGGAGATAAAATGCGTGTGCGGCAGAAAGAAGCTTTCCGGAGTCCTCAGATATTTTAAGAATTCAGATACATCCTGCATGGAACCCGCTGACAGCTTTTCCGGCTCCAGCATCCTGAAATATAAAACAATTCCCACAAGAAAAATACCGCTCATTGCTATTGCTATATTGCGTATGCTTTCCGCCGGGAAATACCTGACCAGCACAAGCGTAAGGGTAATACCCGCGGATGCCATAACAATAAAAAACGGAATATGCGCCGCCATTATAAAAAGGTACTGGTAAAAGTCTATTTTTAAAACAGTACTGTACGCCGCAAACACGGGAATGGACATTAAAAGCATCATCCAGCACGCTTCAAAAATTATTTTAAGGTACTGAAAGGTAAAAATATCCTCCGCTTTTATCGGCGAACTGAAAAGAAAATCCATATCGCGGCTTAAATACAGAACCGGTATTGCCGACACCACTGCCGACATCACAATCATGTAAGAGAAAGTCATGTAGATAGCGGACAAAAGCCTGTTTACCAGAAGCCCGCCTATTAACTGCGCCCCGTAAAAGTGTTTGAAGATAAAAAAGAAAAGCTGGTATATCATAGGAAAGAACACCAGCGAAAAGACAATAAGCAGAAAAAACTTAACCAAGTCCCCCTTTACAGGGTGCTTGAATTTGTTTTTAAACTGCGTAAAATAAAAACCTGATAACAGCGCAATCTCCCTCATATAACTGTCTTGCCTCCTGCTTTAAATAGTAATATAATTATTATAATACAAAAACATACTAATTAACCGTCTTAAACACCGTCTAGTTTTTTACGGCCGATTATTTACAACAAATTCATCATTTTCAATGTTTTCAGATTCAATAAATCTAATATCTTTAAGCATACGCTTTTTTATACCCGGCGAATCACAGAAAAAAGCTTACTTTCAAGAACTCTTATTCAATTTAATCCCTTTAAGCGTGTTTATGCCTTTTTGCGTTGCAATATACTTTTGCTTGGAACTGCTTGGTTTATCCGGTATTGTCATTTTAATCAGGTTGTATTTTATAAGCGGTTTTATAATTTCATTCCTTGTCCTGCTTTTATTTGTTTTTCCAATCAGCTCCATTACGGCCTGCAGCGTTGTTTCGCCGGAAGCTGCGTTTAATACAGCCACCGCTGTGTTTATACTCATGAACTTAGGACAGACCTGAGACAGACTTGGGACAGACTTAGGATCAACCTGAGACATTGGAAGTGTTTTTTCAGATACGTTTTTATCTGAAGTTGTAGCTCCGGCAGAGCCACCCCCTTTGCGCTCTCATATAAACCGCTGCCTGTGTCTTTTAAAAATTGAAGTATTATATCCCTCTTCATATCCCGTATATCGGCATTATGGTTAACCCTGTCGTCAAACGGAATGCGGGCAGATATTTCCAAAAGCTGTTTTTCCTCATGTTGATTTGCCTTTACTGTTGTGGAATGCCGCCTGATATAATAGGCTTTTTCTGAACCTTCATAGCTGACAGGCGCCTTATATGGCCGGTTTTCCCCTCCCGGTACCCATAATACCAGGACTCTTTTTTTAAAATATATTTCAGGAGATAGAATCACCTGCGGAAAAGGTAATATCTTATACTGGGTTTCGATTATTTTCTTCTGGTATGCTTCAACCTGTGATTCTTTCAAGCCGGCCGGCGGAAGTTCAGGTGCCCCATCCGAGGATTTAACACCAAAAATTATATAACCGCCCCCGATATTATTAATATCATTCGCAAAAGCGCATATTGTCTGCGTTACTTTTTCCGGATTGAACCCTTCCTTATAATCCAGCCTGTCAGACTCTACAGTAAGCCCTTTGAATAATTCCTCTATCTTTATGGGTAACGGCATTTAACCTCCTGCTTTGCCATACAAAACATATAATAGTAATTATTGTATGGCAAACATAATTATCTTTGTCTGTTAAAAAACTTTTCAGCTGTGTTCCCTGGTCTTTCAATCCCTGTCCTTCCACTTCTTTTTCTCATTGTGCCGGTCAAACTTGGGCGGGCGTGCGGCTTCATACGGTTTTGGCAGCGGTATCAGCGGGACCGATGTAAACCCTTCATGCGGGACTTTATGGTGTTTTATAACCGGTATTACAGTCCTTATGATTGCTTCAATGGCTTTTACTTCCGCGCCCTGGTCAGGGGCGGCAAGCGATATCGCACGGCCGGTTAAACCGGCGCGGCCTGTCCTGCCTATCCTGTGCACGTAATTGGAAGCGTCATCAGGCAGGTCGTAATTAATTACAAGTTCAATTCCGGTAACATCAATGCCGCGGGCGGCAATATCGGTTGCCACCAGCACGCGGTACTTTTTTGATTTAAACCCTTCAAGAGACCTGTTTCTTTCATGCATTGCAAGGTCTGAATGTATCTCTGCCGCGGCAATGCCGGATTTTTTTAATTTTTGAGCAATCTTCGCCGCTGACTTTTTTGTGCGCGTAAACACAAGCACGCTGCCTGTCACTTCTTTTAAAAGCTCCAGTACAAGCACGCTTTTCATTTCCGGCTTTACAACGTAAAGTTCCTGGCTTACAAGTTCTATGGCTGTGCCTGCCGGCGCAATTTCAGTCACAACCGGCAGCTGCATATACTGCTCCGCTATTTTCAAAATATCCCCCGGCATAGTGGCGGAAAAAAGAAGCGTCTGCCTTTTTTTGCTGATGACAGAAAGTATTTCCTGAATGTCCCTTAAAAACCCCATATCAAGCATCCTGTCCGCTTCGTCAAGGACAAGAAAATTCACTTTGTTTAATTCCAGATTTCCCCGGTTAAGGTGGTCTATAAGCCGCCCCGGCGTGGCGATTATGATGTCCGGAGACTGCCCAATTCCGTCCACCTGCCCCTGCATATCATGGCCGCCGATGATTACAAGGCTTTTCATTTTAAAAGCGGGGATAAGCTGAAGCAGGGCTTCGTTTACCTGAAGCGCAAGCTCTCGCGTGGGTAATAAAATTAAGCCTTTGCCGCCGTTTTTAGAAAGCATCTGCACCATAGGGATACCAAAAGCAAAAGTCTTGCCCGTTCCGGTCTGGGCTATTCCTATTATATCTTTTCCTTCAACCGCTATTGGTATGGCTTTTGCCTGTATCGGGGTCGGGACAGTGAATTTTAATTTGGCAAGGATATCAAGAATTTTTTTATCAATACCCAACCCTGAAAATAAAGTGTGAGTATCCGTCATAGAATTGAAATCATCCGGTACATCATGATTTGATATTATTTTTATCAGTTATCATAAAGAACAGGTCTTCCAGCCGTTCTGTCCTGTTTGCCGTTTTAATCTGCTGCACCGTGCCTGTTATTAAAAGCTCCCCTTTGTCTATAATCCCGACCGTGTCGCACGTCTCTTCCGCGGTTTCCATTGAATGGGTGGACATAAAAACCGTCATGCCTTCTTTTGCCGCGGCTTTCAGTTCATTCTTTAACACCCTCATGGACTTTGGGTCAAGCCCCACCATGGGTTCATCAAGGATAAGCACCTTCGGCGAATGTATCATTGCCGCGACTATCAGAAGTTTCTGGCTCATCCCGTGTGAATAGCTTTCTATAAAATCATTTACAAAATCACCCACGCCAAAAACTTCCACATATCTGTCATACTGTTTTTTATAGTGTTCTTTATCCACCTTATACAGGTTTGCTATAAATTCAATAAACTCTATTCCGCGCAGTTTTTCAAACATATACGGGTTGTCCGGGATAAGCGAAAATTTATGTTTGTATTCAACGGGATTATCGCTTAAACATATCCCGTCAATACAGGCAGAACCGGAAGTAATCTCTGTTAAACCGGTCATCATCTTTATGGTGGATGTTTTACCCGCGCCGTTGGGCCCTAAAAAACCGAAAATTTCACCCTTCTTTATTTCAAGGTTAAGCCCTTTGACCGCGGTAAAACTTCCGTATTTTTTTACAAGGTTCTCTATTTTTATCATTTTACCCCTTCTCCCGCTTCTTTTTCTATTTCAGGAGTGACGTTGAATTTATTTTTGAAGTGTTTGATGATAGTGGGGATAAAAAACGAAAAAATAAAAAGCAGCACAGGCAATACCACATCCGCGCGCCAGATGTCCGCGGAAAGCGACTTTATGATGTCTTTATGCACAGCGTATTTAATCGCAAGTTCTTTTAAAGCCGATACCAGAAACGTTATTACCACAAGCCCCGGTATTACACCTATCACTGTGCCCCAGAAAAAATCCCTGAACCTTATCTTGGAAAGCCCTACAGCGAAATTAAGATACGTAAAAGGCACAAACATAAGCCTTAAATACATTATGACCGAAAAACCGTGTTCCGCCGCTTTTTCATCAAGAGCTTTAAAATGGCCTTTTTGCAGCATCTTGGCTGCCATGTCCCTCATCAGATAGCGCGCTATGTAAAACGAAACCGCGCCGCCAAGGTAAGCGCCAAGCAGGTTTAAAGCAAGGCCAAACCACTGCCCAAACAAAAGCGCGCCTATGGAAGTGAAAATGCTTGCAGGCACAAAAAATAAAAGTGATAAAGCGTATATCAGTACAAACATAAAAGGAGCCCAGAACCCAAGGCCGTCAAGATAAGCCTGCAGCCCCGTGTAAAATTCCTGCCTTCCGTCTTCCGTAAAGAAATAATGCGACAGCGGGGAAAATTTAAGCACATATACCACCGCGGCTATAAAAAGGATAAGTATGACAACCTTTATTTCTTTTTTCATCTTAATCTCCCGTTTTGTAAATTAACCTAATTTTATCACAACTTGTGTTCAAAGACAAAAATATAATAAAACCCGTTTAATTATAACTTTTATCCCGTATTTTTTTTATGTTATACTGTTGAAAATCAGGAGGCTTTAAACAGATGAACGAAGCAGACAGTAAAAGGTCTTTACGGGTAATTATTATCGGGCTTATAGGAAACGTCTCCCTTGCCGCGTTAAAAATGGCAGCCGGTGTTTTTGGACACAGCCAGACAATGATTGCCGATTCCGTAAACCACATAGGCGACACAATATCAGATATTATGCTGCTTATAGGCCATAGGTTCTGGACTGCGCCGCCTGATGATACGCACCCTCACGGCCACAGGCGTATTGAAACGTTTATCGCAATCATAGTGGGAGTGCTTATAGCGTTAACGGGAATTTTTATCGGCTACAACGCGATAATAACTTTCAGGGAGCCGCAAGGCGCAAAACCGGAGCTTATTGCCCTTTACGCTGCAATATTTTCCATGATAATAAAAGAACTTCTTCACCGGTACACAATAAAACACGGCAAATCACTTCGCTCCCCCGCTTTAATAGCAAAAGCCGCAGACCACAGGGCGGACGCGGTGGAAGCAATTCCCGCGGCGCTTGCGGTTGCCGGCGCTATTTTTATCCCGCAGTGGGGATTTCTTGACCACGTTGGCGCGCTTATAGTAAGCGTCTTTATAATTCAGATGTCAATAAAAGTAATTGTGCCTTCATTCAATGAATTAACAGACAAAGGCGCGCCGCCGCAGACGCTTGCGTCAATTGAAGACTTATGCATGAAAGTGGACGGGGTTAAAAGTTTTCACAAACTGCGCACGCGCCACCTTGGAAGCATGCTGGCAGTGGAAATTCACATACAGCTTGACGGAGATTTAACAGTGCGCGAAGGGCATGTAATTTCCGGAAAGGTAAAAAACTGCCTTTTAAATTCAGACCTTGATATTATAGACGTGGTAATTCACATAGAACCTGATAAATAAATAAAGGCGCGGCAAACCCTGCCGCGCCTTTAGAAATACTTTTATTATTAAACCTGTTTTTCCGCCATATCCCCTATAACCGGCAGTTTAAACATCTCTTTCTGATACGCCTTTACCATAAGAATGACCCATAGCGCAATTATACCCAGAGTTACTGCCGGACTTAAAAGCGGCCCTATTACCGGAATAAAAGCAAGGGCAATTCCCATTATACCCGCCACAAAACTTGCTATGGAAAAAAATATGGACTGCAGCGCGTGAAACTTGACAAATTTGCTTTCCTTTTCCGTCAAAAGAAAAATAAGCCCCGTTACCCAGCCAAACACATAACAAAGAAGCCCTTCCACGTTCTCGTCAATCCCAAGTGATGTTTTCTTTTCATCCGCCATTTTCAAATACCCTCCTCTATGTTTTTAAATTCCCTGCAATAATATATAATAATTTCAAAATTAAATCAAATTTTTTTATGATATAATTTTATTATACTATCAAAATCATCAAGGAGGCTGTTTATGAAAAAATTAATATGTACGGCGCTTATATTTTCAATGCTGGCCGCGGTATCATTAAGCATGCCTGATCCGGTGTTTGCCGCAACAGCCGACGAAGAAGACGCCGAAGCCACAAAGTTTGCTTTATTAATAACTGCCGGCGTATTGGGCGTTGTGGCTCTTATAGTACTGGCAGATTCAGCCGGAAGAGAAGAACTGGCAAAAGCCGAAAAAGTAAGGCTTGATGCCCTTGCGGTTTCTAACAATGAAAAACTGGACAAATGGACGTTTGACGACATGCTTGCCGAATACGGCAAACCCACGGAAATAACGGAAGGCGATACTATAAAAATAGCTGTATATGACGAACGTGTGGCCACCGTTGTGGAAAACACGGAATATCAGTCAGCCACTTTTTTAAGCAACGCCACTTCACAGTCGTACGCAAACACCTTAAAAAACGGCGTCCTTAAAACTTTTATATTTGATAAAAAGACAAAAAAACTTACCAAGTGGCGGTATCAGGTTTTCAGCGGCGGGTCGGCTATAACAGACCGCGCGGGCCAGAAATAAAATTTAAACGGCAGGCAGGGTAAAGCAGAATTCAGAACCTTTGCCCTCTTCAGATTCCACCCAGATATTTCCGCCATACCCTTCAATAATTTTTTTGCATTTCGCAAGGCCTATTCCGGGGCCTTCATATTCATCTTTGATGTGCAGTTTCTGCAGAATTATAAATATTCTCTGAAAATATCTGGAAGATATTCCGATACCGTTATCCTTTACGCAAAACAGCCAGTGCTTGTTTACCGGCTTTGCCGTAATGCTTATTACAGGCTTGTTCTTTTTTGCGGAAAACTTTATGGCATTATCCAGAAGCTCCGTAAAAACTTCCACTACCTGAGAACTTTCAGCCATTACCGCCGGAAGTTTACCCACATTTATTTTCGCTTTGCTTTTTACTATCTTCTCTTCAAGGCTCTTTATTACCCCTTTAACCGCCGTGTCAGTGTCTGTTTTTCTGCTGCTGTCCCCGTCTTTATTGACCGTCATATACTGTACAAGCCCCCTTACAAGGGCGCTTAGCTGTTTTACCCCATTAACCGTGAAATGCATATACTGCAGAGACTCCGCGTCAAGGATGCTTTCATTTCTTTTTTTAAGCATCTGCACATAAATTGATATTGTCCTTAAGGGTTCCTGAAGGTCGTGTGAAGTGGCGGCGGCAAATTTACTTAATTCATCATTGCTTTTTTTCAGCGCGTCTATTGTATCCTTCAGCCTTTCCTGCATATTTTCAATTTCTGTTACATCAGCAATATTAACAAAATCCGCCGGCCTTCCTTCGTATTGGATGGTTCTGGAAAGGATATTAATCCACTTAATCCCGCCGGTTTTTGTTATAGCCTTAACCTGGTAATTGTTCACCACATCTTTATCGCCGGACTGTTTTTTTGCCGCCTGTTCAGCCACAAACGCCCTGTCATCAGGATGAATTAAATTTAAAAAGCCCCCCGGCTGCATCGCATAAAGTTCGCCGCTTGAATAACCGGATATAATTGAATAACCTTCATTGCAATACCTGAACACATTATCCTGCAGGATCATTATCCCAAGCATTGACTGTTCTGACAGGGTCCTGAATTTCATTTCGCTGGCGGCAAGTTCGTCCTGCATCTTTTTCATATTGTCTTTTTCTTCTGTAAGCGTGATGTTAAGTTCACGCACTTTTTTTATCTGAATTTCAAGCGCTTCATTTTTCACTTTAATTTCACCGGCGCGTTCTTCAACCATATCTTCAAGCTGCTGCCTGTATTTAATCAGTTCCAGTTCCACCCTGCGCTGCCTGCTTCTGTCTATTCCAAAACACCTTACCCCCTGCAGTTTTCCCCCGGCCCCGTATATCCCCTTATTTGTCCAGGCAATCCATACACGCTCGCCGTTTCTGCGCATATTTTCATTCTCGCTGCTGAAATAATTGTCAGGTTCTTCATATATCTTTTCAAGCAGGGCTTTTAAATCCCTGCCTGTACTTTCAAATTCAGGCACAATTGTGCCTACAACTTTCTTGCCCATAATTTCCGTCATATTAAACCCAAAAAAACTATATGCAAATTTATTCATGTAAGTTATTCTGCCGGAAGTATCCATATCAAGTATGATTGTGCTTGAGTTTTCAATTAAGTCCCTGTATTTTGTCTCGCTGTACCTGAGGCTGATAACACGTTTTCTGTATATCGTCCAGAAAATTAAAAGCGCAAGGCCGCCGCCCGTTAAAAACAACACCAATAAAGGCAAATAATTATAAGGACCGTTTTCGTCAGATGAATAAAGGCCGGAATTTAAACAAAGGATAAACGGAGTTAAATAAATAACCGTTCTTGAGAGTTTCTTAGCGCGGTTAATCAATTCAATAATCACGTATTCCCCCGAATACAAAACAAGCTGTCACGTTAGCCTATTCACCGCATCTGAATCAATTATAACATATTTTCATTTGATTTTAAGCGCGCCTTTATGTATCATGATTTTAACGTTAAAATTTAAGGAGGGACTGATGAAAAAAATAAGAATTGCATATTTGGGCGCCGGAGAAATTTCCGACAGGTTTATAACACAGGCACAGGCGCTCAATAACACGGAACTTTGCGCGGTTTTTTCCAGGAATATAAAAAACGCGGCGGCAAAAGCAAAAAAATATTCAATCCCGGCTTATTATGACAATTATGAAAAAATGCTTAAAGAGATAAAACCGGACGCGGTTATAGTTACTTCGCCGCACTCCCTGCACGCGCGCCATACAATTGACTGCTTAAACGCGGGGTGCCATGTGCTGTGTGAAAAACCAATGGCTGTAAATTATAAAGAAGCAAAAGCCATGGCTGAAGCCGCCAAAAAAAACAAGAAACTTTTAATGGTGCTTCCGTTTGACCAGTACCCCCACTATCTGGCGTCATTTGATTTAATTAAGGAAAAATACATAGGCAAAATTGTGTCAGCGCATTCGGAACTGTCTTTTCCCGGGCCTCCCAGGGACAACTGGTATTATGATAAAAAAATCGCCAAAGGCGGGGCTATGCTTGACGTTGGCTGTTACGCCCTTTCAAGGATGATAACAATAATGGGAGGGGTAAAAAAGATATCCGCTTTTTCCAACACCCTTCTTTCTAAAAGAATTTTATCAGACGGAAAAAAAATAACCCCTTCCGTGGATGACAATAACGTAATGATTATGGAATTTGAAGGCGGGGTCTTTGGAACCGCAAAAGCCATGTGGCAGCACCCTTATGTGGAAAACAGGACTGTAATCTACGGAAGGCACGGCGCTGTGTATATTCATTTTGACGGAATAGATGACGCTCCCGGAATTGTGGTGCAGACAAAAAACCCGTCAAAGAAACTGAAAAAAATAAAATACCGCGGGCTGCCTGACTGCTATACGCCTGTTGATATGCCCAAATGGGGCCCCAAGTATGACATTATGGGCAAATTTACGGAGTTTATCCCGGCAGGTAAGGTATTATCCTACGACGCCATACAATCCCTGCATATAATGGAAGTTATGGATAAAGCGTATGTTTCCGCAAAGACAGGAAAAGTTCAGAGGATAAATACGCCTTTTAGGGTCTGGTGGGATAAGGAAAAAACAATACAGAAGTTTAACAGTTACGTGTAAATTTTAAGGAAACGTTATCAGCCATTCAAGGGCTTCTTCTTCGGTTTTAAACAGCTGAAGTTTTCTTTCAGCCCCGTTCATGACAGAGGCCAGCATTTTTTCCTTAATTTCAGGAAGGCACGCAACAGCGGAAGCTTTTATATATGGGGTATTTTTTTTAAGATAATTAATAAACATTTCATGGTCCGTAAATATAGGTGTGTTTTCACCGCCGACCGCTATTGATAAAATGGAATGCGGCTGCTCTTTAGATGCCAGTTCCATGGATTTATTAAGCATCTCCGCGAATTCAGATGCATCGCAGTCTTTCATGTCGTGATAAAGTATCCTTCTGCCTTTGTACTCCACAAATTTTACGTCGTACATGGCTTCTCCTGTTTTTGCTTGTACATATTATAGCTTACAAAATATACAAGTCAAACAGGAAAAACAGTATAACAGAGGGACGGAAGATAATAAACCGGATGCTTGGACGCTTAGAGGCTTGGATGCTTGGTTTTGCCGTGGTAGACGCGGGTCTTTAGCCCGCGGTTGTAGCGAGCCTGCGAAGCGGAAATCCCGTCAATGAAGCGAGCTTGCGAGCGAAAGAAGACGGGACAATTGTGTTTACGTTTTGTTTTGGCAGCCGCGTCCCTTTAGGGCGCGTTGTTCTGCGCGTTTCTTTCAGGTAATTATCAGGTCAAATGCCGCGCCTTAAAAGGCGCGCCTACCACTGCATAAATTTAAAAAGATCCGCGGGCTAAAGACCCGCGTCTACCAGGTCATAGACTAACTTCAACCGCTTAAAGCAAGCCGCAATATATTGCGGCTCTACGGTAAAAACAAAACTATTCAGAGTAATCTTTGATAAACTTTATTACCTCAGATCTTATGGAATCGCGGATACCGCGGATTTTGGCAAGTTTTTCTTCTTCTGTCCCTTCGGCCTTTGACGGGTCATTAAAAGGCCAGTGAAGTTTTTGACCGGTACCGGGAAATATCGGGCACCTTTCCGCGGCTTCCGCGTCGCAGACAGCCACAACATAAGAGAATAATTTTCCCTGCTTATAAAAATCAAATACGCTCTTGGTTTTATTGCCGGATATGTCTATACCGTCTTCCGCCATTACCTTTACAACAAGGGGGTTTAAAACGCCCGGTTCCAGCCCCGCGCTTTCAGCTGTGAACTTTTCCCCTCCAAATTTATTCAAATAAGCCTCTGCCATCTGTGACCGCGCGCTGTTGTGGATACAGATAAAAAGCACTTTTTCCATAACTTCCTCCTGATTTTAATTTTTATCAGTATCCATCATGGCTGTTAAGTGTTAATGAACTTTATGTTAATATTCAGTTAAAAAAACGCGCCGTATAAAAGGTAAACGGCAGCCAAAATAACAAGCACACCGCACGCTTTTTTGATAATCATTACAGCCTTGGATTTTTCGCCCCAGTGCAGGTATTTTTCCACAAGTTCCGTGAATGTTCCGGCAAGCACTATTACCCCGCAGTGGCCTGCGGCGTAAAGAGTGACAAGCAGGACCGAGTACAGAATATTTTCCGCGGCATAGTTAAACGCCACTGCCAGCATTGGCGCCATGTAAGCAAACGTGCACGGCCCAAGCGCCACGCCGAATACAAGCCCCAGAATAAAAGCAGCCCAGTATCCGCGCTTTTCAAATTTTGGCTGGCTTATACTATTTAAAAAAGGAAATGAGATTATTTCAAGCAGATACAGCCCCACAATAATAAAAACAACAGCTACAAATACATTACCCCACGGGCCTGTATTACCCAGCATTTTTCCCATAAGGCCTGTTACAACCCCGATAACGGCTATTGTAATAAGGATACCTGCCGAGAATAAAAGCGAAATTAAAAAAGCTTTTTTTATCGTAATCTTATCCCCCTGAGCGCCCACAAAACCTATTATAAGCGGTATAGAAGCCAGGTGGCACGGGCTTAAAAGGATGCTAAGTATGCCCCATATAAAAGAAGCGGACAGCGCAATTGCCGGCGCTTTATCAAGGGCAAGGGTCAGCGATGTGAATATCTGTTCAATCATTTCGCCGCTTCCTTTTCAGATGCTATTAATTTTATCTCTTCCAGCATTTTCTCTTTGTTAAAATCAGAAGCGCTTGCCCTGTAACGCACCTGATCAGATTTATCCACAAGGACAATATACGGATAAAGCCCCATCTGATACTTGTCCATAACAGCTTTGGTGCCGTCATTTTTTGAATTATCAAACACTTTTAAATCAACTTTATTTGAAAGGGTGTTTTCTTTAATAAAATTTTTAATTTCGCTTTCCATATTAACACACCTGTTTTTTACGCAGCTGCACGCGCTTGAATCAACCGCAAGCACCAGTTTTGCCGGCTTTACGCTTACGCATCCGCAGAAAGCCGTTAATATTACCGGTAATAACATCAGAACAAGTTTATTTTTCAATTTTCACCCCCGCTTTTTCAAGCACCGGCAGAATCTGTTCAAGCGGATAAAATCCGGTATGCCTGTGAAATTCTTTCCCATTTTCATCAAGAAATATCTGCGTGGGTATTCCCCTTATCCCAAACTGCTTCGCGTACGGTTCGCCGGCAGGCGTCCACACGTCATGAAATACCACCTTTACTTCTTTGCCGTATTTTTTCTCTATCTCTTCCATTACCGGCACCATCATCTTGCACGGCACGCATTTTACAGACCCAAGTTCAATAAATGTTACTTTAATTTTAGACGCGGATTTCACATCGGCAGCTTTAACCGGTGCAGCAGTTTCCTGAGGCTGAACCTGATTTGTACCAACAGCTTTGGGCCTGCTTCCCGCAAATATAAATACAAAAGACACAGCCAGAATTACAAATGCAATAATAATTTTTTTCATTTTATTCTCCTTAAAGCCCCAGGGCTTTTTTAATTTCAGCTTCACTTGGTATCTTGCCGGAAACAACCACTTTGCCGTCAACCGCAACCGCAGGCGTCATCATCACGTTATATTTCATTATTTCGCTTATCTCCTTAACCTTTATCACTTCCGCGTCAACTTTATTATCCGCCACAACTTTACGCACCACTTCTTCTGTCTTAATGCACTTTGGACATCCCGTACCCAGAACAGCTATCTTCATTTTATGCCTCCATAAGCTGCCTTGCAAGCTGGCACGAAACAATATCATCGCCATTGCGCAGGCTTAATCGTTTTTTCAGCCTTTCCATATCTGTTTTAAATATTTCTTCCTGCATTTTAAGGACCGGTTCTGCCAGTTCAACTTCAGGGCTTTCAATGACAGAGTAAAGAACCCATCTGCCTTTTCTTGTTTCCTTTACCATGCCCGCGGTCTTTAGTATCTGCAGGTGTTTTGACACGTTATACTGGCTTTCTGACAGCGCGTCTATAAGTTCGCATACCGCGATGTCTTTTCCCGCCTTTAAAAGCAACCTGTATGTGCGCAGCCTGGTTTTGTCAGACAATGCCGCAAATACTTCCAGTGCCCTTTCCATCAGCACTTACCGCCGCAGCCGCACGAAGAACCGCCGCCATTACAGCAGTCAGAAGGGGCTTTTGCTGAAACAGCATCCTGAATCTTTAAAAACGCGTCCTTTACAGTGTCTTCCGACATTCCTGTTTCGCCCTTTTTAAAACCAAATTCAGTGACAACATATGATTCACTTTTTACACCGTGATTATCCATTGCTTTCTTTCCGCATTTTACCGGGCAGCCGTCTATAACAATTACACGGCCGGAATCTTTGGCGCCTTTTACAAAACTTTCAATATCCGCGCCCACGCCTGCCAGGCAGTACATACTGCCGTGCCCCGCAACAGAGAGCATCCTTGCAGCCCTATCGCTTAAAAAACCCACGTCAGCCGCTCCTGAACACGCGCAGATTATCGCGTCATTTGAACTTCCACAACAGTCACTCATGCTTCACCTCTTTATTAGAATAAAAAACCATACAGCATGCCTGTTAAAGCAGCCATAATTACAACCAGGCCAATATACACAGCTGTTTTCTTTAAACCCATTATACTGTTGATAACTATCATATTAGGAAGGCTTAAAGCAGGCCCTGCAAGCAAAAGCGCAAGCGCCGGGCCTTTGCCCATTCCCGCGCCTATTAAACCCTGTAATATCGGTACTTCCGTCAGCGTTGCAAAATACATAAGGGCGCCGGCAACAGACGCGAACAAATTTGACCATATTGAGTTTCCGCCTACTAATGATACTATCCAGCTTGAAGGAATAAGCGCTTCATGGCCGGGCCTGCCAAGCAGAAATCCCGCCGCAAGAACACCCATAAACAAAAGCGGAAGTATCTGCACCGCGAATCCCCAGCTTTCTTTTCCCCATTCTTTTATTTCGTCCTTTTTAAACCAGCCAAAAACCATAAAAGCAAGAACACCAATCAATACGCCCGATATAATCCACTTTGCCCTGTATATTAAATTCCAGACATACATATTTTCATCTTTACCCCAGTTTAAAAAAACAAGTATCGCAATCATTACCGCAAAATATGAAATCAGTTTCCACGCGGGCATGCTTTCTTCTGAATTATCCGCATTTACAAATTCTTCCATGCGTTTTTCCTCTTCTTTGCTGAATATCAGCTGCATAAGAAGGCCGATGATTACCGAGAATACTACAGCGCCGACAATACGCGCGATACCAAGTTCCAAGCCCAGCACCCGTGCGGTCAATATGATTGCAAGGACATTAATAGCCGGGCCGGAGTAAAGAAATGCGGTGGCCGGCCCTATGCCCGCTCCCCTTTTATATATTCCGGCAAACAGGGGAAGCACGGTACAGGAGCAGACAGCAAGAACAGAACCGGATACAGATGCAACCGTATACGCCACAAATTTATTTGCTTTTGCGCCAAGGTATTTTAATACGGCATTACTTTTTATAAATACCGCAATGGCGCCCGCAATTAAAAACGCGGGGATAAGGCAAAGCAAAACATGCTGGCGCGCGTAATCCTGCGTCATATAAAGCGCTTCCATTATGGCATTCTTTAACTGAACGCTTTCAACAGGTATAAAATAGAAAATTAAGAAAACAGCCAGGATGTATAAAAACTTTTTTATGTCACTCATCTTTTCTCCTGATATGCTTATATGCGCTATCGTGCATACGTTATCTTAAAAAAAAGCCCTTGTCAACAATTAAATCTGCGATTGTGAAACTTTTGGATATTTTCTTAGGCTTGCGGCTGCAAGTTCATTGTATATGGTTTTACCTGTCAGTGAAAATAAAATCCATCTTAAGCCTTGCCCCTATCCCGTTTGCCACTTTCGCAAGCGTTGCCAGTTCGGCGTTTTTTTGACCGTTCAGGATGCGGGCAAGCACCTGATGGTCAATTTGAGCCTTTTTTGCAAGGGCATAATTTGTAAGGTGTTTCTTCTTCATTTCAGCCTTAACTTTTTCTATAAAATCAAACATAATGCTTTCAGCGTCATATGCTTCCATCGCTTTTTTGTTTTTCATTATTTGTTTAAATATATCATTGTGAATGTGAGAGTTAGTTCCTATTTTTGCCTTTTTTGTCGTTTTTTTCATGGATTTTACCTCTTTTGCTATGTTTTACTTTTTTCAATTATGCACTTTAAAGCCCTTATTGTCAATACGTTAACTTTCAATCAGCAGCAGCCGCTCTTGCCGCCGCCGCAGCACCCTGAATTTGTGTCATCACCGCAGCCGCACTCTGCTTTGCCGTTTTTTGACCCAAGTATGGCGGCGGCGCAGCCGGGGCCTGTTTCCACGTTTATCGCGCCGTAAGCGCAGTTTACCATGCACGCGCCGCATTCAATACACGCGCCCTTATCGGCAAACGCAGCCTTGTTCCCTTCCATCTTAAAAACCCCGCGCGGACACACCTTTACGCACATTGTGCATCCCGTGCATTTATCCTGATTGTAACTTATGGAAACCAATTCATCTATGTATCTTAGTTTCATATTATCACCCTCATTATCATCTCTGTAATTATAAGCAGAACGGAAATTATGCCGCCTGCTGTTATAAAACCAATGGAATCTTTTACCTCTTTTTTCACGCCGGAAATTGATGTGAATGTCGTGCACCCGGTATAATTCATAGCGGTGAATGAAGCTATAGAGATAATGATAATCACAGATGCCGGCAGCCTTAAATACATGTAAGGCGCGGCTAAGACCCCGGATAACAGCACAAAAAATATGCTTCCCAGCAACCCTGAGAAAATACCTTTAACTGAAAAATACCTGCCCGGAAGCGCCGGCAGAAGCATAGAAAACAGCACCGTGCCCGACACCATTCCGGTCAGCGCGGCGTATAAATAAAACATTCCGCGGTAGACAGCGTCGTACAGAACAAACCCCCTGCTGCTTATCCCCGATAAAACTATTACCGCAATCATGGGCCAGAACAGTTTGTCCATTGCCATAACCAGTTCCAGCCACGACACTTCCACCCTGCGCCAAATTGTAAATTCCACAGTCTTCATCGCCGTGTCATTTTCCATCCCGTTATCAATAAACTTTTTTATATCGCGCGCTTCTACCGGCCCGAATACCGCCTTAAAACCGGTCTGCCTGCGTATTTCATGCGCGGCCACTCCCGGCGCTGACAACAGCGGAAGAATAATATTTTTATGCGTTACCACCATATCAAGTTTGGTTTCTATTATTCTTTTTATAATCTCCGCGTCACAAAACGTGCCTTTGCCCGCGGCGCACCAGACATTTACACCCTTGGTGTCAATTACCAGAACCCACGCGTCGATTTTTGCGTCGCGCCTTAAAACATCAAATGAAAGTTTATAGTTTGCGGACACTAAAACCGGCGAGTTTTCATCCGGCTTACCCACAGCGTATAACCCCGGCGCTATGGCATAATCCATACGCTTAAAGCCAAGCCGAACCGCAATCTCTCCCATTTTATCGGACAGCTTCCAGTTAAAACCAACTCCCGGAACCACAGATGAATTCGCGGCAGCGCAGCAGCATCCGCCTTCGCTATCCGGCCCGCGGCTAATAGAATATTCCCCGACTTCTATATATTTAATATCATTTTTTGCCGCCGGCCCGCAGCAGCAATCCTCACCTTTACTCATTTAAAGCCTCCTTTTAATTTAAACGCCGCATTTACCAGTAAAACCATTATAGGCACTTCTACAAGCGGGCCTATGACAGTGGCAAACGCCTGCTGTGAACTGATTCCGAATATGGCAATTGCCACAGCAATGGCAAGTTCAAAATCATTGCTGGCCGCAGTAAAAGACACAGCCACAGTCTGTTTGTAATTTGCTCCCATTTTTTTTGCTATAAAGAAAGTTCCAAACCACATAATCAGAAAATATAATATCAGCGGTACCGCCACAAGCAGCACATCAAGCGGCTGTTTAATAATATATTCGCCCTTTAACGAAAACATAATTATAATTGTGAATAGCAGCGCGATAAGAGTTAAGGGTGATATTTTTGGTATGAATTTCTGTTCGTACCACTCTGTCCCTTTTAACCTTAAAAGCGAGTAACGCGTTACAAGCCCCGCCGTAAACGGAATGCCAAGATATATAAGGACCGCCTTTGCGGATTCCCACATGGAAATAGAAACATTAATACCTTTTACCAGCCCGAATACGTTTAACAGGACGGTTATAAAAAACCAGATATACACCGCGTAAAAAAGCATCTGCGATACAGCGTTAAAAGCCACAAGCCCCACGCCAAGTTCGCGGTCGCCCTGCGCAAGGTCGTTCCACACTATTACCATTGCAATACACCGTGCAAGGCCTACAAGAATAACACCTATCATATATTCAGGATGGTTACGCAGGAAGAGAACGGCAAGCCCGAACATTAAAACAGGCCCCACCAGCCAGTTCTGGATAAGCGAGAATATAAGGAGTTTTTTATTGTGAAAAACTTCCCCCATTTTTTCATATTTCACCTTTGCCATAGGCGGATACATCATAAGTATAAGGCCTATCGCAATGGGAACCGATGCGGTGCCTATCTGCATTGCCGCGACAGAGTTTGTTATAGCAGGAATAAAATAACCGGCAGCTATACCTATTATCATGGCAAGAAATATCCAGACTGTAAGATACCTGTCAACGAAAGGCAACTTTCTGGCATTTTCCATTATTTACACCTCTTTGAATCGCAGCATGCCTGCGGGGATTTTATGGCGCCTGCTGTTTTTATAGCGATAGTATCAGAACCAAGCTCTTTTTTTATAATGATGTTAATGTCTTTAGTCTGATTAGTATCTGAAATTGAATAATAGACCCACATCCCTTTTTTTATATCCGTGACAACACCCGCGTTTTTTAAAACGTTAAGGGCTTTTGAAACAGCCGCCTGTTTCATTTGAAGTGCGTTTAAAATCTGGCAGACGCACAGCCCGCCTTTTGCCTGTTTGGACAGGAGAAGTTTTACGATTTTAAGCCTTGTCTCATCCGCGTACGCTTTAAATATTTTAACCATTTTTCCTCCTGTATTACTATATGAACATTTGGTAATATAGTTATACAGGGCGAATCCCCGGATGTCAACATTTTTGTTTTATAAATTAAAAGAACCGCAGGATTACTCCCGCGGTTCTTTTAAAAGGGATTATAAAGTTCTTATTGCCCCATCTTGCTGCTGTCTTTTGTATATTCGGCAATTAAGCTTTTAAGCTTAGCCATCGCCCTCTGCCTTTCTTCTCCTAACACATTTGCTTCTATCGTTTTTACTACTTTTCCCTGCCCGTTTATCCCTGTTATGTTTCCGGTGTATAAAATACCCAGCTGCCCTTCAATTATTTTCCAGTTTTGATCATATCTGGCCTTAATAATAAACTGCCTGCTTTTGACTTCCTTTTCAACAACACTTTCCGTGGCTTTTTTACCGCCAAGCATATTTGTAAACAGGGTATTTGTAAGCCTGTCCCCTTCGCTTCTCATTTTATAGGATTCGCCGACCAGTATAATTGGGCCGCTCGTTGAATTACGTACTATTTTCAAGCCGTCATCTAAAAGGCATTTCCTTGCAGCGTAATACGCTTCATTAGCTCCTGCATTTATTACAGTCTGGCCTTCAGCTTCCTGCGCGCTATAGTTCGATTTAATAATATATTTTTCCAGTTCCGCGCACCCCGTAAAAACCATAACAAAAACAAACAGCATTAAAACAATTACAGATTTCTTCATAACACCCTCCCGATTTTTTGTTCCCCTCAAAACGATTATACTCAATACAACATTTTCTGTAAATACGACTTTTAACAGCAGAAATAACATGAATCTTTACAGTAATCGCGTGTTCTTATTTATGCCTTTTCTATATACGAGATTTTGGCTATTGTAATATAACCGTCATTTGTATCTTCAAAATCAAATATATATTTTTTTGCCGTGTATTTAAAGAAACCCGGCGCTATGCGCCGGATGCCTTCGCTCTCTTTATACGGGCGTATTTTATGCGCAAGGGTGCAGATTTCGTCATATACTTCCTGCCGTTCCTTTATCATAGGCCTTATTTTCATAAAAATCTGCGCCGTCTGTGCAATCTTATACAGCCTTACTGCCGTCATTAAAGTTTACCCTTATGCGCTTTCTTTGCCTTAACCCCAATGCTTTCCGCGAATTCATCCAGATTCACGGCGGTTGCCTTTTCGTTTGCCATGTAATTCGCGTATGTAAGGTAGTCATCCTGCAGCTGCCGCCTGGTTAATTCATTCTTTACGGCTTTTTCAATGAATTTATTCAGTTTGTAACCCTCTTTATCGCATACTTCCCTTAACTCATTCTTAATTTCGCTGTCCATCTGGATTGTAAATGAAGACATTTTCGCGGTCATTTTTATTACCTCCCTGTCATTATCATTACCCGGCATTTTTTTATTTAAGCTTCCAAACCAAATATAACACAAAATAACTAAAAATCAACAATTTATAACAATTTTAGTTATTTTGTGTTAGCGTATGTATTTCAGAAGTACCGGGTAAATTTAGGGGCAGAGAGACGGAAGCACAACGGCAAGATTTCGTTTTGGTAGACGCGGGTCTTTAGCCCGCGGATCTTTTAAGTTATATGTTTATATATTTCCATACAAAACCTAAACCAACTACAACTGCCGCGGGCTAAAGACCCGCGTCTACCAATACATAAAATACAATAACAACATTTGTTAAGCGCCGAGCTGACTGGGTAGACGGCATGCAACACGAGGGATGGGATTTCGCTTATGCTTAATTGCTTATCTGCTTATTGCTTAAAATTTATATCCTAAACTTCTTCATATCCACTCTATTTCTATTTCCTTTTCAACTTCCTTAAACTCTTTATCCCCGGTTATAAGCACGGCTTTATGCATTATTGCGGCTGCAGCCGCGAAGCAGTCTGCATAAGACATCTTTTTTTCAGATTTCAGGGCAGCTGCCTGCCTGGTAATTTCCCTGCCCGCGGGAAGCAGTTCAACCGGAAGGGTGTCCATTATTTCAACCATGGCATCAGCCACGCGGGCCCCCTCTTCCCTTTTTATGATGTAATAAACCTCGCCCCAGTTGACAGTTGTCATCAGGGTTTTTTGCCCTTTTTGAATGGATTTTTCCATGGCTTTTTTTACTGTTTCAAAACCTTTTTCACGCTGTAGAAATGAAATCATAGCGTACGAATCCAGGACAAATCTCATTTTTTCTTTTCCCTGCCGTATTCCGCGGCCCTTTCTTCTAAAAGCACGTGCGCAAGGTTCTTTTTGCTCTTTAAAACACCCGCCACCGCGTCAAGATATTCTTCTGTTACCGGCCTTATGGTTATTTCTAACCCCGTATCCTGCATTGACAGTTTTGTACCCGTTTTTATGTTAAGCCGCCTGCGTATCTGCGCCGGTATTACTATCTGCCCTTTTGATGTCACTGTGCATGTATACATTGAATACCTCCTGTTTCACTAAATATACCGCATAATGAAATGTAAGTCAAATTTAAAACGTCTTACCCGGAAAAACAGAGGGACGGATGGTCGGATGCACGGAGGGTTGGAAGTAAAACAAAAAGCAACTGCCGCGCCCTAAAGGGACGCGCCTACCACTGCCATACCCAATCCCGGTAAAGCAGAGGGACGGACGGTCGGATGCAAAATAATTGAAGATTCGATATTCGAAGATTAGATAAAAAACACAGGGGTTGGGTGTGTTTTTTCAGTGCGTGCCGCTCTAGCTCACTTTGTATACGGCAGGGACGCTTTAATGCTGCGCCGGCAAATCCGTATGTACCGCGGGTTCCGGATTGCCAATGACGTTAACACACTTAGGACTTCAAGTATATTTGACTGCAAGAACACCAATTTGCGGCGCGCGCTGAAAAAATATACCCAAGCCCGTTAAAACAGATGGTCGGATGGTCGGATGCACGGATGGACGGAAGTAAAAACAAAGATAAAACAAATATTGAAAATTCGAAATTGGAAAATTAGAAGAAAACCACAGGGGTTGGGTGTGTTTTTTCAGTGCGTGCCGCCCTAACATACTATGTATGCGGCAATCCGTATATAATGCCGCGCCGGCATACATGTATGTACCGCGGGTTCCCGATTGCCAATGAATTAACATGGTTGTAGATTTCAAGCTTATTTGACTTCAAGATTACCAATTTGCGGCGTGCGCTGAAAAAATATACCCAAACCCTGTAAAACAGAGGGTCGGATGCACGGAGGGTCGGAAGTAAAACAAAAAGCAACTGCCGCGCCCTGAAGGGACGCGCCTACCACTGCATAAATCTAAACAACGCGTCTTACTTATTTTTCACAGCCGTAAATTTCAACGCCGTCTATCATTAATTCTATGCTCTGGTGGGGCTGTTCCCTTGTCTGCCATTGAATATCCCTTATCATTGAAAGGGCGTCATCCGGTTCTACAAACGAACCCCAGTAAGGTTCTTTCACAAAAGAGTAGATTGACATATCAAAAAGCTGCCATTCGCCGGAAGTTTCAAATTCAACACCCAGGTGATTATCGCCTTCACCCTGCTTAAAGTCCGGGTGGGCGGATATCAGTTTAACCCTGTATTTTTTGCCGTCGCCTTTATGCCAGAAACGCACGCCGCCGCACTTTGCTAAATTTATTGTCTTCCCGTCCGCGGTCAGCTTTGTGCCCATACCTAAATATCCCCACTGAAACATGGTGGTAACCTTTCCTTTCATGACAGCGGCTTTGCCTTTATTATCTTTTCCGCTGCCGCTTTTTTCAAAATTACTGCCGGGTTTGGGCCAAATTTCCGACGTGCCATTATTACTTTTATCATCATAGGTGTACCAGATGTATCCAAGCAGGTTTTTAGAGCCCGGGTTTGATGAATTATCTATGATAATTTTAACGCCTGTTTCAGGCGTTGCTGTATAAGTCACTGTTATCGTGGGCGAAGCTGTACAGGTGGGTGTTACTGTCTCCGTCGGTGTTGATGTGACAAATTCTGTCACGGTGCCGGTGGGGGTAATTGTGGCCGAAGGTGTGGCGGTCACAAAGGGCGTGACAGAGTGCGTCTGCGATATGGTGGGCGTGGGCGGGGTGTAGTTTATCAGTTTTATATTGTCTATCAGTATTACAGTAATTTTGCCCGCAATGCCTATCCACATCAGCTCGCTTATATATTTATCCCCGGATACCATCATTTCATCTATCGGGAACCGTGCTTTTGTCCAGTTCGCGGATATGGGTTTTTCACAGTAATCATTTACGTTTAAAAGCATATCGCTTGAAGCGCCCATGCTTAAACTGAAATATAACTCCGGCATTGTACCCTTTACCGCTTTCACGTCAAACTCTATATAATTAAAGCCGTCAGGAGAAACCGGTTTTTTTAAACGCCATACTTTCTGCGCTTCTTCGTTGTTACCCATGAAATGCATCCTTAGCGCCTTTCCTTTTACGCCGCCCGCGTAATCCATAATGCCTTCTGCTTCGCCCTGCGTGTTATCTTTTATTCTTTTGCCTTTTGTATCGCCGTCATAAATTAAATCTTTTGGCACCGGCGTGAATGTGGGAGTTAAAGTGGGCGGCGTCCCCGTCATTGTGGCGGTGGGGGTATATTCCGGGCCGTTATATAAGAATCCCGCAAGCGCGTATATCAAGGAAGCGTTCCAGTTAATGGCAATTTCATTTGTCGCAAAACTTCCGTATTCATCTTTCCAACCTTTTGCGTCGTGGCCGCCGCCCACCAGGTAACCCGGCCATGGTTCTTTCAGATTATCAGCCATGGACCTTCTGTCGTGCGGGTCTAAAGGAGGATTGTGCCCTATTCCCGTCACGTACGACCTGCCGTAATAATTTCTTCCAAATATATGCGCCACAGCATCTGCCGCGGTTTTTAAATATGCGGAATCGGGTTTTATTAAATTGGCTGACTGAAGTATTAAAGGCTGCCTTGCCACGCTGCCGTTGCATCCCCAGTAATAGGACGTGCCAAGCCCCCTTGCGTACGGGTTTTCAGAAGCGGTTTTTGTAATACTGTCAGCGCAGGCGATTAACTGTTTTTTCATGTCATCAATAAGGGTATTATTTTTACCTTCACGTTTGGAGAATAAGTACGTAAGCATTCCAAGATTTTTTACATTGGGCCAGTCCCAGTCTGTATCAAACTTAGATGGATACTGCGCCGCGGCTTTTTCAAATTCTTTTAAGTATTCATTCTTGCCTGTCGCGTCCCACAGCTCCGCGTACATCCACAGCCTGTCGTCGCTGTCGCCTGTGTCATAAGCACCGGTGGAAAATGCTTTCTGGTCAGATTTATGGTTGTCGGGATTTGCCTTTAAAAAACGCGCCGCGTTTTCCGCGGCTAAAATATATTTTACGGCTGCTGCCGTGTCATATGGTTTTATGTTTTTTGCCATAGCCGCAAGTACAGCGGCAAAGTCCGCGGTTGCCGCGCTGGACCACGGAACAAAGTACCTGCGCGCCCTGTCCTGGTCAGGCATTACAGCGCCGGGAAAAGTTAAAGTTGAAATTTTGTGGTAAACGCTGCCGTCATCTGCCTGCATTTTTAAAAGCCAGTCTGTTTCATATTTAATTTCGGCAAGGTAATCAGGTATTACGCCGCCCGATTCCGGTATGTTTAATTTTACCCTTTTTATATTATCCCCAAACTGCTCCCAAGCTTTAAGCATAAGCCCCACTGTGATACCGGCATTAACAGTATACTTGCCGTAATCGCCCGCATCGTGCCAGCCTCCTGTACCGTCTTTTGTCCCCGTGCCGCCGACATAATCAAGATAAGCGTCATCAGTATGGCACTCTTCAGCAGCAAAAGTACTGCCGTTATTAGCGGCACTTACCGCTGTCCCGCATCTCCACAGGTACATCCCCATGACAGAATCATAGAATGGGGAGTCA
This sequence comes from Candidatus Goldiibacteriota bacterium HGW-Goldbacteria-1, assembly GCA_002839855.1. Lineage (NCBI taxonomy): Bacteria > Candidatus Goldiibacteriota > Candidatus Goldiibacteriota bacterium HGW-Goldbacteria-1. Next base: position 266,316 of record PGYV01000001.1, read on the forward strand.
AAAACATTTTCAGAGATTACAAAATTACACGACCTGCCGGCAGCCCCTGCTTCTATATAATATGTACCGGGGGTTTTAAGTTCAGAAAAATCAAGGGTGCATAAATCTTCCGCAGTCTCTTTATCATAAACCGGTGCAGACGCTTTTCCATTATATACCGCTTTATTATCCGACGCGGATTTCACGGTAAAATCGCCGCACTTGCCCGCAACAGTGGCAAACTTTGCCATTTCCGGCTTAAACCCCACGGAATTAAGGCGGATTTTACCGCTTATTTCAGAGGCAAAAGCAGGCAATACACAAAATATTAACAGAATGAATACAATGGATTTTTTAATCAGTTTAAGGTTCATTTTCATCTCCGGCGTTTTTGCGCAAAAGCAGTTTTATACCGCTATATTACAATGCGCCGGAGTGGTAAACGTTGCAGAAAAAAGCAGCTGGGCAGCTGGGCAGCTGGGCAGCTGGGCAGTTAGGCAGCTTGGCAGCTTGGTTTTGCTGTGGTAGACGCGGGTCTTTAGCCCGCGGTTTTTGATTTATGCATTGGTAGGCGCACCTTTTAAAGTACATTTTTTGATTCTTCGTCTTTACCTGTAGAGGCGTAATATATTACGCCTCGCTTTTAAAACTAGCCGCAATATATTGCGCCTCTACGATAAAAAACAAATCAACTGCCGCGGGCTAAAGACCCGCGTCTACCACTGCAGAATATTGAATAATATTGTCAATTCGCAAATCCGTTTTGTGAAAGTGGAATTGCGAATTTTCTATTTTCGTACAATAAAACAAGGTATTTTTCAGAAGTTATTTTCTGTTTTTTTACAAAAAGAGCGGCAGGATAATCAACAGGACATTTCTATTTTGCGGAATAAAAATATCGGTGCAATGCGGTTACAGTTAAAAATATTACGCGTGCGTACTATGTGGGACGTGGATTTTATGGTATTTAATCTCCGCCTTGTAACCTAACCCCCTGATAATACGGAAATAGGTTTCAAGGGTTATATTTCTTTTGCCTCTTTCAATCCTTGACAGTTCTTCCTGCGGAATTTGAGTTATCTTAGCCAGGGCAGACTGCGAAATGCACTGCTCTTTTCTTTTCTTCTCTATTTCTTCCGCTATTTTCAGCAGTTCCTTTCTTTCATCAACCATAACCCTGAAAACCGGCTTTTCCATCAGTTTTTTTGTAGCCGCGCTTTTAAATACGCTTTCTGTGGTTGCTTTATCTTTACGTTTCATAATATTCCTCCGTTTGTTAAATCTGCTTGTAATTGGTTTCAGCTGTTTCAATATCTTTCCTTTTAAGATCGTCTCTTTTCTTAATCACAGCATGAAGAAGAACCATCCTGCCCCTTACACGCGGATGATACGCGTAAAGTATCCTTACAGGTATCTGCTTAAATTTCAGCTCAAAAATTTTATCTTCAATGTGCTTTGTTTCAGCAAGGTAATTTTTAAGCTTGCCTTCCCTTTCCTGCAGCAGCTCCAGTGCCGCGAATATCCACGACTGCCATTCCGCTGTTTGTTCCAGTATAAACTTTTCCACCGGCTTATTTCCGCCGGGGCTTATATAATACTCCGCTATATACATTACCCCTCCCCTTTAAGTATCTCGTTATGTAAAATTTTACATAAGAAAATCCGATTTGTCAAGTTTTTTTGATATTGCAAATTGAAGCGGCAGGATAATAAATAGGACATTTCTATTTTGCGGAAAAGGTAATTAGGGACGGTTTTGCCTTGGTAGACGCGGGTCTTTTAATAACGAGCCTATAATAAAATTGCTCGTTATTATGCGCGGCAGTTGATTTAATACCCAAGACAAAAAGATCCGCAGTGTAAACGCCCTGTCCGGGGCCTGACCCCGGACAGGGCGTTTAAATACAAAACCAAATATATAAATCTAAACAACGCGCCTTGCCATCTCCGCCATAGCAAATTTTTTGCTGCGACGGCCGGGAAAAGGTGCGGCTGCCAAATCCAGATCCAAGTCCAATTCAGAATCAAATGCCGCGGGCTAAAGACCCGCGTCTACCAGGACAATACAAATACACGGACAGCGCGGGAGCGCTATCCCTACAAAACAAAAACATAAACCTAAACAACGCTTATTGCCTTTATATATTCTTTAACCCGCTTAACCTTCTTTTTTCCTGCACGTCGTACCTTTTTTCTGCGGCTTTGATTATAAGCCCCAGCATCTGCGAATATGACACATCGTCCATCTTTGACATCTTTGCTAAGTGGCCGTCCCAGCACCAGCCCGGGTTGGGGTTTACTTCAAGCAGTTTAGGGTTGCCTTTGGAATCCAGCCGCCAGTCAAGGCGCGCGTAATCGCGGCATTCAAGCCGCTCAAACAGCTTCACGCACCACTCCTGAATATTTTTTTCTGTTTCAGCCGGCAGTTTTGCCGGAATTGTCTTAATGTATTTCCAGTAAGGGGACGTGGGGTCCCACTTGGCCTCGTACCCGCATATCTTTGGCAGGTCAGGCGGAAGGTCGGAATAGTCCTCTTCGGTAATGGGCATAATGCGGTAGGATTCCGGCGGATTGCCGATAATTCCCACTGTGATATCGCTGCCTATTAAGAACTCTTCAACAAGTATGGGTTTTTCATATCCGGTTTTTTCCCGGACATCAGAAATAGCGCGGTCAAGCTGTTCTAAATTATGCACCACGCTTGTCCTTGTGATGCCAAAACTTGAATCGCCAAAATTGGGTTTTACTATCAGGGGAAAACTGAAATTAACCGGAAGTTCGTATGTGATGTCTTCCGGTTTTATAAAGAAAGCTTTGGGGACAGGTATGCCCATTTCCGCGGCTATTCCGCGCACAAGCGATTTGTCGTAACAGTAAGCAAGGCACTGCGGCCCGCCGCCCGTATATTTAATATTAAGCATTTCAAAAAACGCCGGCACGTGAAGTTCTTTTCTGGGGTCATTGTCATACCCTTCATCGCACAGATTAAGTACAAGGGCGTTATCCTGTGAAACTTTTTTTAAGTCATCAAGAAGATTGGCGTGGTTATCCATAAAAGAAAACCTGTACTGCTTTAACCCTGACAGCGCGTCCTTTAACCTGTCTATGGTCTGAAAATCGTCATCATCAAAAACTTCCGAAGGTTTTACACTGTCCGGTTTCTTAGGGTCGCCCATAACCACAACAACGTCCCTGACCTTGGTATCCTTTGCCTGTTTTTCCGGCGCGCGTTCTTTTTCCACAACAGCGGTCACAATAACGCGCCTTTCCATCATGCCAAGGTCCTGATTCCGTTTTGATTCCGTATTCATAGCCCCATGAAAATTAATAGCAGAAAGCCCGGCTTTTTTCATTATGAATGATATGCTGTCCGCGTTATAAAGCCGCTCCGCGTAAAACTGGTCCACCACCACGCCCTTTTTTGTGTCTGTCACAACCTCGCGTGATATTAAGCGTTCCCCATCCGCTGAAAGCGACCGCTCCCTGCAGACAAAGTGTTTCTTGTCTATCCATTCCCAAGACCGCGCGCTGAAGTTCTTTTTTACATAATCCCCGTCCGTTACATCTATAAGCACCCGTCCGCCCGGTTTTAAAACCCTTGCGACCTCTTTTAAGACCATTACATCGTCATTTAAAGTTTCAAAATACCCAAAGCTGTTGCCCAAAAGCATTAACACGTCAAAAGTGTCATTGGAATAAGGTATTTTTCTGGCATCGCCTTCCTTAAATTTAATCGCAAGGTTTTTACCCTTTGATACAGATTTTGCCCGCGAAATAAGGTAGTGCGACCTGTCCATTCCCTGCACGTTTTTAAATCCGCGCGAAGCAAGTTCTATTGTGTGGCGCCCCTGCCCGCAGCAAAGGTCAAGGATACATTCGTCTTTTTTAAGCTTCACAGCGCCGGAAAAAAAGTCTATTTCCTGCTTTGTAATCTGATTATCTTCCACCACATCGCCGTCTGTCATTATGTAATACGAATTGAAAATGTTCCTCCACCATTCCGGATGGACGTGCTGTTCAAGGTTCTTTACCGGGCCTTTTGTTACTACCCTGTTCTTACTGCCGTTCTTCCCGTTGATTTTTTCAACAGGCTGCTGTACTTGCATAAATCTCCTTTTGGATTATTAGGCATAGCTATAGGTATAAATATAGATAGGCTACGCCCGTTTAGGTAAGTGATTGTTTCAAAAAGAAAGGTTGAAGTTTTCCCCGGCTATGGTTCGGGCTGGTTATAAGTTTTTCCCGGTTAATAAATCCCGACCATACTATTCGGCTATACTTTTTTCATCTCCAAATTTTTAAGGCATAAACGCCCTGACAAACTGAATTTTAGAACAAATAACGGTTTTGTCAAGGGGGAATAATGAGAATAAAAACTATATATGAGGTCTGAAATTTTTATTTACTTTTACTTAGTATCAACTCTCAACTCAAGGTCCGTCCCCTATTACTTATATTAGAAAGAACTTCCCAGATGTACGTTAAGACATAATTTGTTTTGTTACTGGTATTGTAGACCAAACGCCATTAATTAAAACTTGATGGGTCGGCGCAGGGTTCGTCCAATAGTAATTGAACAATTTAATTATATCCTCTGACTCTGGACTATTTATGTTAATAATTGTAGTTGCACGCTTCCCTAATCCATTAATTGACGTACCAACTTGCCAAACATTACTATCGTCAACAATTATAAATCTATCATGTATTGGATTATATTGTTTATGTGACAAAGGATGTTGATAGAATATTTTTGCAACTTCTATTTGTAAATTTGACGACCTCGCAATTACTAAATCATTAGCAAAATCATTATTTACATAAAAAGTTAAAATCATAACCTTTGTGGATGAAGCAATATTACTTAAAATATTCCAATCATCAGAACAATTCCCAAAATAAGGGTCAATTATTGAAACTTTTGTATTTGCTTTATCTACAATTGATTGAATTTCCATTATGGCTGTCAGTTGGTTACCAGCTTCATATAAAACTTTCTTTTTTGTTAATCGAAGTAAATCTGCTTTCTTTTTTCGCAAAATGCTATTTTTATCTAACTTATCACCAACCGAAAAAGTTTTTCGAACTTTTCGACCACCACCATTAATGTCCATTGTATAATGTAGTTCTTCAACATAAGGTTGTTCAGTTGTAAAATCACATATTTTCATGTCGTTTGAAATAAGCATAAAAAATGTTTTATCAACATCATCTGGCAACGGCTGATAAAACATGATTACTTCGTTTTCACTTCCGGTTGGATATTTAACATTATCTAATTTATAAATGTTCCAAAGCAAGGTCTCATCAGACCTAGTAAGTTTATAAATAATTGATAATTTATTAATATCCGACTTATTCTTCGTGGCAATTCCAACTTCTACACGTGTGCCATTATGTTCACTTGGGGTTGTTCCTTTTTCCTTTTTATCACTTAAAAACCAAGCATCAAAATTTGGAAAATATATGCCAATTGAACCTTTGAGTTCATTAAATTTATCAGCACCTAAAAATCCAATTAAAGAAATTATAGGACTACTTACTTCAATTCCGTTGATTATTGCAGTCTCAACTGGTTTTAAAGGCATATAATTCGTTTCATTTGACCACAAAGCAAAAACAGTTGAACTTCTTGCTAAATTACAATTACCAGAACTAAAAATACTGTTAAAATGTGAACCAATAACATATTCTTCTTTATGATCAAAATCAATATCATAACTTATAATATTACCTTCAATATCTAAACGCTTTGTTGTTTCAACTTTTTTCAACAGTTTATAAAATTCTTCAACCGAAAAATGTTTTCGCATTAATAACAAATCATCTCTTAAACAAGTAAATTCTATAATCTTTTTTACATCATCATAATTCAAAATAGGGACAATGATTTGTGTTTTTGAGTACTCATGCCATTCAGGTTCGCCAATTGTAGCGTAAATATCATCAGAAAAAGTAAACGAAGTGTAATAGTTTACAAATCCAACTTCGGCTTTTTGGGCTATGCATTTCAGAACAACACCTTTATAATTATTATTTTGACAAATGCTTACAATTTCATCCATCATCATACAATATCCCGTATAAAATTACTTTTAGGTTTTATTATGTTATCTGAAAAAAACATTATTTCATTTCCAGTTTTCTTTTCACCCGAACTATAGTGTAGCTTGTATTTAATACTTTTATAATTGCTATAAATACGCCTTATCTCTTTTACATCATCATAGCTTACTATCCACTTTTGCTCACCCAATCCAAATATTTGTTCTGCTATTTGCTTATGGTCTTCTGGTTTATAATAATTCATATAAAGTGAATGTCCTTGAACAAAATATGGTGGATCCAAATACAAAATAGTCTTCATATCTTTGGATTTTTTAAGTTTTTTTATTAATGTAATCGCATCGCAATTAGATATCTCTATTCGACTTTTATATCTTGCAATTTTCTCTATCCGACTTATTAACTCCTTCTTATTAAATCTCGCATCTATTTTCCATTTCCCTTTTTGGTCCGTTCCACCTATGACGCCACCTTTTATAATACCAGACCTATTAGTCCTATTTAAATAGAATGCTGTAAAACCAAGATTAAGTAATGTATACTCAGAAGGCCTTTTTATTCTTTTATGCATTTTTTTCCATGTTTCAACATTAACCTTTGAATCATTTATGAGTTTACAAAGTCTTTCTGTATCGTATAAGACACTATGCCAAAAAGAGTAGATCATATTGTCAAAATCATTTATTACAATCTTCTTAACATATTCCGAAAATAATAATGATAGGGCAACTGATGCACCGCCAGCATATGGTTCTATATAAGTCCCATCCAAACAACCATTATTGCTAACGATGGTCTTTATATAATCTGCTATTTTGCCTTTTCCACCTGGATATCTTAACGGGGACAAAAATCGCATACTAACACCACAACTTTAAAATAAATGTACTTAAATTTTCCCAGCTCTTAATTAGGTCTTTTTCTTTTGGCTGGAAATATCTATTATGAACATAGCCATTAAATGTATCAATTGATATCACGTCATCTTTATCACTTACCGCAACGCGCAAAGGTTTCAATTCTTTACTTGTCATTATATTTTCTTTACACATATATTCTATGACTTTTGTAATTTTCTCCCGTAATCTTAATTTACTTTCTATTTCTTCTTTAGTTCCGATCTTTTTATTACTCATATATTCATCAACACTCATCTCTAAAAAAACCCTAAATAGAATTGCTATTGCGTTTGTATATTTATCGAATTTAAGCGCTTTCAACTCAATAAAAACATCGTTAATTCTTGGCTGTCTTATTTTTAAGACATATCCACTTGGAATTAACTTATTTCTACTTTTTGTAGACTTTAAAGATCTTGGTATTATCTTTCTTTTATCAACTAAGCTCTCTCCAAGTCCCCAAACCTCTTTGCTTGTTCTTTTAGTATCGGGCTTTTCTTCCGGAGTAAATTCGTTCAAATATCTTTGTCTATCTTCTTTTTTATATATTTTTTTAACTTTTACTCTTTTATCTATTAAATCTCTTACGATTTTAACTAAACCTTTTACTACTTCTTTTTCTTCAACTTTCGATTCAAATAAACCATTTTCAATTTTAATGCCTAAAAATTCTTGAACTTTTTTATCTTCAACAAGTCTCTCTAAATTCGTTATAGGAATCTTATCAAAGTTTGCTTTTAAAGAATCGTCAACATCATCTCTTTTAGATAAAAAATTTATTATTTGCAAAGATACATTCATTTTTCCTTTTGTATGTTCTTCAAATCTACGTTTTTGTTGCGCGTCCCACTCCACAACTCCTTTACCTTCATTTTCGCCAGTATGTTTTAAAACTATCCATTTATTTGCATCTTTATATTCATCAAACACAACACAATCTAACGCTTTAATTGGTTTAGCGTTAAATACGGAACTTAATTTTATTATTTTCTTATAGAAACTTTCATTTTCATTCTTTATTATATCCGGATTAAGTAACAGTTTTAAGGCTACAACACGTCTATTGCCCTCCAGAACCACATATGTGTCTGAATCCATTTCAGAAACCATAATGACATCAGATGGGTTAACCCCATTTTCAATTATATCTTTTGAAAGATTTATTATCTTTTTTTCTTGATCATTAACCATTGCAATAATGGCATCCCTCTGATTTTCTTTCTGGTCAAATCTGGGATTACCAAGATTTATGGTTAACTTTTCCAATTTTATAGTTTCTCTTCTGTATTCGCCCATCTTACACCTCCCTATTTTTATTACTAATCACTTTTATCAATTCAACTTCTTCTTGTGAAATCTTATATAACCCATATATTTCTTCATCAATTTTTTGCATCACTGAGTCTATTTCTTTGTCAATCTGGTTACCTTGTGCGCCTTTTCTGTTATTATTTAACTGAGAACTCAGTAACAATACTGTTTTAACTAAATCAGATATTCTTTTTTGTCTAACCACCTGAGCTTCATCCTTCTTATCTATAACAAAAATTGGTAGATTTTTTAGAAACATAGTTTTATATATAAAGAATTCATTAGCTTTTGGCACTGTTGTTTTTTTATAATACCATTCCATTAATCGAGAATTTAGAATACCCAAAATGTAATAAATATCTACGTCGGCTTTTTCCTCAAAGTAAAAGCCACAAACCGTATCCCCGTAGTAATAACCTTTATCATCAATCATAAATCGGTTTGATTCAGCCAGTTCTGGTACAATAATTTTAATATTGGTAAAATTCTTTGTTTTTCTCTGATTCCAAAGTTCATACCATTTTTTTGATGATTTAGTAAAGTATTCTCTCTTGTTAATTTCGGTTTTATTAGATGTTAAAAATTTATAATAATTTGGAGCTTTAGCTTTTATTTCTTTTTCAGGTATCAAATCATTATTTACATCATATGGATAAAAAACGTATTCGTCTACAGCGTCCAAGTAGTATTTTCTTATATTTCTGCCTCTTATACATGGTTTTAAAAAAGTTTTTTCGATTTTATTGTTTTTGATTGTTTCCGAATCCAAAAGGTAGATGTCATTTAAACCGGTGACAATTCCTTCGGTAATATCATCTGTCACTTCAATCAATTTTTTAACATTATCTAATTTATTGATTTTTTCTATTATTTTAGTTTCCAAAGGATTTCTAAAAATCCATAAACCCTCACCTAATTCTTTTTGTGGATAATATTCAAGCTTCCCATTTAAACCTATTTTGTATTTGAGCATATTGTCTTTAGCTTTAGATTTTGAAAATATAAATATACCTGTATAATTTAACGCATCTTTAAATATTGATTCATGTTCAAAATCAATAATTTCTTCAACATTGACATTGTTTAATATATACTTCCTTAATTCAATACCGTGATTGCGTTTCATAAAACCCGTAGGACAAATATATGACATAAGACCATTTTTGTTAATAATTTTTATACCCTTTTCTATAAATAATACATATATATCAAATTTTCCTTTGGCACTTGAATATACGTCAGTGTAAAACTCCTTTTCCTTTTTGAAACCTTGAAATCCAATATACGGAGGGTTGCCGATAACGCAGTCGAATCCACCTTCTGCCATAACCTCTTTATACTGTTCTTCCCAATTAAAAGGTTTTATCTTGTAATAATCATTCCCAAAGTACCTTGTAAGCAGTAGCGGGTCGCCGGATATAAGGGAGTTGCCGCATTTGATGTTCTGATTAAGCATAGGTAGTACGCCCTGGCCGCCGATAGGCACAAATTCCCCTTCAAGCATCTTTAAAACAAGTGAAAGTTTGGTAACTTCCACTGCCTGCTCGTCTAAATCTACGCCAAATATATGCCTTTTTAATATCTCTGCCTTTTCCGCGATATTCAGCACATCGCCCTGCTGTTTTCCCTGTTCAAATAACTTATCCTGGCTTTGTTTATCTGCTTTTTCTGTGGACTGTTTTCTTTTTAAATCCCTGTACCAGTTAAGCATTTCTTCATACGCGCGAATAAGAAAGCTGCCCGAACCGCATGCAGGGTCAAGTATTCTTAATTTTTTTATGTCTTTTTCCTTTAATTCCGCAAGCTTTTTGCCTACTGTATTCTTTACTATATAATCCACAATATACTCAGGCGTGTAATAAACGCCGCCTGCTTTTCTTACGTCAGGCTTTTCTTCGTACTTTACCTGTTTGTCCGTGACCCTTATTGTGTAACCTAAAAACTGCTCGTAAATATTTCCAAGCACTTCTAACGGTATGGCGTCAAACTGATATGGGTTATAGGTATCTTCTATTATAGCGTTAAGCGTCTTAAATTCTATTTTAAGGTCTTTTTCCCAGTCCTGCGGGCGGAACAGTTCGCTGTCAAATATGCGGTTATAAAAGGCAAATTCTTTGTCCAGTATTACCTGCATTGTCCTTGTTCCAAGGCTGTCGCTTCTGTCTTCAAACAGCGCCCTTAAAGAATGCCCTGCTACAAGCCCCCTGTCTTCACAGGAACGCATAAATACTATTCGGTCTAAAAGCTTCTGGTTAATTTCTTTTAAGTAGTCCGCGTCACGTTCCAAATCTCCGGAGTGAAATAAATCCGGGTTGTTTTTGTAGATGTCTTTGGCAAGGTGCTCACGCCAGACTTTAAGGTCATTAAGGACGGCTTTATCTACAGGAACCCTGTCTTTTGGTTTGGTTGAAAGAAGTTTGTTTAAATCCCCGTTTATAACCGATTCTTTGGAAAGCATCCAAAGGTCATCAAATTTATCTACATACTGTTTCCAGTTAAGGTCAAGTTTTATGCCTTTTCTTATGTTTCTTATATCCGGCTTTACTGTTACGTCAAATAACTTAAAGCCTTCAAAATCGGTTAAAACCACAAAAGGCACGTCTTTTCTGCTGTACCCGTATCCTATTGCCTGATTAATAAACTTTTTATCTTCAAGGTTTACGCTTACCTGCTTAGCCTCTACAAAAAATTCCACCCTGCCGTTGTAACGCACAGAATAGTCCACACGCTTGCGGGAAATTGCGTCTTCAAGACAGACTTCATTATGATTGTTTGTATCCCACCCAAGCAGCCTTAAAAGAGGTTCAATGAAGGTGCTTTTGGTGTTAGCCTCGTTAAGTTCCATGGCTTCGCCGGATTTCATTTCTTTTTCAAATAAATCCACAAGCTTTTGCAGCTCTTGTTTTGCCTGTTCTTTTGTCAGGTTCATGTAGGCTTTGCGCCCTCCCGTTGCTATTTGGTAATTATGGCTATTATAAACCCTGCCGCGTTTCGCGTCAATTTAAACCACATGATAATAAGTATCAAAATATACTTCTCAACTCAAACCCGGGGTCTGACCCCAAGTTTGAGTTGAGAAACTAATATTTCTCCAGCCAATTGATCAGCTGTATGTCATGCGGATTTAGTTCTATTGATTTTGTATATGCTTTTTTTGCTTCTGCTTTATTTTCCAGATAAAAATTACAATTCCCGATTCTTTTATATACATCAGCCGTCTCCTGAATTAAAGCCGCCTGTTCAAAATACACCAATGCGATTTTATAACGTTTGCGTTCAAACTCTATATCGCCTTTTTTCATAAATTCCGTGTATTCACTGTTATCAGAGGGCAGCGCGGGCAACTTTTCTGACTCCGAAATACTTTCGACATCAGAAGGTTCTACACCTTCATTTGATAGATTAGAGATTGAATCATCAATATCCTGTGCTACGCCAGACTCTTTTGCTTTTGATTTTCCAAAAGAAAAAGATATTCCGCCATTAATATACAAACCCGAATAATCAACAGGCTGAACCATAAGGGAGCCGTCTTGAGGGTAATAATAACCGGTTCCCCGGAATATTCCCTCTAAATCACCTTTTGAATACCTGTACCCCGCTTTAAAATTTAATCCAAAGTTATCATTAAACCAGTAATCTGTGCCCGCTTCAAAACAGGTTCCAAAAAATAAACCAAACGGCGTAACAGACAGCGTTCCCATTTCATCGCCTGTTGCTGTATATGCATTGCCTTCCACCTGATTTGCAATTGAATACATAATACCAGCATCAAATCCAAGAAAGAAATTCACCTGTTCATTTTTCCATTTGTCCTGAAAATACTTTCTAAACCCAAGGCCAAAATAATCAGCGCTTAAATTACTTTTCATAGTCAGTAATTCATTGGTGCTGTTAGGCCAAAACACTTTACTGTCATTATCCAGAACAATAATGTAATCATTTTTCAAATAAAACGCCCATAAACCGGACGGGCTGTCAAATATATAAGCCCCGGCAATGCTTACCAAGCCGCCGGAAGTAATCAGCCTAAAATCCGAAGATGCATTTAAAGATTCAAAACTTTCGTTTTGTTCCTGAGCGTCTTTGTTGTATTCGGTCATCGCAAGCAGATTAATTCCGCCGTTAATTTCACCAATGCTTTTAATAACTTCTCCAAAAGACATATTTGATAAAAGCAATATTACCATTAATAGAAAGATTTTTTTCACTTCACCCTCCCGGTCAGCTTTGCTGTTTATTTTACTTTCATTACCATATAACGCCCGCTGTTATTCTTTACAAGAAAATGTGACTTTTCGCAGAAACTGCATTTAACTTCTTTTATATCTTCCTCTGTTTCCATTACCCATGTTGTCTGCCCGCACGAACACACAAACAGGCTGTGATATTTGTCATCTTCCCACACCCTCCCAAAAACTCTTGCCTTTCCCTTCATCTTCGGCTCCCATCTACCCCCGCGCCACTTGCATTTATTAGAAAATGAAAGAACAATATTTATATTACATATTTGTAGGTGTTTTGTCAAGTTAATACTTCTGTTAACTACCCTAAAATACTAATGGCGGCTTGGATGCTTTGAGGCTTAGAGGCTTGGTAAAAACAACTACAAAGGCCGCGGGCTGAAGACCCGCGTCTACCAGGTCATAAATACAAACTGTGCGATAACAAGACACATTCAAAACCCGGACAGCGCGGGAGCGCTATCCCTACAAAAAATTAAGCCAACTACCGCGAACTAAAGACCCGTGTCTGCAACGGCACAAATCTAAACAACGCGCCCTGCCATCTCCGCCATAACAGTTTTTTGCTGCGACGGCCGGAAAAGGGACGCGGCTACCAATTCCAATTCAAATACGAGCTGCAATACATTGCGGTTCTACAGGTAAAAACCAGCATCACGCGTCAGAAATGTTCAATGCAAACTTGGGGTATGACCCTAAGTTTGCATTAAGATCAGCGATTATCCCGGACAGGATATTAGAAATTTTTACGCGTTTTCCAATACCATATAACGTCCGGTTTTGCTTTTTTTCAGGTAGTGTGTGTTTGCGCAGATATTGCATATAACTTTTTTGGGATCTTCTTCGGTTTCAATTACCCACTCCCTTTTCCCGCACGAACACACAAACAGGCTTTGAAACCTGTTATCCTCCCAGATTCTCCCAAAAACTTTTTTCTTTGTACCCATTTTTTTCTCCCTTCTGCCCCCTGCATCATTATGCTGCCTATATAATGATCAGGACCCAATTTAAATTTACTATTTTGTAGCTATTTTGTCAAGTAGGTTTTTTGATTAAATACGCAAAAGGGACGGAGGGACAGTAAAACAGATGCTTGGAAGGTTAGATGCTTGGAGGCTTTGTAAAGACAATAACAAAAACCAAATCAAATACCGGACAGCGCGGGAGCGCTGTCCCTACAAAGACAAACCAACAACCGCGGGATGAAGTCCTGCGTCAGTTATAGTATGCAGTCAGGATCTTCCATGTCTATTAATCCATCGCAGTCGTCATCAATCCCGTTGTTACATATCTCCGTTTGCGGCATCAACGGTTCAGCATTACAGATTGCCCCGCCGCCGCTGTCGCACACAAAAACACCGGATTGTCTGCACGCACCCAGCCCTTCAAAACACTGCTGTCCCAAATCAGGAAAATCTTCATCAACAAGGCCGTCACAGTCATCGTCAAGGCCGTTGCATATCTCTGTCTGCGGTTCCAATGCTACAGCGTTACAGATTACCCCGCTGCTGCCGTTGCACACAAAAACACCGGATTGCCTGCATGCGCCATACCCTTCAAAACACTCCTGCCCCTGTTCAGGAAAATCATTGTCAATAATACCGTCGCAGTCGTCGTCAATACCATTACACTGCTCCGGGCTGCAGATTCTTGTGGTTGTGGGGGTTGGAGTAATTGTGCATGTGGGTGTTGCGGAAGTTATGGGCGTAGCGGTGCACGTGACCGTGGCAGTATAATCGCATGTATGCGTGGATGTGGCTATAACCACGACAGTAACTTCCACAACCGTGGGGCAGGTATTACATGGTTTCTGGCAGGAAACTGTCAGAAACAGTATAATGTATAATAAAACAAAAACAGTTAATATTCTTTTCATTTAATTCCTCCATTTTATAAAGGCCTGATGTCTGCCCTGACATATAACTTTAAAGCTTTTCAAGTCTATAACAACACCGGGCATTCAGCAAGCGGAAAATACATAGATGAAAACTGCAATAAAAATACGAGGGACGGAGGGACGGAGGGACAGTGAAACAGATGTTTGGATGATTAGATGATTGGAAGGTCGGCAAAGACAATTACAAAAACTAAATCAAATACCGGACAGCGCGGGAGCGCTATCCCTACAAAAACTGAACCAACTACCGCGGGCTAAAGACCCGCGTCTACCAAGACAAAAATACAATCTGTGCGATAACAAATACAAATCACCCATTACTCTATCCCAAATACCACTTTTACCTTCATATTATTCCCTTTTGGAAGCAAAACATAATCATCTTCAAACTTTTCCCACGCTTTACCGTCAATTTCCACGCTTTTTATCTTTACCTCTTTTGCTTCAAGTATGTTTACATAATGCTTTTGCCCTTCCGTATCTGAACTTAAATTAAAATACAGTTCCGCGTCTTTTTTATGGACATATAGGCTAAGATACAGGTAATTAAACAGGGCCTGTTCCATTGTATGGTAGGCGGATTTGTACATTGTCCCTTTAACGCGCGACGACGGTGTGCCGTCCGCCAGAAGGGTTTCATAACACTCCCCGTATGTTTTATCTATGAAATACTTATCCCAGAACTCCGCGCTTTTTTTAAATATCTCAATTTACTTTTTATCTTTGGAGTGATAATACATGTTAAGCATCAGATTATTGCCTTCTTCCTGGGTCCACCAGTCTTTGGAATCGTCAATTGAACCGGGGCGGGTGCTTATGAATTTAAAAAACCATCCGCCGTGTTTTTTATCCCACATATACTTTCTTTGGGCGGAATCTATTTTCTGCGCCGCCGTTAAATACTCCTTATTACCTGTAAGATAATACATGCGCATCATAACCCAGCCGGTTTTTGTATTGTGCCCTCCCCAAAGTTCAGTTTCCTTGCCGGTCCAGTCAGCCGTATAGCTTTCACCCACAAAACCCGTTTTTTTATCCACCATTTTTTCAACAATAACATCACAAAGGCGTACTAAATCCTGTAACAGGTTTTCGTCCCCTGTTGCCAGATAATAGTAGATTAAATATGCCGTGCATGTATCAAGCTGGGCGTTAAACGATTTGGCGGTTGTAATGTTCTGCCACTGATTATCCACCATCGTATAATAACCGCCATACTTTTTATCCCATGCGTTTTCATTCATCAGCGTATGCGTCCGCCCCACAAGTTCCAGCGCTCTTTTATCCCCCGTTACAATATAATAAAATACAGGCCCTAAATTCCCATACGTCTGGTCAAACATATTTTTAGCGCCCATATCGCCGCCGCCGTAATCATCAGTAAAAGCGTACCAGCCGCCGTTTTCTTTATCCCACCCCGCGTCACTAAGGTATTTCATGCCATGTTCCGCAAAACGCAGGTATTTTTCATCGCCTGAAAGCATATACGCGGCGGCAAAACCAAAAACAACCCTTGAATTCATCCTTGGAAGTTTGCTTCCCGCTTCAACCTGCCCTTCATAAGTTACGTCAGTATGAAAACCGCCGTAGTCTTCATCAATGGTTTTTTCCCAGAATGGAATTATATCCTTAATAGCCTGCGTTTTCCAGTACTGCGGATCCATGACCCCAATTGCGGTTTGATTTTTTGCACCGCATCCCATAATTAAAAATAAAAAAAGCACGCTTAACACTAATATTTTTTTGTTCATATTATCTCCATAAGTTATATTATTTTATTACCCGGACGGTGCGGTAGCGCCGTCCCTGCAAAAACAAAAACCGCGGGCCGAATACCCGCGTCTACCAATTCCAAAAATTCTATCCCATAAATGAAAACATTATTAAGACAAAAGCCAAACCTGCCAAGGCATAATACCTGTCTCATAATTAAGCGGGTTTAAGCAGCCACTTCCACATCGGCACCACTGCCACACTTAAGCCGCCATGATTTATTATCTTTTCTTCATCTTTGGTTATTATGGTCAGTTTTTTTACCTTCAACTCGGCTGCCGCTTCTACCAGCCCCCTTATTTCCCTGTCTTTAGCCTTTTCCGCGGATATATCAAGGCACACCTGTATGGCTTCGGTTATTTTCATCCCTTCCCTGCAGACAAAATCAACCTCATGGCCGTCCTTTGATTTCCAGTAATATATTTCCCTGTTTCTTCTCTTTAATTCCAGGAAAACAGCGTTTTCATAAATATGCCCGGCATTTTCGGAGAATTTAAAACCTGTTACCTTGGCCATCCCCGTGTCAACGCAGTAGAATTTTCCGGGATTATATATCTGCCTTCTTACGGAAAAATCAAACATCGGCAGCCTAAAAAACATATACGCGCTTTCAAGGTATTCCAGATAATTTTTAACCGTTGTAATGTTTTTAGCATGTATCATTTTAGCAAGGTTTTCATAGCTGCATATGGTTCCTATGTTTGAAGAAAGATATACGCACAGTTCTTTAAACTCGCGCGAATTACGCAGCGCGTATCTTGAAATTATGTCCCTGTATATAATATCTTTGTAATATTGCTCCACCAGTGTGACGTCGTTGTTTTTCACGGCTTCCGGAAATCCTCCTCCGGCTATGTATAAACTTAAACGGGACTTTAGCGCGGCCTTTTTCTCGGCAGAGGGAGGTTTTGAAACAGCCGCAGAAACTTCATGAAATTTTAGGTATTCCCCAAAGGAAAAAGGCCAGTTTACAGCCTGCCTGTTCCTGCCTGTAAGATGTGTTGATATTTCAGAACTTAACATGGATGCGTTTGACCCGGTGATAAATACCTTTGTATCCCCCCGCTCATAAAGCCTGTTTGCCCACCTCTGCCAGCCGCTTATGTTCTGTATCTCGTCAAAGAAGAAATATTTCTTCCCGCGCGGATTTTCCGCCTCCAGGTACGTTTCATATAAAACCTCAAAATCAGCGCTGGTAAAATCTATAAAACGTTCATCATCAAAATTCACATATAATATATTTTCTTTGCGGACTCCGGCTTTCATAATATCACCGCATATCAGCCGCATAAGCGACGACTTCCCGCTGCGCCTGACGCCGGTTATAAGCACAATTTCACCCGTATCATAAAATTTTTCCAGCCCGGACTGAAGTTCCCTTTTTATTAACCCACCACGCGCCAGAAACCTTTCCCTGTGGGACTGTACAAGCTCTTTTAGTTTCACCGTTTCCATTATTCACCTTCTTTACGTGTTTAAATATATTATATTAGTAATATAATGTTTTGTCAAATACATTATATTACTAATATAATATATTACCACGGCTTCAGAAAGGCCAAAGGATGATAAAACAGATACTCGGACGCTTAGAGGCTTGGATGTTTGGTAAATACAATTACAAAATCAAATCAACTGCCGCACCCTAAAGGGACGCGCCTACCAAAACAAGGCAGTATCCCATAAACTTTTATCCCATATCCAATAAATAAAAACTTTAAAACTTTGAAGCTGTCTCGTCTGCCCATTTTTCCACTTTTGCCCAGTCCCTGAAATCCCCCTCGGGCACGCCTTTTTTAAAGGCCGGCATCAGGGTTAAAAAGTTCATGGGAAACGGTAACGTTTTAAAATCCACCTTGCCCGGAAACAGCCCTTCACTTACCGGCTTGACAAAAGCCCTGACCGGATCCAGATACCCGGCTGCGGTTTTTCTGTTATCAGGCGTGTCTTTCTGCATTGTCAGGCATACAAGAAAATAACCCACAGGAACCTTTAACAGCGCGTCTTTGTACGCGGAGACAAATTTCACGACAGAGCCTTTTATTTTCCCCATCACAACACCGCTGCCGATGATAACGCCGTCATAGCCTTCAACTGATTTAATTTTATTTACAGGCTTCACATCAGCCTGCATGCCCTTTTCAGACAGCTTCTTTCCGATAAATTCCGCGGTTTCAGCCGTTGACCCCGAAAAAGACCCGTAGGCAATAAGTATTTTCTTTGCCATGATAGTACCCTCCGTAAAAGAAGTATTAAGCCTTAACCATATCCGGCTTCTATTAAATATTTAATCTGATTGTTAAATAGTAACTTAATGGCATTTTAACATCGCCGACTTCTCTAAAATCATCATTTAATGTAAAGTTAAACATCCAATTTTCAACTTGCCATTCCAATCCAGCAGAAACAATTGTTTTTTGAATCATCTTAAACGAATCACCGGTGTTATATATATAATAAAAGAAATCCTGCGGTTCTTCTCTTATAATAATTCCGCTTAATAACGTGATAGAATCAGAAACGCTGTAAACAAGGCCAAAGTTATAGCTGATAGTATTTGCAATAACCGGCTGAAAATATCCTGCATACGCAGGAACTACCGTAGGCAGATCAAAGTATCCTCCAATTATATTTTTAATATCAAATGCCGCTGTCAAACTGTCAAATACTTTTATACTAATGCCAAAGTCAATATCCCAAGGTAAAATATCAGATTCCATCTCCCTTCCATAATCATCCCAAATATGATATCTGTTAAAATTTATACCTCCAACATCATGAATATTAACACCCATCTTAAACTCTTCCGTTATTTCTAATAATACTCCCGCGCCAAAAAGCAAAGTATTATTGACATCTGATATCTTGGAAATAACATGATTATATTTAACATTAATACCTATTGAGATGTTAGATAATAGATCTATTCCATACGCCCCCGCTAACTGATACTCATATATTAAGGAATCGACAGCCTCTCCATTGTCAGAAAAAGTTTTATTCAGCACATCGCCCTGTGCTCTGACATAAATATTAAAACCATAATTTTTATTTATATAACTGACACCGTAAGCGGTAGACAAAAAATCACCGGAGTCCGCGGTATGTGTGCTTCCCTTCCAAAGGTATTTTGTCAAAGCGCCCGATAAAGAAAACGATGTATTCTCTATGCCGGCTAAACCCGCAGGATTTTGAAAGATAGCATTTTCATCATCAGCCAAAGCAGTTTTCGCATTGCCCATCCCGACAGATGATGCACTTTCCATATAATATGGATAACTATAAATTGAACATGCAAACAGGCATAGTATTATCAA
Organism: Candidatus Goldiibacteriota bacterium HGW-Goldbacteria-1; assembly: GCA_002839855.1. Lineage (NCBI taxonomy): Bacteria > Candidatus Goldiibacteriota > Candidatus Goldiibacteriota bacterium HGW-Goldbacteria-1. The sequence continues at coordinate 285,802 of PGYV01000001.1, forward strand.
CGGCAGTATTTTTTTCATTTCCCCTCCAACAACGTTATTCAAAGTAAACAGTTTTATGTTCACTTTCCGTATTCTATAGATTTTTTTATTAAAAACCAGAACAAAGGCCGCGGGCTGAAGACCCGCGTCTACCAGATCAAATTCCAATACCGGATCAAAATCAACTGCCGCGCCCTAAAGGGACGCGCCTACCAGATCCAGTTACAATTTAAAATCAAGTGCGAGGCTCAAGTGCGAGGCGTAATGTATTACGCCTCTACGTTAATATAATCACAGATGCCGGAGATTAGTTACTCTGTTTTTTTGCCCATTTTCATGTATTTTTCTGCAAGCTTAACCGCTGTTTTCATACCCTTTTCGCTTATAGTGACAGATTTTGATTTCTTACCGCCGTATATTAAGCCTTCTTCTTCCAATTGGTCCAGAACCTCATAACGGAAATTTTTCCAGCTGCGGTTAACCTTTTCGCCGTCAATTAATTTTTCTTTCCATGAGTTTAAGTACAAAAGCAGCATTGTCAGTTCTTTAATTGTTTTTTCCATGTCAAATTACCCTTTCCGGAGTTGTTTTATCCTGTATATTAAGAACAGAAAGTCGGAGGTAAGACCGAACATACAAACCTGCAACACCAAAAACACGCACCCTAAAGGGTGCGGCTACCAATGCTAAACCAGGTTGCCAAGCCGCTTAACTGCCCAGCTGCCAAGCTGCTGCTGTTACTTAACCGCCCTTTTATCCACAAACCAAACTGTGCCCGTTTCCGGGGTGATTTTTGCGGCGGGGTATTCTTTTTTGTCTGTGCCGCGTTCTTCCAGCACTGACCTTATTATTTTGCCTTTGCCCTCACCGGAGACTATAAAGACCACATTGCACGCGGAATTTATAACCGGCAGGGTCATTGTAACGCGTTCCTGAATATTATCAGCGGTTTTTAAACTTACCACCCATCTTTTTTTCTCGTTAACCGCTTCATGGCCGGGGAATAATGATGCCGTGTGGCCGTCCGTGCCCACCCCAAGCAGCATAAGGTCAAAAACAGGCGTCCTTTTTTTTCCGTTAACCGCGCCCATGGACATAAAAAACTTTTCCATCATGCGTTCATAAAGGATTGCCGCGTACGATGCGGGGGACACTTCCACCGGCACCCTGAAGATATTTTCCTGCGGTATATTTACCTTTGAAAGAAAGCTTCTGTATGTCATGTAATAATTGCTGTCGTCTGACGTATGCCCTGTGTAGCGCTCGTCTCCCCAAAAAACAAAAACCCTGCGCCAGTTGATTCCCGCGTTAACCTCAGCTTCCGCAAGTTTTTCATAAACCTGCTTTGGGGATTTTCCGCCGGATAACGCAATAATACACCTGCCTTTATTTTCAATACTGCCCTTAATAATACCAGCTATATAAAGCGCGCTTTGGCCGCTTAGTTTTTTCATGTCAGGAAATTCATGAACCGTTATTTCCATTTATCCTCCAAAATTCAAAACTTCTATTACTCTTTTATTATCCACTTTCTTCCGTCTTTTTCAATCAGCATATCCGCTTCTTCAGGCCCCCATGACCCTGCCTGATACATGTGAAGAAGCTGCTGTTTTTCACCTATCCTGCAGGCTTCCCACTGTTCAAGCACGGGCTGCAGCAGCTGCCACGATATTTCCAAGCCTTCTTTTGTCCAGAACAATGTCCTGTCCCCCTGCATGCAGTCCAATATAAGGGTTTCATAATCATCAGATACCTGCCCGCCGAATAAATCATTGTAATTAAATTTCATTTCAAGCGGGGCTAAGCACATTTTTGACCCCGGCGTTTTTGCCTGAAACGTAAGGTTTACACCCTGCTCCGGCTGAATACCGAATACCAGTATGTTGGGAGACATAGTGTTGCCCTGATGTTCCCTGCAGAACATGCACGACGGGACTTTTTTAAATACAACGGCAATCTGTGATGTTTTACGTTTTAACCTTTTGCCCGCCCTTATGTAAAACGGGACGCCTTCCCACCGCTTATTATCCACAAACATCTTTAAGGCAAAATAAGTTTCAACACAGGAATCAGAATTAACGCCCTGTTCCTGCCTGTAACCTGTCATATTATTGCCGGCAGCATACTGCCCCATTATCACACTATCTTTTAAACCGCTTAAATCAAAAGGGGTTATTGATTTAAAAAACTTCATTTTTTCGCTTCTTATGCTTTCTTCGTCCAGTCCCGCCGGATGTTCCATCCCTATAAGGGCGGCAAGCTGCAGCATGTGATTCTGAAAAATATCCCTTAAAGCTCCGTATTTTTCATAATAACCCGCCCTGTGTTCCACGCCTATGTCTTCGGAAAAAGTTATCTGAATATTGTCAATATATTCACTGTTCCAGACCGGTTCAAAAATCATGTTGGCAAACCTGAACACAAGGATGTTCTGCACAGTCTCTTTGCCAAGGTAATGGTCAATACGGTAAATCTGTTTTTCTGAAAGATATTCAAGTAATTCAATATTAAGCGCTTTGGCGCTTTCTTTATCACGCCCAAAAGGTTTTTCATACATGACCCTAATAAACGGTTTTTCATCCCCGTCTTTTTTTATCAGCCCCGCTTCATACAGGCATTTTGTAATTTTTCCGAAAAATTCCGAAGGAGTGGCCATATGCACTATCAGGTTGCCCCCGGTATTAAATTCCACAGCCAGTTCATCCGCTCGTTTTTTCAGATTTAACAAAGCCTCTTTGTCATCATAACCGCCGGAAATGTAATTGCACCTGTCCAGAAAACTTTTTAGCCGTATATCATTAACAATTTTTTTTGAATTTAACACCGCGTCTTTGGCGGTTTTTCTGAATGTGTCATTATCCATAACCGTCCTGGCATACCCCAAAATAAAAAATTCTTCCGGCAGCCTTTTAGCCGCGTATAGATTATATAATGAAGGAAGAAGCTTTCTGTAAGTTAAATCGCCTGACGCGCCGGGTATTATTACGCCGCATTTTAACCCCTTTTGAATTTCGCACAGGGCATGAGCCTGCGCATTTACGTTTACCTGTATCGTATCATCTTGGCTTTTCATTATTGCCCCCGGAATGTTTTACACCGCCTGCCGAAGGCGAATCTGTTTTCACATCCGCCTTTATGCCGGCAGTTTCGTGGCCGCCAAATTCATTTCGTAAAGCCGCGGTTATTTTATTGGCAAACACGTCCTTCTGCCTTGAATTAAACCTTTTAAACAGCGATGCCGCAATCACATCCGCTGCAACGCCGTTATCCACCGCTTCTTTTAAAGCCCAGCGCGCTTCGCCGGAATCCTGCACATATCCCTGAATAGATGACAGGTCTTTGTCTTTTTCAAAAGAATTTTCCAAAAGCCCCAGCATCCACGACCTTATAACGCTTCCGTGGTTCCACGCCCCGGCAATATTTTTTAGGTCAAACCCGTCAGCGTAAGGCGAAGCTTTTAATATCTGAAACCCCTCCGCGTATGCTTCCATCATCCCGTACTCTATCGCGTTATGCACCATTTTTACGTAATGGCCGGCGCCCGCAGTACCGCAGTACAGGTACCCTTTTTCCGGGGAAAGCGTTTTTAACGCGGGCTCTATTATTTTAAACGCCTCTTTGCTGCCGCCTGCCGTTATGCCGTAGCCGCAGTTTAAACCCCACACGCCTCCGGATACGCCGGCGTCCACATACATTATGCCGTATTTTTTCAGTTCTTCCGCGCGGCTTATGTCGCCGCTGTAATGCGAATTTCCGCCGTCCACTATTATATCTCCCGCTTTCATTATTACCTTTAATTCATCTATGTGGTTCTGCGACACGTCGCCCGCCGGCAGCATAAGCCACACCACGCGCGGCGCTTCAAGCGAATCTATTACCTCTTTAAGCGAATACGCGCCCTGTATCCCTTTTTCTTTCTGCGCTTCTTTTGTTTTTTCCGGCGTGCGGTTATACGCCGTGACGCTGTGGCCGCCGCGTGCAAGCCTAAGCGCCATGTTTAACCCCATTCTGCCAAGGCCTATTACAGCAAGTTTCATTTTATCCTCCGTATATTATTTCTTTTTAAAAATCTCAATTGCTTTTGCCGCTATATTTTCTGCTGTCATGCCGTATTGTTCCATTACCGTGCCGCCCGGCGCGGACGCGCCAAACTTATCAATTCCAATAACAACACCATCACTGCCTGCAAGCCCTTTAAAGAATGCCGGATGAGAAGCTTCCACAACAATACGTTTTGTTAAATGAGAAGGTATTACTGATTCACGGTAAACTTCCGGCTGCCTTAAAAATATTTCATAGGACGGCAGTGAAACCACCCTTGCTTTTATATTACTGCTTTTTAAAAGCTCTGCGGACTTTAACGCGGGATGAACTTCTGAACCCGTGGCTATTATCAGTACGTCCGGGTTCTGCCCGCCATGTTCCAGCACGTAACCGCCTTTTTGCGCGTTTTCAAATACTTTATGTTTTTCGTTATCCAGCACAGGCAGGTCCTGCCGTGTGAACACAAGCGCGAACGGTATCTTTTGAGTTACCGCCGTGTACCATGCGGCAACGGTTTCATTGGCATCAGCCGGCCTTATTACGGTAAGCCCCGGTATCATACGCAGCGACGGCAGCTGTTCCACCGGCTGATGGGTTGGCCCGTCTTCGCCAAGCCCTATGCTGTCGTGCGTAAATACAAATATAGAATGCGTTTTCATAAGCACCGCAAGCCTTATAGCCGGCCTCATGTAATCGGAAAATATCAGAAATGTGGCGGAGTAAGGAATTATACCGCCGTGCAGAGCCATACCGTTTATAATTGCGCCCATCGCGTGTTCGCGCACGCCAAAATGTATATTGCGGCTGCACATCCCCGAAATACCAAAACTGCCCTGCCCTTTTAACTCTGTCTTTGTGGAAGGTGATAAATCCGCAGACCCGCCCATAAATTCCGTCATATATTTTTCAATAATGTTCATTACTTTTCCGGATGCCGTACGCGTGGCAATTTTTTCACCCTCCGGAAAAAATTCCAGATTTTTTAAAAGGACTTCATTAACACTGCCGCTTAAATATTTATCCAGCAGCCACTGTTCTTTGGGGAAACTTAACCTGTAAGCGTCAATCCCGTCATTCCATTCGCGCTGTGATTGAATACCTGCTTTTGCAAGCTCCGTAAAATTATCCGATACTTCCTTTGGCACGTAAAAATCAGATTCTTCAGGCCAGCCAAAAAACCGTCTTGTCTTTATCACATTTTCTTTTCCCAGCGGCTCACCGTGCACCTGCGCTGTATCCTGCCGGGGAGAACCAAAACCAATATGTGTCCTTACCGTAATAAGCGAAGGGCGGTTTTTTTCCCGCCGTGCTTCGTTTATCGCCTGTTCAATGTCATATGTATTATTGCCGTCAGCCACTATACTAGTGTGCCATCCGTACGCTTCAAATCTTGCCTTTACGTTTTCCGTAAAAGAAATATCAGTGTCGCCCTCTATGGAGATCCCGTTGTCATCATACAGGTATATTATTTTTCCAAGTTTCATGGTGCCGGCAAGGGACGCGGCTTCGGAAGCAACCCCTTCCATAAGGTCGCCGTCTGACACAATGCCATAAGTATAATGGTCTATTATATTATGCCCTTTTTTATTAAAACATCCGGCAAGTTTTTTTTCCGCGATTGCCATTCCCACACCCATTGCAAACCCCTGGCCCAAGGGCCCTGTTGTGGCTTCAACCCCGGGCGTAAGATTGTATTCCGGGTGTCCGGGAGTAATGCTTTCCCACTGCCTGAAATTTTTAAGGTCATCCAATGAAATACCGTATCCGTAAAGATGAAGAAGCGAATATAAAAGCGCGCTGCCGTGGCCCGCTGACAGGATAAAACGGTCCCTGTCCGCCCATTTTGGGTCAGCCGGATTGTGCTTTAAGAATTTGGAGTATAAGGTATATATCATGGGCGCCGCGCCCAAAGGCATGCCCGGATGTCCGGATTTTGCCTTTTCCACCATATCAACTGATAACATGCGAAGCGTGTTTATTGAAAGTTCTTCTGTTATTTTCACTTTAGCCCCCTTGCCGGTTTTTTCACCGCGCGGGTTTTACATTTAACTTTTCATTATATGTATCAATTGAATACCTGTTTTCCGCGGGCAGGCGCGCCGGCCTGTTGTCTTCCTGTTCTTTCTGCCAGTCAGACAGGGCGGATATGTCGTTTCCTTTTTTACCCACGTTAATCAGCGTTATCACTTCAAATTCATCCGGTATAGAAAGCACTTCCCTTGTTTTTTCCGGCGAGTACCCCGCAATTGGGTGCGCCACAAGGCCAAGTTCCACGGCGCGCAGCATTAAATTGCCGACCGCTATTCCCGTATCAAAAAGGTAATACAGCCTGTCTTTTATCACGCAGTCAAAATCTTTTTTAGCAAGCACCGCTATAATCATGGAATCTTTATACGCCCATTCATTGCCTTTGTTTAAAGCCGTCTTTGCTTTTTCCAGCTGTTCTTTACCTTTAACAAAGATAAATTTTGCAGGCTGATTGTTAAAACATGAAGGGGCAAGGGACGCCGCATCAGCAAGCTGCTTTATTGTTTCATCGGAAATCTCCACAGGGTCAAACGCCCTGTGCGCCCGCCTTGCGTTTATCGCGCCTTTTACATCCATAATATGCCCCTTTTTAAAACGCTTTTTATTTTACCTTTAAATCCTTTGTTAAATCCCCGAATTTTGAACATACGGCCTTAACCGTTATTTTATCACCGCTTTTAAGTTCCGGAATAACATATATAAGCTGCTGGCTTTTGTCATCCGTCTGCACGGTTGTTTCCTGGCTTATTTTTTTTACGCCGTTAACCGAAAGAATAATCTCGTCAACAAAATGCTTTGTAATGTCTTTGCTTGTGTGCATTACGTTTACCTTTACGGATTTTTCCGTAAGGTCATATTCCATGGATATTCCCGAAGGCGAATGCGCGGATACCGTTGCGCTGATTACCAGTAAAGACGCAATGACAAACATAATTAATTTTTTCATCTTTTCCTCCTTTTACCCTTTAAGGGTCATATAAATTACTATTCCGCCGTGAATAAGCGCGGTACACAAAAGAACAATGGCAAGCGTTTTATGCAGTTTTACCCTGTTTGGTATATTTATCCTGAAAAAACCCAGTATAAAAACAATAATCAGAAGCACCGCGCTTGTAAGTCCAAGGCCTTTAATGATAAGTCCCCAGTCCATTTTATTACCTCCCCTATTTTCTTTTTTTTAGGAATTCCAGGACTTCTTTAATGTCCGGAACTTCCTTTATCGGATATATTTTTGACCACAAAACTTTTCTGTCAGGCCCCAGTATTATGTTAAACCTGCCGGAAATTCCCATTTTTTCTATGAATACATCCATTTTTTTACATACTTCGCCGTGCGGCCAGAAATCTGACAGAAGGTCTGTCTGCTCTATTTCAAGGGATTCAGCCCACGCCTTTTTGGAAGGCGCCGGGTCACAGCTTATCCCCAGCGGCACAACATTTAAATCTTCAAAGGCGTCATAATTGTCTTCAAGCGTTTTCATCTGTTTGGCGCACACAGAAGTCCACGCAAGCGGATGAAATGATAACAGAAGCCTTTTTCCTGCAAAGTCAGCGGTGTTAATTTCCACGTCTGACTGGTTTTTCAAAACAAAATCCCCTGCCGTATCGCCCGGTTTTAACATTTTGCCCTCCGTTATGTAAACACATTATTTCTTTGTGTTTAATATATCCCTTACCACGCTTGTTTCCCTTTTCCTTAGATACAGCGGGGTATTGTCTTTATTTAAATACGGCGCAAGCTTTTCTTCAAACACCGGCTTGTTTTCATTTACATATAATATACCCAGCGGCCAGGGGCCTTCTTCAAGGCTTCTTTTGAACGCCTCTGTCCTGTTTTTGGGGTCATACCCTTCTTCTATTATATATGTGTTTTCCTTAAACCACCTGTGGGTATTTACCTTGTTAAAAGAAACACAGGCGGAAAAAACATCCACCAGGGAAAACCCTTTGTGGTTTATCGCGGCCTTTATTATCTCTTTTGTCCTGTCCATTTCTCCCGCTGACGCGCGCGCCACAAAAGAGGCGTCAAGCGATATGGCAAGCGCTGCAGGGTTAAGCGGGTTTTCAAAAACGCCGTCCACCTGCACGGGGGTGGTAAACCCCGGGCGCGATGTGGGCGATGCCTGGCCTTTTGTAAGGCCGTAAACCATATTATCGTGGACAATTACCGTGATGTCGGAATTTCTTCTTATGGCGTGAATAAAATGGTTGCCGCCTTCGCCGTACATATCACCGTCGCCGCTTTCTACAATAACTTTAAGCAGGGGGTTGGCCGCTTTAATGGCGGCTGCCGGCGGAAGCGACCTTCCGTGAAGCCCGTTAAAGTAACTTGTATTGTAGTATTGAGGCGCTTTGGCAGCCTGCCCAATACCGGATACAAATACTAAATTCTCCCTTGGGATGGCAAGTTCTGTTAAGGCATTTAAGACTGTATTTCTTATTCCAAAATTTCCGCATCCGGGGCACCATGCTATTTCAACATTCTCCTTGCCGTATAAATTTGCCATGTCAGCGCCTCCCTTTCTTTTTTGCGGCAGGTTTTTTTGTTTTCAACACACTCTTTTTCATCTCTTCTGCCAGTCCGTCCGCGGAAAAAGCCAGCCCGTCGTAACGCAGTATTTTTTGGGTAATATCCAGCCCTGTTTCTTTTTTAATAAGCCCCGCAAACTGCGCGGTCTGGTTATTTTCTATAATCACGGCTTTTTTTGCCTTCCTGATTATATCAGCGGTGCTTTTATGAAGCGGATATACCTGAGTGTAATGCAGTATTGCCGCGTCTTTTAAGCCGGAAATTTTTATGGCTTCCAGCGCAATATTTAAAAGCGAACCCCAGCATATAAAAAGCGTTTTGTATTTTTTATTGCCGTACAGGGAAGGTTTAATGGCAGCCGCGCTTAACAACGCGAATTTTTTAAATCTTTTATCTTTCATTTTAAGCCCGATACCGGACAGGTCTTCTGTTATCCTTCCGTCCTCATCGTGTTCGTCAGAATCAAGGCACACACAGCCGCTGCCAAAACCCGGCACGCCGCGCGGCGAAATTCCGTCTTTTGTAAGCGCGTAGCGTTTGTACCCTTCTTTTGTCTCAACTATATAATTCTGATTTTTATTTTCTTTCACTTCAAACTGCGGGATATTGTAGTAAGTATCCACAAAGTACTGGTCTGTCATAATAAAAACCGGCACCTGATATTTATCCGCGGTGTCAAACGCCTCTTTTGCAAGTTCAAACGCCTGCAGGGTATTGCCCGGCGCAAGTATTACGCGTGCTAATTCACCGTGCCCCGCGTGCAGCGCAAGGTTTAAATCGCCCTGCTCTGTCCTTGTGGGATAACCCGTACCCGGCCCCGGCCTTTGCGCCAGGTGAATAACCACGGGAGTTTCTGTAATTCCCGCCAGCGATACCCCTTCTGTCATCAAATCAAAACCGCCGCCTGAAGTGGAAACCATTGCCCTTGCCCCCGCGTACCACGCGCCTAACGCCATATTTATCGCCGCTATTTCATCTTCGGCCTGTTCCACCGCAATTTGTGCTTTATGCGAATGTTCCGCAAGCGCGGTAAACACGGATGTCCCCGGCGTCATTGGATACGCGAAAGCCGCGCTGCATCCGCCGGCAATTGCGCCAATAGCCACCGCGTCAGCGCCTGACAGCATAAGTTCATCCTGTATTTTTATATTTTTATCTATTTTAACTTTAAAATTATTTTTAAGCGCGGTCTGCGCGCCGGCTTCATAACCCGCGGCAAAAGCTTTTATATTTCCGTTTACGGTCTCTTCGCCTTTTTTGCCGAAAAGTTTTTGAATAAATTCATCCGCTGTTTCTTTTCCTATCCCTATAATCCCGCACGCCGCGCCTGCCGCTACCATGGAAGAAAATAACGGGTTTCCAAGAGCTTCGGCAATTTTACCAAAAGCAATGTCATTGACGCGGGCATCCTGTAATACCGCGGCATCGCCAGCTATAATTGTATTTTTATCAAGCCTGTAAGCGTATCTTGCAAGCGCTTCTTTTTCAAGCGGAATAAAAATATCGGTATTATCCACAGGCGCCGCAGCCCTGTCCTGCGATACCCTTAACATAGTGGCATTAACGCCGCCGCGCACGCGTGACATATATTCTTTGGTGGCAAAGACATTATACCCGGACTGTTTAATAAGTTTAATAAGGATAGTTTCTATTGACTGGATTCCCTGGCCTGCTTCCCCTGACAGGACAATTGACACTTCGCGTTTCACCGTATTATCAGCGGACTTTTTTTTCATCATATCCCCCGTTTTACTTTTATTACTTTTTTATAAAAACCGTTTCTTTTAAAACAGGACGCGCGCCCCAAGAGGCGCGCGTCCTTATATATATTAATAATTTGATTCTTTAATTTCAAAAAACGCCTTTGGATGCACACATGCAGGACATTTTTCAGGAGCTTCGTTTCCTTCATGTACAAAACCGCAGTTGCGGCATTTCCACCTGACAACATGTGACTTTTTGAACACTTCGCCCTTTTCAATATTGGCAGCAAGCTTGCGGTAGCGTGCTTCATGTTCCGCTTCCACTTTTGCAATGTTCCTGTAGCAGGCAGCTATCTCTTTAAACCCTTCTTTGTCTGCTGTTTCCGCAGCTCCCGGGTAAAGCTCTGTGTGTTCTTCCTGTTCGCCGTCGGCAGCCGCTTTTAAGTTTTCCAAAGTGGAGCCGATTACACCGGCCGGATACATAGCGGTAATTTCAACCATTCCGCCTTCAAGAAATTTAAAAAATCTTTTTGCATGCTCTTTTTCATTCTCCGCGGTTTCATTAAAAAGTTCCGCAATCTGTTCGTACCCTTCTTTTTTAGCCGCGCTTGCAAAATAGTTATAGCGCATCCTTGCCTGAGATTCCCCCGCAAAAGAAGCCAGAAGGTTTTTTTCTGTCTGTGTACCTTTAAGTTTTCCCATTACCGTTCTCCTTGTGAATTATGAAATTTAAAATCCTGTTTTTAATAAATTAGCGGGTTAAGCTATAGGCATTTAAGCTATAGCGATACCATTACACTGTCCCGCCTGCTTCGCTCATATATTCGCTTCATTGCCGGGATTTCCGCTTCGCAAGCTCGCTCCAACCACACCTAAACCAGCCTTCCAAGCCGCCCAGCCGCCCAGCCGCCCAGCCGCCCAGCTGCCCAGCTGCCCAGCTGCCTAGCTGCCTAGCTGCCTAGCCGCCCAGCCGCCCAGCTGCCCAGCTGCCCAGCTGCCTAGCTGCCCAGCTGCCCAGCCGCCCAGCCGCCCAGCTGCCTAGCTGCCTAGCTGCCTAGCTGCCTAGCTGCGCCTTACTTCGCCCAAAGGCCGTGCTTATTACAGAATTCCCTTACAACTGCTATCTTGGCAACCGGAATCTGGAAAAATACTTCGGGTTTGTCGCCGGGGTTTAAATCTTTTCTTGTCACAAAGCCGTCAGTGGCTGTGACTTCAATAAACTGTATCCAATGGTCAGCTTCCATAGGGTGCGGTACTGACCCTATTTTAACCAGCACACCGTCGCCTGACGCTTCTATTACAGGCACGTGTTTTTCGCCGGCGCCGTCCTTGTTTTTTTCATCCATAAGCTTCATCGGTTCTCCGCAGCAGATAAGTTCCCCTATTCCCGGTACGATATCCTCTACAACATTTCCACAGACCATACACTTATAAATCCCCATTTTTTCAGCCATCTTGTTCCTCCTGTTTTATTTTTTTTCCAATAGTTTTTTAGCCATTGAAAGCTTTAAAAAGTGGTTCTGTTCTTCTGTTATTATCCGCTGCACAATGTCCGCGTGTTCTTTTTTTACGATGTTTTTAATGCCTTCATACAGGGTTATGGAATCCTGCTCCCTGTCCATTGCAAAATCCACGGCGTGAATTATGTTGTCCATCTTTTTTTCAGCTGCCGCGGAATTAAACTTATCTTTTTTAAAAACAATCTTCTCTTCTATGTAAACCATAAGGTTTTCCATGTACTGCTCTGAAAATTCTGACATTGAATATCTGCCTTTAAGCTGTGCCATCATTTTTTCAAATGTCTTTTTGTGTTTTTCCTCTTCTTTGGCAAGCGTCAGCATCACGCCTTTTATGTCCCTGTTTCCCGCCATTGACGCCGCGTATTCATAAAACCTTCTGCCGTTTTCCTCTATCTTTATCGCCACCTTAAAAACATCTTTTATATTTACAGTGCTCACTTTTTATCTCCGATTTTTAAATAAGATTAATTGTTTTGTGCTTTTCCACTACCGCCTGTGCCATGGCGTCTATAGCCTCAAAATCCGCTTTTTTGGGGTATCCCTGAATTTTAAGCGGCGCTATCAGCTCGCCTTTAAAATTAGGCACCATTGCCGCAAGCGCTTCCTGCGCTTTTTCCATCCAGTTCCACCCTGTTATAAGGGATAAAAATTTTGTCTTTGTCCTTAACGCGTTAAACAGGTACACCACATTGGCCGCAACGGGATGAACGCCCGCAAGCACGGTGGGCGCGCACACTATAACAGTTGCCGCGTCCACAAGATCCATTGCAATTTCGCCTATATCGGCATTTGAAAGGTTATACAGTTTTGTCCTTACCCCTTTATTTGCAAGGGAATCGGCAAGGTGTTCTGCCGCGGCTTTCATGCTGTGATGCATGGAGATATAAAGCACAAGCGCGTAATTTTTCACGTCGTCCTTTATCCATTCGTCATACCATGACATAATCTTAGATGGGTCGGTGTGCACCACGCCGTGGCTTGGGCAAATCATAGCCGGATTGATGGAGCGTACAATTTCCATATTCTTTTTAATTACATTTCTGAAAGGCGACATAATTTCCGCGTAATACCTTTTGGCGGAAGTATAAGTATGCGCCGTGTCAAATATATCGGAAACAGCCACGTGCGAACCAAAATAATCGCATGTAAAAAGAATTTTATCCTCTTTTAAAAGTGTAATCATGGTTTCCGGCCAGTGCACCCACGGCGTAAGGAAAAACTGAAGCGTCCTGCTGCCAAGGGATATTTCCTGTTTATCCGCTACAGTCATAAAATCACCGTCGTTAAGTTCCGGCATGAAATCTTTTAAAAACCCTTTGCATTTTTCATTTGTCACTATTTTCGCGCCCGGGAACTTTTTTAACACCGCGGGCAGCGACCCTGAATGGTCCTGTTCCGCGTGGTTGGCAATTACATAATCTATTTTCTTCACACCCAAAGAATCAAGGTTTTTAAAAAGTTCATGCGTCTTAACCGGGTCCACCGTGTCAATCAGGGCTGTCTTTTCATTACCTTCAATAAAATATGAATTATAACTTGTGCCTTCCGGAAGAGGAATAAGTTCATCAAAAAGTTTTCTGTCCCAGTCAACAGCCCCTACCGAATTAATTCCCTGCGCTATCTTTTTTACAGCCATCTTATCCACCTTCCCTTTCTTAATTTATATGCCCTTCCCTTAATCTCATTAAAACATCCATTGCATGGCCGACAACCGCCACTTTATCCCACACGGCCGCAATTTTGCCTTTTGGATCTATTATCATTGTTGTACGAGCCACACCCATGTATTCTTTGCCCATCATATTTTTCTTCTGCCATACGCCGTAAGAATTCAGCATCTCTTTTGATTCATCGCTTAAAAGCGTAAGTTTAAGGTTGTGGTCATTTATAAATTTTCTGTGGCTTTCGCAGCTGTCGCCGGAAATGCCAAGTATTTCGCACTTAAGTTCTTTAAATTCCGACAGTTCCTTTGAAAAATCCTTTGCCTCTATCGTACAGCCGGGGGTATTGTCTTTAGGGTAAAAATACAGCACAACCCATTTGCCTTTAAAATTTTTAAGGCATACTTTTTTCTCGGAACTGTCTTTAAGGCAAAACGCGGGGGCGATATCTCCGATTTTTAACGCGGTCTTACCGGCACTTTTTTTTACAGCTTTCTTTATAATTTTTTTTGAACTTTTTACCGCTTTTTTCACTGATGTTTTTTTCAAAATTATTTCCCCCTTGTTTTTACGCACTTCGGACACAAACCTTTAAGGTACACGTGTTCCTGTGTGACCTTATAACCCTTTAAACTTTCCGGCGCGCAGGTGGCGCACTTGACATTAAAATCACTTACGCCGCCGCATTTTTCACAGATAAAATGTCCGTGCTTTCCGGTAAAAGCATCATACCTGGAAATGCCGTCTTCAATTGTAATTTCAGACACAATGCCTTCTTCTAAAAAGGTCTTTAACGTATTGTATATGCTTGTCCTTGACAGTGTGGATATTTCATTTTCAAGGCCGTTAAACAATTGGTCTGCCGTAGGGTGGTTTCTGTTATCAAGAAGGTATTTAAGAACCTTCACCCTTATTACCGACGGCCTTATTTTTTTTTCTTTTAAGAGCGCCGCAACTTCCTTTTCCGTTTTTTCAGATGTCTCCATTTTTTTAACTCCCGCTTACGCGCCTGCCTGTGTGGAATCTACAAATACCCTTAATGACAATTCTTTATCTATCATGAACAGCGCGTCTTTTGAATCGCCTATTAATTTAAGTTTGTCTGCCAGTTCCGATGAATTTGCCTCTTCTTCCACCTGTTCGTCAATAAACCATTTTAACATGGACGCTGACGCGTGGTCTTTTTCGGTGATTGCTATATCCATAAGGTTATTAATCAGTGCGGTCACTTTCTGTTCGTGGGCATACGCCGCTTCAAACATTTCCAGGGGCGATTTCCAGTCATCGCGCACTTTTTCAACTGCCGGAAATACAGCATGTCCGCTTCTTTCAAGAATAAAACGGTAGAACTTCATCGCGTGCGTCATTTCTTCCTGCGCCTGAACGTAAAACCAGTTGGCAAAACCCTTAAGGTTTACTTCAGTGCATTTGGCTGACATTGAAAGGTAAAGATACGCCGAATAAATTTCAGCGTTAACCTGTTTGTTGATTGCCTCTTCCATCTTTGTTCCGATTTTCATGTGATACCCTCCGTTTTTGTATTAATTACAATATTGTATTA
The DNA here is from genome assembly GCA_002839855.1 of Candidatus Goldiibacteriota bacterium HGW-Goldbacteria-1. Lineage (NCBI taxonomy): Bacteria > Candidatus Goldiibacteriota > Candidatus Goldiibacteriota bacterium HGW-Goldbacteria-1. The sequence goes on from PGYV01000001.1 coordinate 300,828, forward strand.
ATTACAAATATAACGTTTATCCCCCTTTTTGTCAAGCCTTTATTAAAGCGCGTCCGTATAATTACTTCCTTCTTTAATCATTTTCTGAATCTTTACGTAATCCCCTGTATTACCTATAAGGATTGCGCCCGCCACTTTATCATCCCTTATGAATATCTTTTTAAAATTCTCATTTTCTTTTTTCACTTCAACTTCCGTGCCGTCTCCCGAAATGTCGCCCATTGACGCAAGCTCTATTCCCGCAACTTTAAGTTTGACGGACATAACAGTCCCTTTATATTCCGCATTCCCGCCCGTGATATGCGAAGCCGCCGCTATTGCCTGTTCGCGCGCGGCAGGCCATATTCCATACACCCTGCCGTTGAATTCCGCTATATCGCCGCAGGCGTATATTGAATCCATATTTGTCCTGCCAAAACCGTCTATTTTTATCCCAAGCATTTTATCAATATTGGTGCCTTCGATAATTTTTAAATTGCTTCTTATTCCTGCTGATATCAATACCATATCGGTTTCTTCAAAACTGTCATCCGCGAATTTTACTGTTTTTTTACCCTGCTTATCTTCAATAGCAGTTGTCTGTTTGTTCAGGATAAAATTTAATCCCATATTTTCAAGTTTTTCCTTTAAGATGGCAGCAGTCTGCCCGTCCAGCTGGCGCGGTAACAGCCTGTCAAAGACTTCAACTATTGTAACTTTTAACCCGTGCTCTTTTAAACTGTTGGCAGCTTCTATCCCTAAAAGCCCGCCGCCTATTACCACGGCTTTTTTCCTGCCCTGCGCGTACTGCATGATGCTTTTTGCGTCATCAATGGTTCGCAGGGTAAACACGCCTTTGTCTTTGGCCCCTGGAAACGGCGGCGCAAAAGAAGACGCGCCCGCGGCTATGATTAGTTTGTCGTAATTAATCATAACCCCGCCCGCTTTAACCTGTTTTGCGGCAGTGTCAATTTTCTCCACAAAAGTTGAAAGCAGAAGTTCTATTTTATTTTCAGCAAACCATTCGGATTTTTTAATAAAGATTTTTTCTTCCGGTACTTTTCCGGTTAAAAATTCAATTACCCTTGGCCTTGAATAATAAGGGTAGCTTTCATCCGATATCACCGTGATTTCGCATGAACCATCCGCTTTTCTTATTTCTTCAGCCGCTGTAGCGCCGGCCGCGCCGCTGCCGATTATTACAACGCGCATAATTTAAGCGTTCTTTTCAAAATCTGATTTTCCGGCTCCGCATTCCGGGCAGGTCCAGTCATTTGGAAGCTGCTCAAAAGACGTTCCAGGGGCTATACCGTGTTCAGGGTCTCCCTTTGCCGGGTCGTACACATAACCGCAAACTACACATGTCCATTTTTCCATTGATAATCCTCCTAATTTGTTTATATTAATACTATATCATAAGGTTTTTGCAAGTCAATTAAACATAATTTTATTAAACACAGTTTTAATTTACCGGGTTTTTTCGCACCTGCATTTTGATGTGCCTGTATTTATAACGGATTAACCCGTTACGCTTTCCCAAAAATACCCCTGATATCATTAATACCTATAAACTTCACTTTAACACCTGATACTTCAGCCGGCCTGGGCACGCTGATATCATGGGAAATTACATAATTCACGCCTTCAGGATACAATTTTCTGAATATTTTAAGCGCCGTAACATTCAATTTAGAATACTGCCACTTGCATTCTATCGCATCCACACAATTTCTGGCGCGCTTTACCACAAAATCCACTTCATGCCCCGCCTTATCTCTCCAGTAATTTATCCCGCGCTCCTGCATTACAGCTGTAAGTTCATTCAGTACAATCTGCTCCCAGAGAAGCCCAAAATCGTCTCCGCGCAGAGTGTCCCATCCCTTGGCGTAAGTTACAAACCCTGTATCAAAACCATATACTTTGGGCATTGAGACTATCTCGCTCTTGCCGCCTCCCGCAAACGGCCTGATAACACAGGCAACACCTGTAGTTTCAAGAATAGCCATATAATTTTTCACTGTATGCCGCGACACTTCGCACATATCCGAGAATTTGGTGGCATCAAACATAATGCCGCTCATATTCAGTATAAGTTCCACCAGTTTAATAAAAGATTCCCTTTTTTCCAGCCTGAACAATTCAAGTATATCCCTTGACCAGTATGAATCCACCCACTCCGCGTAATGTCCGGCAGCCTTATCTTTTTGCAGCAAAAAAGGGGGCAGGCCGCCCAAAAGCATTCTGGTTTTAATATCTGTTACTCCAAAATTCTGTGAATCTTCAAACGTAGCGGGTGTCAATGTTATTGTGTTTTTTCTGCCGGTAAGCGTATCACTGAATTTTTTTATAGTTTCAAGAGAGGATGAACCTGTCGCAATTATCTTAATTTTCGGATAATGGTCTGCAGCTATTTTTAGAATCTGCGCGGGATTGTCAAGTTTATGCACTTCGTCAAGGACAATTAATCCGCTGTTTTCATCCTTTAGAAATGATTCGTGGGATACCAGTTTTCTGACTTCAGGTATTTCACAGTCAAAATACTTAGCCCCTTCAACAGCCCTGCAAAGTACGGTTTTTCCGGAACGCCTTACGCCCCTTAACCACAATATAGGCCTTGTTTTTAATGATTTCTGAATAAGCCCTGTCCAGTACTCTCTTTTTATCATAGTAACTACATGATACAAATAGTATTACTATTTGTCAAGTGTGCTTTTTCATTCATTAAAGAGTTTTCCTATCATGGCGCCAAGGCCGCCGCAGGACAGGGACAAAGGAAAGACAAGCCAGATTGAATATATGGACAGAAGGCTGAACTGGTTGGGTTGCTTAAAGTTTTCATTTATATAATACGCAGACAGCCCCACTGCCGCAATTGCCCCGGCAAGCATACCCATATACATTGCGTTTCTTTCCGCGTCATTTTCCCTGTAGGTATGAAGGTTAAAAAGCGAGGTAAGCCCCGCAAAAGAAAGCGGCAAAAATGAAAATGTAATTATGTTTCCGTTTATATCCCTTTCATTCATCCCGTAAGTTGACAAAAGCGCGCCTGTAAGCAGGCTGCCCAGCTGCCACATGGAACGGTTAAATTCTATGCCCTTTTGAACCTCTTTTTTATCTTCATCGGACAGCCTGTCCATATATTTTTTCTCGGGGACGCTGACGCAGCCGGCAATATTCAGCGCCATTATTAACACGAGTATAACCGCGGTAATTTTTTTCATTTTAATTACCCCCGGTAAACAGATTTTCAATGTTTGCCCAAATAACGCCAAGCGCCGGAAAAGCAAATGCCGACCCTATTACCATAAAAGGGATAATCATCGCGTCGTAGGATGTCCTATAAGCTGTCGGCCCGGTTGCCACGGCCGCGTATAGCAGCCCTCCTGTCACGGCTCCCGCAATTAATCCCGTAACCGTGAAATCAAAAAGATACTTTCTTTCTTTTTCATCTTCCGCGTAACTTGCAAGATTGGCAAAACTTGCGGTTGTTAAAAACATTACCGGAAGCGCGCAGGTAACCGCTGTCTTCATTCCCGCATCACCCTGCGATGAAAGCCCTATGCCTAAGCCTGCAAGTATTGACCCTGCCTGCCATAATTTTCTGCTTATTTTTACCGCCTGAATTTCCTGCTTTTTTTCTTCAGGCGTCATGACATTCTGCACCCTTTTATCAGGCATTGTGGCGCACCCTGTAAAACAGATCAGCGCCAAAAGTAATAAATATTTTGCGGTTTTCAGCATTTCTTCCTCCTTAATGATATTCACCTGAATAAAAGCAAATATCATACCGCAATAAAAACCTTATAAATAAGAACAATTAACAGCATTAGCTGCGCATTTTTTTGCGCTGTGAACGCTGCATTGACAGCGAATTTAAAAGAACCGAAACTGAACTGAACGCCATGGCGCTGCCTGCAATCATGGGATTTAATAATCCCAGCGCTGCAACTGGAATTCCAACTATATTATATATAAAAGCCCAGAACAGATTCTGCTTAACTTTTTTTACCGTAAGGCGGCTTATCTGAATCAGTTTTACAATATCAAGCGGGCTGTTTTTCATAAGCACCACATTTCCCGCCTCTGACGCTATGTCCGCGCCTGACGCAAACGCCGCGCCCACATCCGCGGACGCAAGGGCGGGCGCGTCATTGATGCCGTCGCCCGCAAAAATTACAACGCCGTTTTTCTTAAGATTTTCCACGGCTTTTATCTTGCCTTCGGGCATAACCGCGGCCGTGATATTAACTATTCCCGTCTGCCTGCCGGCGGCTGCGGCTGTCCTTTCATTATCACCGGTCACAATATGGACGGTAATTCCCATTTCCTTTAACAGCTTAACCGCTTCAGATGAATCTTTTTTTACCAAATCCTGCGCTGCAGCAAACCCAAGGCAGTTTTTTCCGTCAGACAGTATCATAAGGGTTTTGCCCGACTGTTCCATTTCCATTATTTTACCGGCACAGCCTGCAGTATCCGCACCCACCCCTTCAATAAATTTCATGTTCCCGATGTAATATTTCTTCCCGTCAATTATCCCTTCCACGCCCCTGCCGGGAAAATTCTTAAAATCTTCCACAGTTAAATTTAAATTGCCCGTTATTTTGCCCGTAATATTTTCCACTATGGCCAAAGCAAGCGGGTGTCCTGAATTTTTTTCCATATAATAAAATATATTTATTACATCTTCTTTTTTAACCTGCTTATCACCAAACGTATCCAAATCCGTAATTACAGGTTTGCCTTCTGTAATGGTCCCTGTCTTGTCAAAGACCACATTTTTTGCCTTCCCCGCAAGTTCAAGCGCGGATGCGTCCCTGACCAGTATTCCGGATTTAGCCGCAAGGCCGGACGCCACAATAACAGCAGCGGGAGTTGCAAGGCCAAGCGCGCACGGGCACGCCACAACCAGCACAGCCACTGCCGCGGACAGGGCGGTTTCAAAAGGATTACCTGTGATTATCCAGGCAATAAAAGTAACTGCCGCGATTATTATTACCGCCGGCACAAAATATGAAGAGACCGTGTCAGCCAGTTTCTGGACAGGCGGTTTGGACGACTGTGCGCGTTCCACAAGCACAATCATCTGCGCAAGCGTGGTTTCCAGACCCACCTTTTCCGCGCGAAACTGCAGTACCCCCTCCTTATTAATAGAGCCCGCCAAAACTTTATCCCCCGGCTTTTTAGCCGCGGGCATGGACTCGCCTGTTACTATGCTTTCATCTATTGATGATTCTCCCTGCGTGATGATGCCGTCTACCGCGGCTTTATCGCCGGGTTTTAAAACTATGATATCCCCTTTTTCAATTTCATTTATTATTATCGTTTCCTCTTTTCCGTTTCTTATGACCACCGCTGTTTTAGGGGCAAAGTCTATAAGTTTCTGTATTGAATCTGCGGCCTTTTTTTTGGCTGCAGCTTCTAAATATCTGCCAAGCAGTATCACGGTTATAAGCACGCACGACGTTTCAAAATACAGATGGTGCCCGTGCCCTGCCAGTATCAGATAGACGCTGTAAAAATACGCGGCGCTTGTGCCAAGCGCCACAAGGGTGTCCATGGACGCGGAAAAACTTTTTAACGCGTCAAATGTTTTTTTATAAAATTCAAACCCCGTTATAAACTGCACCGGCGTGGCAAGCACCCAGATGATATAAGCCTGATAAGGTATGGTGCCCGCGGCAATAAACATGCTTAATATGAAGACAGGAAGGGTAAACGCCAGCGCAAATATGAATTTAAGAAAAGCCTCTTTTCGCGCGTCTCTGTTGTCGCTGTCCTTCATAACTTTGTATCCGCGCGACTCTATTACTTTTTCTATATCTTTTTCGTTTATCAGCGCAGGGTCGTACTTAACAGAGGCGTTTTCAAGCGCAAGGTTAACGGAAATATTTTCAACACCTTTTTGTTTTTTAACAGAGCGCTCTATAACGCTTACACAGCTCGCGCAGTGCATGCCTTTTATTCTGAATTCTTTTTCCTGCATTGTCTCCCTCCGGCCATTAATCGAATTCTCTAATTTTCGAATTTCCAATCTTCCAGTTTTTATCCCATATCCCATAACTTTTTTAAAGCAAGCCGCAATATATTGCGGCTCTACAATAAAGAACGAAACATCAATTACACCAGACTCGCTTTATTGCCGGGGTTCCGCTTATGCTTATCTGCATATAGCTTAAACCGCTCGTTTTTCCAATCCTCTAATCTTCCAATCTTCTAATCCTCTGCCTTGTACCCTGCTCCCTCTATCGCTTCCTTTATCTTCTCTTCATCTATCTTCTTTTCATCAAAATGCACTCTCACTTCGCCCTTTTTAAAATCCGCCTTTGACTTTATTACCCCTTCCAGTTCTGCCAGCGCGTCGTTTATGTTTGCCTCGCACCCTGTGCAGTGCATTCCCTGTACTTTAAGCTTTATATCCATTTTACCCTCCTTTAATAAGTCAGGCAGGGGGTTTCGCCCCTGCCTGTTCCTGCTTATTATTTATTGATATATTTTTCCGGGTCTTTCTTAAACATTTCAGGGCATCCTGCACAGCAGAAGTAATACATCTTTCCTTTATATTCCGTGCTGGAATACGCTTTTGACTTTTTCATCTTTGTCCCCATTACAGGGCAGATTACTTCTTCGTCATCAGTGGCAGCTGCAGCCGTTTTCACGTTCATCATTTCCACGCACATTTTTGCCTTTTCCTGAATTGCCGCTGCTGTATCCCCGTCTTTAACCGAAGTTATTTCAATTACAGCCCCTTTTTTTGTGTTCTTTACCTTAAAATCCGCCTTAAGTCCGCACATCCCGCACATTTTATTACCTTCTGCCATTTTCATCGGGCAGTCTTTCTTCATCATCTTCATGTGCTCCGCGCATTTTGCGTCCATTGCGCCTTTTTCTGCCGCAAAAACCGCCGTTGACGCCGCTAACAATACTGCCATTGCAATTACAATCATTTTCTTCATTTCTGTTCCTCCTTGTTTTTATGTTTCTTTAAAGCTTTGTTTTAATTTTCAGTAATTTCTGCCGGTTTTGACTCTGCTTTATCCAGCTGCATTTTTCTCCACAGAAGATAGACTGCCGGATATACAAGCAGTTCCATTATAAAAGATGTAAAAATTCCGCCCACCATGGGAGCCGCAATGCGTTTCATGACATCCGCGCCTATTTCATGGGACGCCGCCCACATTATGGGGAGCAAGCCCACAAACATGGTAAGCACTGTCATAAGTTTTGGCCTTACCCTCATGACCGCGCCGTGGTGAATTGCCTCTTTTAAATCATCCACAGTCTTTAACATCCCTTTATCTTTTCTGTCTTTGTACGCAAGGTCAAGGTACAAAAGCATAAAGATACCGGTCTCCGCGTCCACGCCAAGCAGCGCTATTATTCCGCACCATACCCCGACTGACATGTTATACCCAAGAAGGTATAGTACCAGCACCGCGCCCACAAGGGAAAACGGCACCGCAAGCATTACAATAAATGTCTTCACGTATGATTTTGTATTCATGTAAATCAGAACAAATATAATAAGAAGCGTCAGCGGGACCACCATAAGCATCCTGTTTTTAACCCTCTGCATGGATTCAAACTGCCCGCTGTAAACAAGCGTATATCCCGCGGGAAGATTAATTGCGCTGCCAAGCGTTTTTTTAAGTTCCTTCACATAGCTGCCAATATCGCGGCCCGCCACATCCACATACACGTAACCGGCAAGCCTTCCGTTTTCATCCCTTATCATGCCGGGCCCTGTTGTAATTTTTATGTCCGCCACTAAAGACAGCGGAATCTGTTTTCCGGTCATTGTGGAAATATATGTGTTTTTCAGCCCTTCTATGCTGCTTCTCATGTCGCGCGGGTAACGCACGTTTATGGGGTATCTTTCCCTGCCCTCTATAGTCCAGGTAATATTCTCCCCGCCTATGGCTGCCATTATTTCCATCTGCACATCTTTCATGGAAAGCCCGTACCTTGCCAGCTGCCGCCTTTTTATGTCAAAATCCACAAAATAACCCGCGGCTGTCCTTTCAGCAATAACGCTTCTTGTGCCTTTAATGGCGGACACCAGGGGTTCCATCTGTTTTCCCAGCTCTTCAATTACAGACAGGTCATCGCCGTATATTTTTATCCCCACCGGAGTGCGCACACCAGTGGTCAGCATGTCTATCCTTCCTTTGATAGGCATTGTAAAAGCGTTCACCTGCCCCGGTATTTTCAGCGCTTCATCCATATCCGCTATCAATTCTTCCCAGGTACGGCGCTCCGGCCAGAAAAACCGCAGCACGGGTTTTACAAATTCCGGCGCGTCATCACTGTACCATTGTTTTTTTCCGCCCCACTCGTTCTGCGGTTTTAATACAACTGTTGTTTCCATCATGGAATAAGGCGCCGGGTCTGTGGAAGTGTTTGCCCTTCCCGCCTTGCCGAATACTGTCTTAACCTCCGGAAAAGATTTTAATATTTTATCCTGCACCTGAAGCAGCCTTGACGCCTCTGTCACTGATATCCCCGGAAGGGTTGTGGGCATATACAGGATGCTTCCTTCATTTAAAGGCGGCATAAATTCGCGGCCAAGCATAAAAAACACGGGCACAACCGCAAGCATGACTGCCAGAGCGGCAATAATAATTTTTTTCGGCCGTTCTAAAACAAATTTTACCGCAGGCCCGTATATTTTAAAAAGAAACTTTGATATGGGCTGGTCTTCTTCGTTATGAATTTCCCCGATAATATATTTGTCCACAAAACTTTTCTTCTTTTTTTTGTTGATTTTTATAAACGTCATTACAAGCACCGGCGCCAGCGTTATGGCAAGCAGCGCCGCGAAGAACATCGCGAAATTTTTTGTGTACGCCAGCGGCGCGAAAAGTTTTCCTTCCATGGCTTCAAGCGTAAAGATGGGGATGAAAGAAACCGCGATGACTAAAAGGGAATAAAACGAAGGCGCGCCCACTTCTTTTATTGCATGCAGCATTACCTCTTTATAATCGCCCTGCTCCCCTTCCGATTTCCACCGCGCCAGTTTTTTATGCACGTTTTCGGTCACAACTATCGCGGCATCCACCATAGCGCCTATTGCAATGGCTATGCCGCCAAGCGACATTATATTGGTGGTAAGCCCCATTATCTTCATCGGGATAAACGACAAAAGCACCGCAATGGGCAGCAGCAATATGGGAATCATGGCGGAAGGCGCGTGCATAAGAAAAATTATGATTATGAGAGAGACCACAACCATTTCTTCAATAAGTTTGTTTCTTAGCGTGTCAACAGCCCGCCTTATAAGTTCAGACCTGTCATAAACAGGAACCGCTTTAACGCCGTCGGGAAGTTTTATTCCGTTCATTTTTTCCTTTACCCGCGCTATCACGTCAAACGCGTTTTCTTTATACCTCATTATCACTATTCCGCCGGGCGCCTCTCCCAGTCCGTTATAGTCGGACACGCCGCGCCTTATGTCAGGCCCAAGCGAAACCCGTGCCACGTCTTTTACGCGCACGGGGATTCCGTTCATTGATACTTTTACAACCGTTTCTTCAATGTCTTTTTTATCCTTAATATAACCGCCGGCTGTCACCATGTATTCCGCGCCGGAAAATTCCAGAAGCCTTGCGCCCGCGGATTCGTTGGAATTTTTTACCGCTTCCACCACATCTGAAATTGAAATATTCCTTGATAACATGCCGTTCTTATCCACTATCACCTGGTACTGTTTCTGGAACCCGCCTATGGATGCCACTTCTGCCACGCCTTTGACGGACTGCAGCGCGTACTTTAAATGCCAGTCCTGAAAAGCGCGCAGCTCTTCATTTGAATGGCTGCCGGTTTCATCCACAAGCGCGTACTGATAAACCCATCCCACGCCTGTCGCGTCAGGGCCAAGTTCTGTCTTTACACCCTGCGGCAGCTGCTGCTGAATCTTAGAAAGATATTCAATGACGCGAGACCGCGCCCAGTACACATCGGTGTTGTCCTCAAATATGACATACACGTATGAAAACCCATAATCGGAAAACCCGCGCACGTCTTTCACCTTTGGCGCGCCAAGCAGGGCCGATATAATAGGATACGTCACCTGGTCTTCAATTATCTGCGGAGGCCGATCCCATGTGGAATAAACTATAACCTGGGTATCTGTCATGTCGGGAACTGCGTCCAGCGGCGCGTTTTTAACCGACCATATTCCAAGCGCCACCATAACTGCGGTTCCAAGCACGACAAAAAGCCTGTTTTTAACTGAAAGTTCTATTATTTTATTTATCATGTACGTGTGACGCTCCCATGCCGGCAAACGCGGCTTTAAGCCTGCTTTCAGAATCTATAAGAAAATTACCGTTAACCACAACACGCTCGCCTTCTTTTAATCCCGATTCAACCGCTATGTATCCTTCCATCACCGCGCCGGTTGTAATGTGCCTTGGTTCAAGGCGCCCTTCACCCGCGTCCACAAAAACCATATTCATGGTTCCCGTATTCATAACAGCTTCTTCGGGTACAGACAGGACTTTTTCGCCGCCGGTCATGATACCGGCGTCCACATACATTTCGGGTTTTAAAACTGCCCCGGCTTTATTCAGTTTTATCCTTACATTAAAAGACCTGGTATCCGGATTCATTACAGGGTCAATGCCGGAAACCGCGCCTTCAAACCGGTTCTGCCCGGATGTTACAATGACATCCGCTCCCCTTTTTATTTTTTTTATATCATTCTGATAGACCTGAGCGTAAACCGACATATTGGAAAAAATATCCCCATCCTCCGGGCTTTTCGGAATTTCACTTATCTGTTTTGCGGACAGCCCCAGGCTTTGCAGTTTAAGCACCGCGGTTTCGGCAAGTTCCGCGCTGTTAATTTTAAGCGCGTTTCTGTATTCAGACGCCGCGCTGTAAAGTTCCGGGTCATACGCCACCACACCCGGCGCGTAAACCAGCCCTGACAAAACACGCTTTTTTACCGTGTCAAATTTTATATTTATAAGCTGCTGTTTTTCAGGGGATACGGTAATTGCCGCGTAGCCCATTTGTGCATCTTCATGTGCTGAATGATTTTCTGCCCCCTGCTGTTGTTCTTTTTCAACAGGTACAAGGTCCATGCCGCATATGGGGCAGCTGCCGGGATGGTCCTGAATTACCTGCGGATGCATGGGGCAGGTATACAGTGTTTTTTCACCGTTATCAGAACATGATACCGCGTAAAAAACAGCGCCGATTATCAGCGCCAAGAAAAGTATTTTTTTCATTTTTACACCCGCCTTCATTTATATTCATCACACATGCTTAAAAGCATGGCGTAATTCATCACATATCCTTCTATGTGCATTAAGTGGTCGCGCTGCATCATAAGAAGCATTTTCTGCGCCTCAAGCAGCCCTTTAAAACTGCCCGCGCCGCTCTTCCTTGCCGCGGCCGCGGCCTTTACACGCACCTGCGCTTTTGGAATAAGGACACCATCATAAAGATTTATAGCCCTGTGCTCATTTAACGCCGCGCTGTATAAACTTTTTACTTCCAGTTCCACGCCGTTTTTCATCTCTTCGTAAGATTTTTCCTTCGCGTCATATAAAGCGCCCTGGCTGCCTATCATTGCCTGCTGGTTATTTAAAAACCAAATCGGAATTTCCGCCATCAGCATCACGCTGTAATTTTTGTTTCCCGGCGCAAAGCTCTTTTTATAAGTAATATTCAAATCCGGCAGGTAATCAAGAAACGCGGCGGCGCGCATATTTAACGCCATGTTTTTTTCCGCTTCCGCCATTTTCAGTTCCGCGGAATTTAAAAGCGCCGCTTTCACATAATCACCCGCAGTGCCGGTTAACGGCGTAATTTCAGGCGGCTCTGCAGATTCATCAGCCGGCGGATTTATGGTGTTTCCTGTAATTTTATAAATACCGGCGGCCGCTGTAAAAACCGACTGTTCAGCTTCCTGCGCGCTTTGAACAGCAAGCGCGTATTCAATATCCGCTTCTGACGCGCTCATCAAAGGGTCCATGCCGCCTTTGTATCCGGATGATTCCAGTACGGAAATCTGTTTTAAAGTATCCGCGTATTCCCGCGCGAATTTAAGTTCCATCTGCGCCCTGTAAAATTTCACGTAAGCTGTCCGTGCCGCCGCTTTAGTTTTCCGCAGCGCCTGTTCATACGACGCTTTTTTCATTTTAGCGCTGTCAGAACCGGCGCCCGCTTTAAAAAATAATTTCACCGGAAATGGCACGCTCTGCGTTATTGCCACCTCCTTTTCCATTGATTCCGTGAAATTAAGCGTTGTATCCGCAACGTTCATATACTCAATAGATATCATGGGGTTGGGCAAAAACCGGTCCTTATGCGAATACGCGTCAGCAGCCTCATATTCCATCCGCGCTGAAATTACCTGCGGGCCGGCCATTGCGCCGTCAATTACCTGCTGCTCTGTAACCTGCGCGTACGCGCCTGCGCACATTATTAAAACTGACAACACCATAAAACCAATTTTCATTTTACCCCGCCTTTTTTTGCCGGTATTACATCGCTTTCTGCGAAAGCATTTGAATAAGTTCCGGGCCTTTTAAAATTGCAATCACTGTAAGCGTGACAATGTACGCGCACCCCAGCACTATTCCCGCCACCGCAAAATTCTTGCCGCCTTTATTTTCTGCCGCCACTTCTTTTAGCGCGAACACACCCATAAAAATTGCCAGAAGCGCTTTTTCCAGCCCCAAAAGATTTAAAAACGACACAATCCCCGCGACCAACGCAAATACCGCAAATCTGCTTCTACTCATGTTTGCACCCCTTTACAGGACAGTTTGTAATTCCTTTTTCTTCACAGCAGGCACACATCATCACAGAACACTTATTACAAAAATCAATAAAGTTTGCCGGCGCAAATAAATTTAAAACGCTGCCCGGTATTATTGAACCTACCGCTATTTCTTTTACCATCCCCGATGTTTTATCTGACGTCACCCCGTAAACCGCGGGTGACAAAAGCATTAAAGCGGAAAATATAAGGACAAAAAGAGACAATGCCACAGGCACGGGCAGCCACTTAAACGAAGGTGCTTTTACCTTTGGCGGAGTTTCAAGTTTTGAATACAGTTTCTGCCTGAAATACGGGTCTATTTGGGTATCATGCTTTACAGACAGCAGTTTTTCCTGTGCCCTTTTAAGGTTTTCAAGCTCTGCCCTGCATGTTTCACAGGTAATAATGTGTTCTGCTATTTCTTTAGACTCCGCGTTATTCAGTTCTTTGTCCATAAAAGCGCTGATTTTTAAAAAGGCTTTTTTGTGTTCCATGAAACGCTCCTTAAATCCTTTATTTTGTCCTTCACCTGTATAAACGTGAAGAAAAGAAAAAACCTGCGGTTAAAATGAAATTAATTTTATGCCCCCCTTGCTGCCGCATTACAATATCCACAGTTAATAAACTTTAAAGTTTTAACAAAAAGTCTTGTGGCAGAAAAATGGCATGCCCTTTTAACAGATACAAAACTTTGCTTTTTCCGCGAAATGTTTACATATCAATAACATGCCGCCGGTTAAGATTTAAGAATATACACTGCACATTCTTAAACCTTACCTTTTTACTGTTCAGTACTGTTGCTGTTCTCTGCCTGCATACGTTTTCTTACTTCCACTTTTGATAGAATGGTATCCAGTTTCTGCATAAGCACGCCTGCACTGAAAGGCTTTACTATGTAACTGTCCGCGCCCACCTTAAATCCTTTTTCTACGTCAGTTATCTGCCCTTTCGCGGTAAGAAAGATAACCGGTATCTTTGACGTGTCTTCATCATTTTTTATTATCTTGCACGCTTCAATTCCGCCCATCACCGGCATCATCACATCAAGCAGTATCACATCCGGCTTTACTTTTTTTAAAATTTCCAGCAGTATTTTCCCGTTTTCCGCCATATGCAGTTCAAAGTTATCATCCAGTATTTCCTTTACCGCGTCCCTGATTGTCGGTTCGTCTTCCGCCAGTACTATCACTCTTTTACCCATTATTATTGCCCCCTTTTCTGATTTTAGGTACTGAAAATGCAAATTCGCTGCCTTTTCCCGGATTGCTTTTTACTTTTATTTCTCCCCCGTGAAGTTCTATAATCCCTTTGCTTATGGCAAGCCCGATACCCGCCCCGCTGATTATTCCCCCTTCACCGCTTTCAACCCTGAAAAATTTCTGAAACAGTTTCTTTAGGTTCTCGCCGGAAATTCCTATCCCTTCATCGGTTACAATTATCATGAAACTGTCTTTATTATCTTTCAGTTCCACCTTTACTTCCCCTCCCTTTGGCGAATACTTAATGGCATTTGAAACAAGATTAATAACAACCTGCGTAATCTTTGCCTTATCAATTTCCGCCATTACCTCTTTTTCACATCCTCTGATTATTATTTTGTGTTTATCAGAGGCGTTCATATACATTGAAGCGGTCTCCCTGACTATTTCAGAAACGTCCGCGTTTTCAAAGGCCGCCACAAGGCCGCGGCCGGATTCTATCCTTGACAGGTCAAGCACGTCATTAATAAGCGCGCCCAGCCTTTTAGTCTCCCTGTAAATTACTGCCGCGTATTCTTTGATTTTTTCCTGGGATGGATTCCTGTTAAGCATCAGGTCGCTGTAAAGCAGTATGGGGGTCAAAGGCGTCCTAAGTTCGTGCGCTACCATGCTCATAAATTCATTTTTCATCTCTTCCATCTTTTTTTTATCTGTTATTTCATGCAGTACAGCCACGCAGCCTGCAAGTTTAGCTCCTGCAACTTTCATGGGCGCGAAAATACATATAAATACCCTTATTTCGCCTGATTGTATTATCGTAATTTCTTCCTTTATCCGTTTTCCTGACTGCATAACTTTTATGAACTGGTCGGTCATAAATTCATTTTTAAGTATTACCGCCAGTTCATTGAAATTTATCCCGCTTTTGGCAGAAATAAGTTCTTCCGCTTCCCTGTTCATGGTTACTTTTTTTGTTTCCTTGTTGACCGCTATTACGGCGTCACCCATTGATTCAATTATTGATTCTGTAATGTTTTTTTCTTTTGAAAGGTTTTCATTAATCTTTTTTAGTTTTAAATTTATCCTGTCAACGGCTTTTGTAATATCGCTTCTGTACCCCCCTTTTAATAAATTCTGCGCCGCGTCCTGAAAAGTATCCGTGTTTTTTTCATATGTCTCATGCAGCAGTTCAAATATAGCTTTCCAGCGTTCCGAACCGCATGAAAGCTTGTTTTCAAACGCCCTGTCAAGTATCCATTCCGCGGCCATAACAGCTGTGGGCATATCGCTGCGCGAATACCGGCTTATTCCCGCAAGTTCATTCAGGCTGTATTTGATATTCCGCATCAGGGATGATGCAAGGCCGGACGCTTCATTGGGATTATATGCCGCCTGTTCGCCAAAAGCCACTTCTTTCATTTTTTCAAGCATTCCTTCCAGTACAGAAAAACTGTTCATTTCCGCGGAAGACGGATCATACGCAACTTTTGCGGCAAGCGCCGCGGCTTCACGCGCCATAGACTGAACTCTGAACATCCGGCCCGTTTCGCACTGTTCCGCAAGCTCTTCAAGGTCTTCTTTCAATACCTGCGCGTCTGATAATTTGGCATGCCTTACGCTCTGGGAAAGATTAAATATTCTGCTTAAAATTATCTCTCTGTTTTTTTCCTGCCCTTCCATTCCCGCCCCCTGCAATATATGGAACCGTATAGAATCAGGGATTATAAAAGAATACGCCTGTCTTTGATTTCTCCCCTTACGCTATGAAGTATATACACCTGCACACAACAAAGCAAGTTTTTACCCTTCAAAGATAATTTTACTTTTGCCGGTTATTCTGCTAATATTTGTATGTTAACGCTTCTAAAATCATGCGTCTAAAAAGACCGGAAAACGGTGTTAAATGAACTTAGAACTGAATTACGCTAATCTTTGTGAAATACCTTTAAAAAATGCCCTAAAGTTTCCTTCAAGAGTTTCCCACAGGTACAGAAACGCAGAATCCGGTTTTACAGAAAAAACCTGGCTGCAGTTTGCTGAAGACATTAAATGCCTTGCAGCGGGTTTTTCATTTTTTGGCGTAAAAAACTCGGCAAAAGCGTCATTCTTTATTGACAACAGGTATGAATGGTCTTTAACCGACTATGCCCTGCTTATGACAGGGGCGGTTTCCGTGCCCCGCGGCTCTGACACGCCGCCAAAAGAACTGCATACAATCTTTATCCATTCAGACTCTTCTTTTCTTATTATGGAAAATAAAGCTGTCCTTCGCGAACTTTTGATGGATTTTACGCCAGCCCAACTTGCCCTTATTGAACGTGTCTTTGTAGTTGATAAAACCGATACACAGATTCCTGATTATCTTCCCCCTGAAAAAATAACATATTATTCCGATGTGCTTGAAAAAGGTAAAGAAATCCTTAAAAATAACCCCGCAGAAGCGGACGAAATTATAAAAAGAATAAGACCATCCTCAATTGCTTCAATTATTTACACTTCCGGAACTTCGGGCAACCCCAAAGGGGTAATGTTAACCCAGGTAAATTTTTTGCACAACGTGCGCGCCTTAAGCCCGCTGCTTGATTCCAAAATAGACGACGCGGAAACCACCCTTTCCGTACTGCCAAGCTGGCACGTATACGAAAGGACTTACGAGTACTGTACCGCGGCCTGCGGTGTCACCACTTTTTATTCCTCCGTAAAAGACCTGCAGGAAGACCTTTCATCACAAAAACCGCAGATGATAGCATCCGTCCCCCGCGTGTGGGAAACTTTTCACAAAAAAATACTCAGCAAAGTGGACAAAGCTTCCCCTGTTAAAAAAGCTGTTTTTTATTTTTTCCTTAATCTTTCGGAAAAAAAGCTGTTAACAGAAAACGCCATAAGCGGCAACAGGATATATTTTAAAAAGAAAGGGGCTTTAACCCTTTTAGTATCATCTTTTTTCCGCAGGCTAAAACTTATACTGCTTCATCCGCTGTATATGGCGGCTTATAAAGTATTCGCCCCCGTGCGCCAGGCTTTGGGCGGAAATCTAAGGGTTTCTTTTTCAGGCGGAGGGTCGCTTCCCATGCCTGTTGACCTTTTCTTTAACTCTGTCGGAATAAAACTTGTAAACGCCTACGGAATGACAGAGACTGCCCCCGGCACCATTACAAGGCGCGTGTATAAAAATACCCTTGGTTCAATAGGCATTCCCCTGGATGAAACAGAAGCAAAAATATTAAAAGAAAACGGTATGCCCGCGGCACCCGGCGAAAAAGGCATTTTACACGTGCGGGGCCCGCAGGTAATGATGGGTTATTATAAAAATCCAGCTGCCACCGCGGAAATACTTTCAGCTGACGGCTGGCTGAATACCGGCGATATAGGATATGTAAGCGAGAGCGGCGATTATACAATAACAGGCAGGGCAAAAAGCACTATTGTATTGTCCGGCGGCGAGAATCTGGAGCCCGAACCGATAGAAGAAAAACTTAAAGAATCGGATTTTGTGGAACACGCGGTTGTGCTTGGCCAGGATAAAAAAGCGCTGACAGCCTTTATTTCCGTGAACGAAGACAGATTAAAACAGTTTACCGAAAAATGGAAAATATCATTTGAAGAGCTGATGCATAAAAGCGGCGAAATTATTATGCACAGCAAACTGTCAGAAGAAGTGCGAAAAGACTTTAAGAAACTTATCAGCAGGGAAAGCGGCTTTAAACCCTGGGAAGCCATCACCAACATTGTGCTTCTTAAAAAGAAATTTTCCATAGGCGACGAACTTACCCAGACCTTAAAAGTAAAAAGAAAACACGTGGAAAAAAAGTACCACCACCTTATAAAATAAACTGCCTTGAGCCTCTGAATATATTTCTTTCTTCAAGGTTATCACGGAAAAATTCAAGTTTGTTTTTTAACATTTTCGTCATACTGAGCATGGTGTAAAAATTTTCCCTGTTAACGGCGCCTTCTTCAAGCGATTCACAAAGTTTAAACTGCGCTTTAATCAAAAGCCCGCGTACTTTTACCGCCTGCTGCAGTTTGTATGCAATATCAACGGATTCAAATCCGTCAAGAATGCTTTTAAACATATCCACGGCATTTTTCCGCAGTTCAAGCCTTAATACATTGGAATTAAAGCCGTTTTTTTCATCTGTAAGCACAAATACCGCATCAAGAAACTTTCTTACACCGGTTACAATCTGCATTTCATTAATTTCTTCTTTTTTCATCTTTTTTTCCTCCATGTTTTCTTACTATGCAAACAAGCAATAAACATACCGTTATCCCTTATGTAAAAACACCTTATTTTACAGAGTATTCATAGAATCAAATTGTGCAACTTTATGCGCACAATAGCGCAGGTGCGCAAATGAGCAACCGTACCATATTTAAACAGATTTTTTTATTTATTATCCCTTTTTATTCTATTATAATGTTTATAGAGGTGATTATATGAAAAGAACCGTTTTTTCAGCATTATTAATTTTAATCCTTGGCGCCGCCCTGTTTGCGGACGATTATACGCGCATGATTGAAGCGCGGGTATTTAAACTGGTAAACGCGGAAAGGGTTAAACACGGCCTTTCCCCCTTACAAAACAGCGAAACACTGACTTTAGTGGCCCTGAATCACAGCCGCGACATGGTAAAACGCAGTTATACTTCTCATGTAAATCCTGACGGCCTTGACCCGACTGCAAGGGCAAAAAAAGCCGGCTTTAATACGGATAAGAAAATCAAAAACGGCATCCGCCGCGGTGTCGGTGAAAACATTTACGAGCATCAGGCAATAATGGTGGAAGACGGGATTCATAAACCGATTATAGACCCTCCGTTTACGGTTTCAGAAAAAGCCATTGACGGCTGGATGAACAGCCCCGGGCACAGGAAAAATATTATGAACGAAGGTTATACAAAAGTGGGGACAGGCGTATCTGTTTCAAAGGATAACAAGGTAAAAATCACGCAGGTGTTTTTTTAAACATAGCGTTTTAGCGGATTAAGCAATTAAGCTATAGCGGAAAACTACATTAAACAGTCACGATTGCTTAATAAACTATGTCTTATCTTTCGCTTCTGCTTAACTGCCTATTGCTTAATACGCTTTCTTTCAAAACAAACTACCGCACCCTGAAGGGTGCGCCTACCACTTCCAAACCGACCCTCCGTCCCTCGCGCAGTTGCTTCCCAGCTGCCGAGCTGCCGAGCTGCGCATTATTTACCTTTATATATCCCCTGTCCTTTTGTATAATCAATTAAAGATATTTTTGGAGGGTCAAATGTCCGAAAAAAAATATGTAGGCGCCATAGACCAGGGAACCACAAGCACCCGCTTTATCCTTTTCACCAAAAACGGCGAACCCGTATCATCACACCAGATTGAACACAAACAGATTTACCCGCAGGCAGGTTATGTGGAACATAATGCGGCGGAGATATGGGAAAACACGCAGGAATGCATTAAACAAACCCTTTTAAAATCAAAAATAAAACCGGAAGAAATTGCGTCCATTGGAATTACCAACCAGCGTGAAACAACCGTGATATGGGATAAAACCACGGGCACACCGCTTTATAACGCCATAGTCTGGCAGGATTTAAGGACAGCTGAAATATGCGAACAATTATCAAAGGCGGGTTCTGTTGACGTGGCATCAACTGACGCCAAGTCCGGCCAGTACAGGTTTCAGAAAACAACAGGCCTTCCGCTTGCAACCTACTTTTCGGGCCCAAAAATAAAATGGCTTATTGATAACGTCCCCAAAGTTGCAGACGCGGTCAAGTCAGGCAGCGCCATTTTTGGCACGATGGACACGTGGATAATCTGGAACTTAACCGGCGTCCATGCCACCGATGTTTCCAACGCAAGCCGCACCATGCTTATGAACATTGAAACCCTTAAATGGGACAAGTCAATGATGTACCAGCTGGGCGTGCCGGACAGTTTGCTTCCAAAAATCTGCCCTTCTTCTTCCGCGTCAGCATACGGCGCGACAAAACCTGACGGTGTTTTTAAAGCTTCAATCCCCGTCACCGGCTGCCTTGGCGACCAGCAGGCCGCGCTTTTTGGCCAGGCGTGTTATGACGAAGGCGACGCAAAGAATACATACGGCACAGGGTGCTTTCTTCTTTTAAATACAGGACATAAACCCATAATATCTTCAAACGGGCTTATTACCACAGCGGGATATTTAATAGAGGGCGAAAAACCGGTGTACGCGCTGGAAGGTTCTGTTGCCGTGGCCGGCTCCCTGGTGCAGTGGTTCCGCGATAAACTTGGCATAATTTCTTCGGCGCCGGAAATAGATAAGCTTGCCGAATCAGTTGAAGATAACGGCGGGGTTTATTTTGTTCCAGCTTTTTCAGGTTTGTTTGCCCCGCACTGGCGCAGCGACGCGCGCGGGCTTATAATAGGCCTTACCCATTTTACCGGCAGGGCGCAGATAGCCAGGGCGGTTTTAGAAGCCGTGGATTTTCAGGCGCGCGAAATTTTTGAAGCTATGGAAAAAGATTCCGGAATTAAGTTAACATCATTAAAAGTTGACGGCGGCATGACCGCAAGCAATTTATTAATGCAGTTTCAGGCGGACATACTGGACGTAAACGTTATACTTCCAAAAGTGGCGGAAACCACAGCCCTTGGCGCGGCTTACGCGGCAGGGCTTGCGGTCGGGTTCTGGAAAAACAAAGATGAAATCCGCAAAAACTGGGCATTGTCGAAAGAGTGGAAACCCAGGATGGATCCGGAAAAACGTGAAAAATATTTTTCAGAATGGAAAAAAGCTGTGGAGCGAAGCAAGGGCTGGGTTTAATTTTATCGCCATAAAACCATTATTAAAAGGAACAGATGAAAAAAAATTATGATGTAATAATAATCGGCTCCGGCATCGTCGGTTCGCTTATCGCGCGCTATATGTCCCGGTATGAGTTGTCCATACTTGTCGTAGAAAAGCAGGCAGATGTGGGTATGTGCCCTTCTTCCGCCAACAGCGCCATTATTCACGCGGGCTATGACCCCAAACCCGGCTCTGTAAAAGCCGTTATGAACGCCGAAGGCAATAAAATATGGCACACCCTTGCGCCCGAACTTGGAATCATGCACAAAGAAACAGGCAGCTGTGTCGCGGCGATAGGAGAAGAGGAACTTCCCGCGCTTGATAAACTTCTTGAAAACGGCAGGGCAAACGGCATTCCCGGGCTGGAGATTATAAGCGGCAGCGAGTTTTTAAAAAAAGAACCTTTAATAAACCCTTTGATTTCCGGTGTGCTGTGGTCGCCTACCGCCATGGTAATAGACCCTTTCGGCGCCGTGCTTGCGGCGGCAGAAAACGCGGTAACCAACGGCGCAGAGTATCTGTTTGAAACTGAATTTACAGGTTTTATTTTTGAAGGTAATAATATAACCGGTATTCATACAAATAAAGGCGATTTTTCCTGCAGATGGGCAGTAAACGCGGCAGGGCTTTATTCGGATGAGGTCGCGCACAAAGCCGGAATAAGAAAAGATTTTAAAATCATCCCCCGCAAAGGCGGCTATCTTGTTTTTGACGCTGCAAAATTTCAGATTAACAATGTCCTGTTCCCTGTGCCGTCCGGCCTTGGCAAAGGCACACTTGTATCCGTCACAACCCACAGTAATATTTTAATAGGCCCTGACAATGAACCCGCGTCTGATAAAGAAGACACATCAACCACGGCTTTTGGCATGGCTGCAATAATTTCCGGGGCAAAAAAACTTATCCCTACAATTGACGAGCGTAACGCGATTGCAATGTACGAAGGCATCCGCGCCAAAGGCAGCGGCGACAGGGATTTTATCATTGAAAGGCCTGATGAGATAAAAGGTTTTATAAATATATGCGGGATAGAGTCGCCGGGCTTTGCCTCCGCGCCGGCAATTGCGTTAAAGGCAATTGAACTTATGAAAGAAGGCGGAGAAAGTTTTATAGAGAAAAAATCATGGAACCCGGTAAGAAAACCTTTTCCCCATTTTCACAGGATGAATTTGGAGGAAAAAGCCGCGCTTGTTAAACAGAACCCCGCTTATGGCAGAATAGTCTGCAGGTGCGAAGAAGTAACAGAAGGCGAAATTATAGACGCCATACACTCCCCAATCCCCGCGCGCACGTATGACGGGATTAAACGCAGGACATGGCTTGGCACAGGCCGCTGCCAGGGCGCCTTTGATTATCCCCGCGTAATACAGATACTTGCCCGCGAACTTGGAATTGACGAAACAGAGGTCACAAAAAAAGGCAAAGGCAGTAATCTGGTTTTCAGAAAAACCAAGGACGTATTAAATGGCTAAACAAAAACAATTGTTAATCAAATTCAACTATTACCCCCGCCTCGTTGTTTGTTTTTTCGGACTTATAATATCTTATTTCACTGTTTCCCGTATTAATTTCTCGCTCAACAAACTCGTACTAATATCAACATCTGTAATTATTGCAGGCTATATATTAACACTTCTTTTTCGCCTGTTTTTTGCCAATAAACCCGCTTTCATAATTAATAACGAAGGCATTTTAAATTATACGAAGCTAAAACCATCATTTACCAAATGGGAAGATATTATTCAAATCTCGATAAAGCATACCTGGTTTTACATTTCTACAAAAACTTCAAAGAAAAATTTCTATATCCCTTTCATCGATATTACCCCGCCCGAATTAGAAAAATTTATTATAGAATCAGGATATTTTAAGCACGGCATTAATTACAACAACAGAATAAAAACTGTATTTAACAATCCCAAAAAAATATTTTCAGATTTTTTTAAATTTAGAAAACTAAAAAAATCACTTCGCAATATACGAAATGCTTTTGTTGCTATTGTTATTATACTTTTATTTATCTTCATTCCGTTTACATTCAAGGATATTTTTTGTCCTTTATGCTGGGAATTGTTTGTAGCAGTTTATTACATGTCTATAGCATGGTTCATTTTTATTCAATATCAGAACCTAAGAATAGAAAACCGGCCATTACATCCAAAAAATGTAACTTTAAACCATCTGATTTCTTTACCCGTTCTTATTATAATGCAAATTATCGGAGTATTGATTCTTTATAATAAATACGGTTACGAAGAATATAATCAGTTACGAGTGCCTATAATATTGGTTATTTGGATAGCAGTTACTGTGATAATCTCATTATTTATGACAGAAGAAAAAAAACCACGACATTCAAAGACTGCAATAAATCGCTCTTCAAACAACAGGATAGACGGATGAAATTGTTCATTTTATTACCAGTTTCATTCATAAGCAAATTATAATTTGTACTTACTATAAACATCACTAAACTTTTAAGATATAATAAATGCCGCAACTTAAAAATTGCGGCTATAAAAAAGGATAAAATGGAAAAAACTTATGACGTAATAGTAATCGGGGCCGGGCCTGCGGGCCTTGCCGCCGCCATAGAGGCAAAGAAAACAGGCGCCGCGCGCGTGCTTATAATAGAAAGAAACAACGAACCGGGCGGCATTTTAACCCAGTGCATTCACAGCGGCTTTGGCTCTGTCATATTCAAAAAAGACATGCCGGGTCCGTCCTACGCGCATAATTTCATCGAACAGGCGCGGGAACTTGGCATAGAGATGCTGTTTGACACAATGGCGCTTGATATAACAAAAGAACGCGTCATTTACGCCACCAGTAAAAATGGCTTTATGGAATTTAAAGCGGGCGCGATAGTATTGGCAATGGGATGCAGGGAGCGCACGCGGGCTCAGATAAGAATCCCGGGCACAAGGCCGGCCGGCGTTTTTACCGCGGGCATGGTGCAGAGAATGGTAAATATAGAAGGGTTTATGCCTGGTAAAAATTTTGTGATACTTGGCTCCGGGGATATCGGCATGATAATGGCAAGAAGGCTGACGCTTGAAGGTAATAATGTCATAAAGGTGCTGGAACTTATGCCTTACCTTGCGGGCTTACGCAGAAATTACGTGCAGTGCCTGCAGGACTTTAATATTCCGCTGGAACTTTCCACCACCATTAAAACAATTAACGGCAGCAACAGGGTTGAATCCGTGGAAACCATAAAAGTTGATGAAAGTTTAAAACAGATTCCCGGTACAGAACAGGTTATTCCCTGCGACAGCGTGCTTTTGTCAGTCGGATTAATTCCTGAAAACGAGCTTTCAAAAAAAGCCGGTGTTATACTTGACCCGCTTACAGGCGGGCCGAAAGTTGATGAAAAAATGGCGACAAATATTCCGGGCATATTTGCCGCGGGTAATGCTGTCACCATATACGACCTTGTGGATTATGTCTCTGAAGCGGGGTTTACCGCGGGCAGAAACGCGGCTTTATTTGCCTCTGAAAAAACCGCTTCTTTAACTGATACCATTAAAATTACACCCGGTGATAATGTAAGGACAGTTGTGCCGCAGGCAATAAATAAACAGTTATCAAATCATCCTGTCTTAATTGAACTTAGGGTCACAAAAGATTTCCCTTCCCCTGTCAAAATTGAACTGACAGACGGTAATAATGTGGTGCTTTCTTTCAGGGAAAAATACGCGCGCCCGGCAGAGATGATAACGCTTAAAATAAACCCGGAACTTTTCATGGAAAAAACCGCAGGTATATCCGGCGCCCTTAAAGTGAGGGCGGTATGACAAAAAAATTCATCTGCATCAGGTGCCCCAAAGGGTGCGAAATAACCACAACACTTGACGGCAGCGGCGTCATAACAGAAATTACCGGCAACAACTGCAAGCTTGGCGTTGATTATGTTAAAACAGAAATAACCGACCCGCGCCGCACGCTTACCACAACCGTGGAGGTAATAGGAGCGGAGCTGCCTTTATGCCCTGTCTGGACAGAATCCCCCATACCTAAAGACAAAATAATGGAACTTGCGGATGCATTAAGGACAATAAAAGTAAACGCCCCGGTGAAAATAAACCAGATAATTCTTGAAAACGCCCTGGGAACAGGGGTAAATGTGGTGGCGGCAAGGGAAATAAAAAAACATAGCACCTTAGCTATTTAAGCAATTAAGCTATAGCGGAAGATTAAACATCATAACACTTTAACGATTTAAGCAAATAAACATGAGCGAAGGATTATTACGATGTCTCGCTATAGCTTAACCCGCTATGTTTCATCTTTCGCTTCTGCTTATCTGCCTATAGCTTAACCCGCTATGTTTCATCTTTCGTGCTTATCTGCCTATAGCTTAATTCGCTATTCCTACCACTTCGCCTCATGCTTTTCTGTTACCCCATACGCTTCTTTAATAATATATTTCTTTTTGCCGTCCTTTATATATCCTGAAAATATCCCAAACGGCTGGGAATACACACTTTTAATTAAAAACATATTTATATCAGCCTCTCTTTGCCCTTCCGGTTTAAATACAATACTAACGTTTTTATTTTTTACCGTCCACTCTTTCATCATGTTTTTTTCATCATAACAGAACTCTGTAATGCCTGCGTCAAAGCGCCTGCCGTTAATCCAGAACGCGTTTTCAGAGTGGCCGTTTTTGTTTATACCGCGTGAAAAATTAAAACTTATATTATTCCCTTTTGTATCTGTTCCGCACCCTGACGCCCAATCCCAGACAGTCCGCCTTTGTAAAATTCCAAACGAAAAATCCATGCTGCCTGCAGATATGGCTTTTTTTACCGCGTACTCTTTGCCGTCAATATTAATGTTGCCCTTAACCTTCATTCCGCATTCTTTCATGGTGTAGTTAAAGCCTTGATTACCTTCCATTGTGACAAGATTCAGGCCGTCGGAAAGGCGTGCAAATATAATATCAATTTTAACCCTGTTATGAATTTCGCATTTAACCGCCGCTTCTTTCTCGGATAATATAACCTGCGCGTCAGCTCCTGAATTTTTAAATGTAAACCGCCCATCAGCCGCGCTTCCGATAAATTTTGTATTAAGCGCTAACGGCATCATAAAATCAAACTGCTTTATGCTTTTATCTTTTCTGTTAAAAACATACAGGAATAATTCAGACAGATACCCCGCATGTACCATTGCCATGCCAAAAATAAAATCCCTGCTGTATATTCCGGTGAAAATCCATCTTTTATGGCGGAAGATTTCCATCAGTTTTCTGCCGGCAGGCTGCATTTTAAATTTACCCGGCAGCACATATTGGCTGATGTTAAGATTATTTATTGGGCCTTTATGAAATCCAAAAACAGGTTTGCCGTTATCGTCTATCAGGCTGTTTCCCATTTTCAACCCCAAATT
Organism: Candidatus Goldiibacteriota bacterium HGW-Goldbacteria-1; assembly: GCA_002839855.1. NCBI lineage: Bacteria > Candidatus Goldiibacteriota > Candidatus Goldiibacteriota bacterium HGW-Goldbacteria-1. The sequence goes on from PGYV01000001.1 coordinate 326,998, forward strand.
TTTAATTTTTCCACTTTGTGTTCTGAATACCGCCGCTTTTTTTTGCGGTCTCTGTTATCCACTTATGAATATCCGCGAAAATCCTCTTTCTGTCTTTTTCTATCGTCAAAGCGTGAAAAGTATTTTCATATTTAATCAGGCGTTTTTCGGATTTAATTTTACCGAATATGCTTTCCATCGATTTTGTATTAATCAAATAATCCTGGTCTGCTATTAAAAACAGCGCGGGAATTTTAATACTGCCGGTTTTAAACCCCGCCTTTATCTGTTTTAACAATATCTCTTTAAGGGGGCCTGCCGCGGCAAAACGGTGCTCTTTTTTCTCTTTTTTAAGCCACTGTAAAACCGCTTTATCATGGGTCAGTTCTTCGCTTTTAAACGGCATCGCAAAGGGCCTTTTGGGGTTGATGACAGAGTTTAAAAAGATATTAAGCCTGTAGCCAAGGCTCATTTTCATGTTATCCATGTAAGCAGGCGACACTTCTATGACGCCGCTGTAATTCTGGTCGTATTCAATAAGGTTCATGTGCGCTATAAGCCCGCCCATTGATTCGCCTATTATAAAAACAGGCGCGTTTGGATTTTCGCTTATTGCCATGGCTTTTAAGGCGGCAATGTCCCTGTAATATACCTTAAAAGATTTTGCATAACCGGGTTCCTGTGCCAAAACCCCATACCCTTTAAGTTCAATAGCGTAAACCGCGATTTTTTTTGCGTTCATGAATTCGGCAAGAAATTTCCACCTGTCAGTATGAGCGCCCATTCCGTGAACCGCGATTATGACAGCTTTAGATTTTTTTACCCCCCACTTCCTGAAATAAATCCCGTTTTTTTCTTCAGGCATAGCACCCTCCAGGGAATGTATTTGTTTCCATAGTTATTATAGCACAAATACATACCCCGGATTTAATCGATAAATGTCATTACCTTTACTGATTTATCTTTATCTATCCTATATTTTATTAATTTCCCGCATTTTAACACCTGAAGGCCATTTTTCATTTCAAGATTCTCCGTTTCGGCAAAATACTTAAAAATAAACGGGCCTTTTACCGCTTTAAATATAACCGAACTGCTGTCTTCACTGAAAGTTTCAAGTTTATAAGCGGCTTTTTTATCACCGATAAGGGCAAGTATATCTTCTTTATCCGCCCTTGTACCGCGAAAAGCCATCAGGTAATCAAAATCTAAATTGTTATCAAAAGTATAAACACCGGCTCCGGTTTTTTCTGACGAAATATTATTCGCTATGTTTTCCAGTTCAGTGTTATATTTGCCAAATAACGCATCCGATGAAATGTTATTAATCACTAAAACTAAAACCGCCCCCGCGGCTGCAACAGCTGTTACGATTAAAATCACCCTTATTCTTTTCTTTCTCAACAACAAAAAAGATACAATTAAAGCCGAGGCAATCAATCCTGCTATTAATTTTATATATGTAGTCAGATCAATATCAAGAATTACTTCACAGGTTTTAACAGGTATAGAAGATACAAAAGAATATAACACCATTACAAGCGAAAACCCAATAACAATACCTGCTGCTGATAAAGCCAAAATTTGTTTCATTATCCACACTCCGTTATTATTTCAGGGTTTTTAGGGATTCAACCGCATCAATGACAGCTTTATAATATGCTTCATCATCTTTAATCCCTTCATCGTGCAATAATCTGCCTATTTCCCTTCCTTTTTCATTATTAAAAAGATCCATCTCTTTTTCTTCGACTGGTCCCGGATTTAATTCGTGATTATTAGCAATCTCAACGGCAAATTCATCAACATCACGTTCCATCAGAGCGTTCCATAACGCATGTCTAAATGCGTCTCCCATGCAGTTATGCCTCTGCTTACTGCATAAATCAGGATTTTCTTTACAGAATTTTTCAGTCATTTCAAACGCTTTTTTTTGATCTTCATTAGCTTTCCATATATCCACAATCATTTCAGGATTGTCTTCAATTGTTTTCCTGTCACCTTCAGCAAGATTCCTTTTCTTCATCTTTTGAATCTTTTCCACAGAATCAGCAGCAAGTTTACCGAAAGATGCTTTAAGTTTTTTCTTCCATTCATCGTCCGGCTTTACAGGCAGATCAAATGCTAAAGGTTGAACATCCATTCGAAATGGATTTAGAAATGAATTAACCTGTATTTCATCTTCTGTCATATTAATAAAAGTTAGCTTTATCTTTGAATAACCGTCAGCTTTTACTAATGTAAACAGATCATAACCGTCAGCTTTTACCGGCCCCATAACATCAGGAAGAGATTCCGAAGATACCGCACGTCTTAAAACACTTGTATATTCTTCGTACTTATACGCAGTTCCCTTTACAAAATCCGCCACACCTTCAGCCTGTGCAAGTCCGGGAATCATGCTCTTCAAATAGCCCGCAGCCGCATCCTTTAAATAACTGTTAATTTTAAGATATGCCAACGGATCAATTTCCAGCAGCAGTTCTTTTTCTTTTTCTGAAAGAAATTCAAACCTGACATTATTTTTAAGATTCCACAGCAAATTTTGTTTTACATTTTTATCCGCTTTTATTCTTGTGTTAGTCGCTTTCATTATTTCATTAAACATCGGTATGTCCGGATCACCGTTCACTAACACATACGGCTCATTTTCAGCAGGAACCGCCTTGCCCGGATCAAGGCAGAATGAATCTACCTCTACAGAAAGTTCCGTCATCGGAGGGACTAAATACTTGCCATTTTCATAATCAGCAAATTTTTCCCTATCCATATATGATTTATACTGCTCCGTCGCCTCTTCAAGCCCGGTAATTATCTCTTTATATTCAGAGGATTTAAAATCACCATTAAAAGAATTTATCTTTATATCAAGTTCTGTGATTTTCTTAAGAAGTTTTTCCGGATTAACTTGTTTAATATTTATCAACGACATCCCATTACTGCTGTAATCCGAAAGCATTTCTCCTTTGCCGCCTCCGGCACAGGAAATACTCATAAGCATAATAAAAACAAAAAACGGAAACAAAAAAGTATTTTTACCCCTCATTGTAAAACCCCCTATGTATTTTTAAAGAATATATCATCCCCCGATATATTATGTCAAATAGTATTACATATGTTTATCAGAGGCGCCGCGCAAGTTTGCTGTATATGCGGCAGGACGGATTTAATGCCGCGACGGCAGATTCGGATGTTGCGCAAGTTCCCGATTGCCAATGACGTTAACCTCTCTGATGATTTCAAGCTTGTTTGGATGCAAGAATCCCAATTCGCGGCGTGAACTAAAAAAAACACATAACCCGAATAAAGAAAAACTGATGGTTGGATAGTCAGCAAAGGCAATACCAAGACGTAAATCAACTGCCGCGGGCTAAAGACCCGCGTCTACCAATGCCAAAACAAACCAAGTGCCGCGCCCTAAAGGGACGCGCCTACCGGATCTAAACCGAGCTGCTGAGCCGCTGAGCTGCCGAGCTGCAAAAAAAACTATGCCTGTTCTTCGGCTTTTAGCTTTGATGTTATTTTGTCCATCTCTTCTATCATGACTTCAAGTTCCCTGTACCCGTTGTCCATTTTTTTGCGGAACTCATCGTATTCGGCTTTTAACTGCTGAATTATGTCTTTTTCGCCGTTAGTATAGGCATCAGCCAGCTTTATATTCAGCGCTTCCATAAAATCTTCATTTTCATCAATTTTCTTTTCCGCTTCGGTTATCTTTGCCGCGATTCTCTTTTGCTGTTTTTCCAGCTCTTCGCGCGTGCTTTTCTGCTTTATGCTGTCTTTTTCAACTCTCTGTTTCTTTGGTTTCTTTTCATCCTCTTCCCACCCTTCTTTATCAAGGAACTCCTGATACGACCCTTCAAAGACTGAAACTTTATCCCTGTTGAATACAATTAGCCTGTTGGCAAGGTGGTGCAGAAAAAGTTCGCTGTGCGTTACTATGATTACAGCGCCGTCGAAATTATCCAGCGCCAGCACCATGGAATCGCACGACTCTATGTCAAGATGGTTTGTGGGCTCGTCAAGCAATAGTATATTTGCCGGATTAAGCAGTATTTTACCCAGTGATACGCGGCTTTTTTCCCCGCCGGAAAGAACGGATATATGTTTTAGCGCAAGGTCGCCGGAAAACATCATGGCGCCGCATACTTTTCTTACTTCGCTGTATTTTAAATCCGGCCTTACTTTTGAAAGTTCCCTTTCAATTGTAAGCGACGAATCAAGCCTTTCTATATTGGTCTGCCCAAAATATCCCACACCGGATTCAGGGTGCATCTTTATAGTTCCTTCTTTTGGCTCCAGCTCGCCGGCTAAAAGGCGCAGTAAAGTGGACTTGCCTTTGCCGTTTTTTCCAATGACGCAGATCCTGTCCCTTTTTTCCACGTCAATTGACAGGTCTTCTATAAGCATCCTGTCTTCCGTATATCCAAAAGAAAGGTTCTTTACCCTTAAGGGCATCTTGGCTTCAAAATTTTTGTAATTGAACTTAAAGCCAAGCTCCTGGATGTTTGAAAGTTCGTCCTTTTTTTCCATCTTATCAAGCGCTTTAATACGCGACTGCACCATGGAAGCGCGGGTGGCCTGCGCGCGGAAACGGTTTATAAAATCTTCCGCTTCTTTTCTTATCTTCTGTTCTTTCATCCTTGTGATTTCATAAATTTCCTCTTCTGCGGCTATCTGGCTGAAAAGTTTTTCAGTGGGACCCTGTATTTTCTTTACCTTGTTCCTGTGTATCGCCATGGTGTGGGTGGTGACAGTGTCCATAAATTCCCTGTCATGGGTGATTATTAAAAGTTCATTTTCCCTGCGCTGCAGAAACTTTGCCAGCCAGCGGATGGATATGATATCCAGATAGTTTGTGGGCTCGTCAAGCATTAAAAGGTGCGGTTCTGCCAGAAGCACTTTGGCAAGGTTTAAACGCACCTGAAACCCGCCGGAAAATTCCGCCGGCGACCTTAACTGGTCGTCTTCAGAAAACCCAAGGCCGGACAGCATTTTTTCCGCTTTCCAGACCTGGTCTTTTTCATCCTCGCTTAAACCAAGGCACGCTTCTAAAAGCACGGTGGGCTGCGTAAAATCAAGGTGCTGCTTTAAATATCCTATTGTGTAGTTTTTGGGTAATGATAACGTTCCGCTGTCCGGTTTAAGTTCCCCGGAAATAAGTTTAAAAAGCGATGTCTTTCCGGAGCCGTTTCTTCCCACAAGGCCTATGCGCTCGCCGCTGTGGATGTTAAACGTCACGTCATCCAGTATCATCTGTTCGCCGAATTCCAATGTCAAATTGTTTACCTGAAGCATTTATGCCTTACCTCTTTTTTCAATATTCTAAAACCTTTAATAAAGCAATATAATAACATTTTTACGGAACGAATTCCATAGCCATGGAACCAAAAAAAGTCAGCTTGGAAGTTCGGCATAAGTACATGGTGTTTGTTCGCAACGAGTATGCGAGCGGAAATCCCCGGGCTTACGCAAGTTTTTAAGCGTAAGTGTTAGTGAACAGCTTAGAAGTTTGGTAAGAACTAAACGGTCTCCTTCTATCTGCCCAGCTGCTGAACTGCCAAGTTTCCAAACATCTAAAGGAACGCTTCCCGTATATACATAAACTCTTCTTTAGAAAGCCCTTTGTCTGCGGCGGACAGGTTCATCTTTACCTGCTGTAAGTTCCTGAATCCCGGAATTACGCATGCCGCGGTTTCATGATACAAAATATACTGCAAAGCCGCGCGTACAAGAGCTTCGCCGCCTGATCCAAATTTGCTTTTAAGTTTATCCACGCCGTCCATTAACTTTTCAAAATTACCGGGCTTAAACTCATCCATTGTTTCCCTGACATCGTTTTTATCAAATACCGGAGGGTTTTCCCTGCTGAACTTGCCTGTTAATAACCCGCGCGACAGCGGATTAAACGCCACAAAAGTAATGTTCATTTCTTTCATCATTTTGCTTACCGGCCCTTCTGCCACAAAGTCAGGGTGTATTATGTTGCACCAGCTTTGAATGCAGTCGGGTTTTATCCTTGGTGCAAGCCTTAAAAAATCACCCGCCGAATATCCGGACAGCCCAATGGCTTTTATCACGCCTTCGCTTCTTAATTTGTGAAATTCAGCAATGGCGCCTTCAAGGTATTCGTCATTTTTTCCGAAATCACAGTTATGAAAATAATAAATATCCAGCCTGTCCCTTTTTAAATTCTTCAGCGACTGTTCGCACTGCCTTCTTATGTTGCGCGCGTCAAACGCGTTTTCAAATTCATTTTTGTTCCAGCCCACTTTGCTGGCAATAACCACCTGTTTATTTTTTGCGCCAAGCGCGGATGCCAGCATCTTTTCCGCCTTGCCGTTGCCATACACGTCCGCGTTGTCAAAATGGTTAACGCCTTTATCAACGGCATAATTAATTGCCTCTGCGGCGTCTTTATCAGAAACTCCGTGCCACCCCATACCGCCGCTGTCAACATCCCCGCCAAGCGTCCAGCAGCCAAGCGATATTTCAGACACCATAATTCCTGTTTTGCCAATCTCGCGTTTGTTCATTATTATTACCTCCCGCTGTTTTTAGCCGAATTAGTATTTTTGTAATCAATAATTAATTATACCATAAGACCGAAGGGACGAAGGGACAGAGGGACGGAAGTAAAAATAAAACAAATATTGAAAATTCGAAATTGGAAGATTAGATTAACACCTACAGGGGTTGGGTGTGTTTTTTCAGTGCGTGCCCGGATGTGCCGCGGGCTCACGGTTGCCAATGATGTTAACACTCCAATGATTTCGGGCCTGTTTGCCTGCAAGATTACCAATTTGCGGCGCGTACTGAAAAAATATACCCAACCCCGGTAAAGCATAGGGACGGAAGGTCGAAAGAGCCGAGGGACGGAAGTAAAGATAAAAATAGAACAAATATTGAAAATTCGAAATTGGAAGATTAGATTAACACCTACAGGGGTTGGGGGTGTTTTTTCAGTGCGTACCGCGTAAGTATAGTGTATATGCAGCAGGACGGATGTAATGGTGCGCCGGCATATCCGGATGTGCCGCGGGCTACCGGTTGCCAATGATGTTAACACTCCAATGATTTCAGGCTTGTTTGCCTGCAAGATTACCAATTTGCGGCGCGCACTGAAAAAATATACCCAATCCCTGTAAAGCAGAGGGACGGAAGGACGGAAGAGCCGAGGGACGGATGCACGGAGGGACAGAGGTACGGAAGTCAGGCAAAACAGATGCTTGGATGCTTTGATGGTTGGAGGGTTGGAAAAATCACAATCAACTGCCGCGGGCTGAAGACCCGCGTCTACCACGGCAAATACAAATATAAACCAACTACAACTGCCGCACCTTAAAAGGTGCGCCTACCAATGCCAAACCAAAATACCGAGCCGCTTCTTTTACCCTACTTCTTGCCGTAAGTATCCGCCATATAAGAACTTCTTACAAACACTCCGGATTTGGCGTGTTCAAATCCCATTCCCATCGCCGCCTTTTCAAAAAACTCATACCTCTCCGGTTTTAAATATTCCACCACCGGTATATTTTCTTTTGCCGGCTGCATATACTGCCCTATTGAAATATAATCCACATCCGCCCCGCGGATATCATCAAGCGTCTTTAAAACTTCCGCCTCTGTTTCGCCAAGCCCAAGCATTATTCCGGATTTTGTTTTCTTTACGCCAAATTCTTTTGCTTTTTTTAAAACTTCAAGGCTTCTTTCGTATGAAGCGGCTTTTCTTATGTGATACAGCGACGGCACCACTTCTATATTATGCGCAAAAACATCCGGCGCGGCATTTACCACGGTTTTTATGTCATCAACATTGCCCTGAAAATCCGGGACAAGCACTTCTATTTTTATACCCTCAGCACGTGCTTTTTTAATTATATCGGCAAAAACTGCCGCGCCGCCGTCTTTTAAATCATCCCTTGTAACCGATGTCACCACAAGGTATTTAACACCAAGTTTTTTCGCGGCCTCTATTACATTATCCGCCTCCTGTGGAATCAACTCCTGCGGATTTGCCTTTGTTACATTACAGAATAAGCACTGCCTTGTACAGGCGCTGCCAAGTATTAAAAATGTCGCGGTGCCGCGGCCGTAACATTCGGATAAATTAGGGCAGCGCGCGCTGTGGCACACGGTGTGAAGGTTCATGCCGCTTAACACGGCTTCTGTACTGTGCATGTTTTTAAAATCTATTTTTTTCTTTGCCCATTCAGGGCGTTTTATTATTTCAGCCACTTTAAAGTTTCCCTTCCATATTCCATTTAAATGACGCGTATTTTCCGGTTAGCAGTTTTATTATCTCTTTTTTTTCTTCTAGGGTAAAGTCCGCTGGTTCCAGCGCGCAGTTAAAAGATTCCATAAAAGCGGCCGCCATATTTGCCGCGGCTTCTAACGGCGCAACCTGCCTTTTTAAGAGCGCGTTTAAACAAGTATATTTACCGCCATCAACCGGACATTTAAAATATTTTTCGTGTTCTTCATTGCCGGCAAGCGGCAGAGACCCATGCTGAAAAATAACCCCTTTAACCCTTGCCTGTGCGTTGCCGCCGATTTTTTTTCCGTCAATTATTATATCGTATTCTTCCGTTCCCGAAAAACAAAACCCCGCCCTTTCGCCCTGCTTTTCTTCCGGCCGCGCGTAAACACCGTAAGCAGGATTAAGGCCAAACTTTTTGTACATAAGCATAATAAAAGAATTTAATTTTTCAAAAGTTTTTTTAACAGGCTCCCCTTTGCAGTCAATGTCCTCTTCACGACACACAAGGCTGTATGTAAGTTCACTGCTGTGATATATAGCGCCGCCGCCGGTAAGCCGGCGGACAATGGGTATTTTATCTTCAAGGCAATTGTCTATATTTATGTCTTTTTCCGCGTCCTGGTATTTTCCAAGGGAAATGCCGGCAGGGTTCCACGAATACAGCCTTAACTGCGGCACGCCTGACTGTAAACAGCGGGAGATCAGGAATTCATCAATGGCCATATTCTCGTATGGAGAATTGGCTTTAAACGGAAAAAAATCACCCTTTAAAAACATCTAAGTTTTGGTTCCCTCGCGGCCTTTGTTTCATCCGGCCTGGACACAGGCGTGGTTACCGGCGTGTTTTTTATTTTATCAGGGTCAGTTTCCGCAAGTTTTGCAATTTCTATCATGGCTTCTATGAAAAGGTCTATATCCTGTTTGGATTCTGTCTCTGTGGGCTCTATCATTATTGCCTCTTCCACTACAAGCGGGAAATAAATTGTGGGCGGGTGGAAACCCCTGTCTATAAGGGACTTTGCAATATCAAGGGCGTGAACCCCTTTTATTACCTGCTTTTTTGCGCTGAAAACCGCTTCATGCATGCAGGTGCGGTCATACGGAAGATAATAATACGGCTTTAATTTTGCCATTATGTAATTTGCGTTTAATACCGCCTTTTCAGAAACTTCAATAAGCCCTTCTTTGCCAAGCATTGTGATGTATGTATATGCCTTAAGCATCACCCCAAAGTTGCCAAAGAAAGAAGCGATGTTACCTATAGTCTGCGGCACGTTAAAATCAAGGGTATATTTATTATCTTTTGTTTTTACCACGGCAGGCACAGGCACATAATCAGCAAGCCTTTCAGACACGCCCACCATTCCCGCGCCGGGTCCGCCTCCGCCGTGCGGGGTGGAAAAGGTCTTATGCAGGTTCAGGTGGACAATGTCAAAGCCCATGTCCCCCGGCCTTGCCTTTCCCATAATTGCGTTTAAGTTGGCGCCGTCATAATACATAAGCGCGTCAAATTTTCTTGCAAGCGCGGACACTTCCAGCACTTCTTTTTCAAATACCCCAAGCGTGCTTGGGACCGTCATCATTATTCCCGCAGTATGCGCGTTTATTTTTTCTTTAAGGGCGTTTAAATCAATTCCGCCGGCGCCATTTACCGGTACAGTTACCACTTCATAACCTGCCGCGGCCGCGGATGCCGGGTTTGTGCCGTGCGCGGATTCGGGGACTATTATGTGCGTCTTATTATTACCGTGCACCCTGTGATACTGCGCCATTAAAAGAATACCTGTCATTTCACCGTGCGCGCCCGCGTACGGCTGGGTGGTCATTTTTTTCATTCCGGTTATTTCGCACATCATTTCCGCGGTTTTATATATCACTTCAAGCGCTCCCTGAACCGCGTCTTCTTTTACATATGCCAGCATCGGGTGGGCGTTTATAAAGCCGGGCAGAACGGATGTCACTTCATTTATTTTGGGGTTGTATTTCATGGTACACGACCCAAGCGGATAAAAATGGGTGTCAACGGAATAATTAAGGCGCGACAGGTTTGTGTAATGCCTGACCACTTCAAGTTCAGACACTTCCGGAAGCATATTATCTGTCTGCCTTAATAAAGAAGGGTCAAGCCGGCCGGCCATATTAATATCCGGGGTTCCCGGGTCAATACCAATTCTTCCTTTAACGCTTTTTTCAAATATGTTTTTCATTTTTTATCCTCTTTTTGGGTTTGACCTTAAACTAAACGCATTCCTTAACAGCCGTAATAAACATGTCCATCTGGTTTTGCGTCTTTTTTTCCGTGGCATTTATTATTATGGTATTTTTATCATGCGGAAAAAATACAGAAGCGGGCAGCCCGGCAATAAAACCTTTTGCGGACATTTCCCTGAAAAATACCTGCGCGTCTTTTTTTAATTTTACTGAAAATTCGTTAAACGTGGCTCCGCTTATTATTTCAATTCCCGATATTTCGGACAGTTTTGACTTTAAGTATTCCGCCCTTTCAAGGTTTATAAGGGCCAGTTTCTTAAAACCCTCTTTTCCCATAAGCGACATAAACACAACAGCCCGCAGCGCGCACAGCGCCTGATTACTGCAGATATTGGAAGTGGCCTTTTCCCTTTTTATATGCTGTTCCCTTGCCTGAAGCGTAAGCACGTAAACCGTGCGCCCTTCTTTATCTGTGGTTTCGCCGACTATTCTGCCGGGTATTTTTCTCATGAATTTTTTGTTAACCGCCATTATGCCAAGGTAAGGCCCGCCGAATGAAAGCGGCTGCCCCAAAGACTGCCCTTCTGCCACAGCAATATCCGCGCCCATTTCCGCGGGCGTCTTTAAAATTCCAAGCGATACCGGATAAAAAGATAATATGGATGCCGCCCCCTGTTTTGCGGCCTGCGCGAAGACAGGCGAATAATCATTTACAAAACCGTAAAAGTTGGGGTTCTGCGCGACAACCGCGGCCGTGTCACTATCTATCATAGCAGCAAGCGCCTTTAAATCAGTGCGTCCGTTTTCTGCCGGAGCTTCAATAAATTCCACGCCGATATTTTTTGCGTGGGTTTTTAACATTTTAACGTGCAGCGGGTTAACGCCGCCGTCTATTATAACCTTCTTTTTTCTGCTTCCGCGAAACGCCATGTTAACAGCTTCGTAAATTGCTGTGCCGCCGTCATATAATGATGCATTTGAAAGTTCCATTCCCGTAATGCCGGATATCATTGACTGATATTCAAAAACCGCCCTTAAAGTGCCCTGCGACGCTTCCGGCTGGTAAGGCGTATAAGCGGTGTAAAATTCCGCGCGCGAACTTATGGTATCCACAGCCGCCGGGATAAAGTGGTCGTAGTATCCGCCGCCAAGAAAAGACGCAGTAAATGTTGTGTTCTTTGAGGCAAGTTCCTGCATTTCATTTAAAGCTTCATATTCGGTTATACCTTTTGGAAGGTTAAAAGATTTGGCGCGAAGTTCCGGAGTGATGTCGAAAAAAAGCGATTCTATTGAAGGGGCTCCCGCCGCCTGCAGCATTTCTTTTATTTCAGATTCTGTATGCGGGGTAAAACCTGCCATTATTCAAGACCTGACAGATACTGCCTGTATGCCGCGGCGTCTAAAAGATTTTTTGTTTCTGACGCGTCTAAAATTTCCAGCTCTGCTATCCACCCTTTTTCAAACGGTGAAGAATTAATAAGCCCGGGGTTGTCTTCCAGTTCGGAATTAAAACTTACAACTTTTCCGGATATTGGCGAATAAATATCAGACGCGGCTTTTACGGATTCAATTCCCGTTATAACGCCAAACTGTTTTACATTAAAACCGTTTTCAGGGGGTTCGCAGAAAGTAATATCCCCAAGTTTGTGCTGCGCGTAATCCGTGATTCCTATTTTTGCTTTCTTTCCGTCAATTTTTACCCACTCGTGTTCTTTTGTGTAAAAATACCCTTCAGCTACGTTCATCTTACCCTCCTGATAATTAATAAATTATTTAAGTGTCATCCTTATTGAAGCGCTTTTAAGAAAAGGCATTTGTGCAACTGTTGCCGCTGCCGTGCCCCTGCCAAGGTCTATTTCAAAAGTGGTCCCGATTTCCGCGTACTGCGGTTTAACATATCCCATGCCTATGCCGCAGTTTAAATGCGGCGAAAATACACCGCTTGATACTGTGCCGATTGCCGCGCCGTCTTTTAATATTGGGGAACTGTGCCTTGGCGTCCGCCTTCCGTCTATTTTAAAACCGCACAGCTTTTTTTCAACGCCGGTTTCAATCTGCTTTAAAAGCGCCGCTTTACCAATGAACTTTTTTTCAAAATCAATAAATTTTTCCATCCCCGCTTCAACAGGGGTTATATCTTCGGTCAGTTCGTCGCCGTACAACGGAAGCCCGGCTTCAGACCTTAATATGTCGCGGCTTCCAAGTCCTGCCGGCACCGCGCCGTTTTTTACGGCTTCGTTCCAGAAAGCTGCCGCGTTTTTATTGTTCAGGTAAACTTCAAAACCCAGTTCCCCGGTATACCCAGTCCTGCTTATTATTCTGTCTTCTCCCAATAACGGGAATTTTTTAAACGTAAAATATTTAAGCTCCGCAAGGCCGGTGCCTGCAATTTTTTTCATGACGTCATATGCCGCAGGGCCCTGCACGTCAAACTTTGCCGAATCATCAGAGATATTCTGTATTTTGGCGGATGGCGCAAGCCTTGACTTTATGGTTTCATAATCGCGGACTTCATTGGAAGCGTTTACAACTATCATCCATTCATCATTTTTTATCCTATAGACTATCAGGTCATCTATGGCGGTTCCGTTTTCATTTAAAAGAAAACCGTACTTGCAGCCGCCCTCTTTCATCTTTGTGACAGGCACTGTAATTGCCCTGTCAAGCGAGCAGTTTGAAGGGTCTTCCTGTACCATAATCTCGCCCATGTGGCTTATGTCAAATATGGCACAGCCGGAGCGCGTAATTTTTGTTTCTTCGATAATGGAGCCGTAATGAATGGGCATACTGTACCCGGCAAAAGGCGCCATAAGCGCGTTTAAACGTACGTGTTCATCAAATAATGGTGTTTTTTTATCGTTAGCCATGTGACATTGTCCGCCTTTAAAATTAAGATACGCTATTTTATAACAGGCAGGGATAAGCGTCAAGAAATAAAAAACCCGTTAATACAGTTATGTATTAACGGGTTTTTTAGGTGTCGCCGTTCTTTTTTGGCGTGTACCCGCTTGCGCGGGCAACATTGATATAAGGGGGTTATAGTTAGAAAGAGACGGCGACACTATATGCTGCAGGAAAATTCAAAAGCCGCTATTCTATTATATAGCCCTGTGTTCAGTTTGTTTAATCAAGAAACAATAAGTGTCGCCGCCCAATTCTAAGGCGTGTGCCGCTTTCGCGGCATTGATATAAGGGGGTATATCTTAGAGGAGTGAGGCGACGACACTTATTGTTCCTGTGAATATAATGCTCTGCTTTTAAAGAACTTTTGAAAATTTGAAAGTGATTATAATAATTATACTTATTTGGCAATAAAAATCAAGTTTTTTTGTTAGGTTTTTATTTTTTATCAATTATTTTGTATTAATTACAAAAATTATCCCTTTATTTTAAAGGGTTTTATTGGTTTTGAAAGTAGTTTGTCAGTATTAACATTTTTCTTTATGTTATTTTATACTTTAACCGGTTAATCTCTTTATTTTTGCAGGGATGTGATACCGCGCATACCGCGTAAAAACAAAATACTTATTGTTTCATTTAAGTCTATATATTACGGTATAAAATACAGGTGATGTAAATCACATATTAATTTAACCGATGCAGTTAAAATTGATAAAAAAATATAGGGGGATTTATGAACCATATAAGATTTGTTATTTTAGCTATTGTAATTTCAGTATTTGTTTTTTCGTGTACCGGAAAAAGAAATCCATCAGCACCTTCAATTGAACAACCTACAATTGCGGCCGGCACATATACTGCAACACCAATTATTACTGCCACTAATACTTCGTCACCTGTCGTTACTGCAACAAATACATCATCACCAATCGTTACTTCTACTAACACTTCATCACCTGTTGTTACTGCCACTATCACCTCAACACCAACTGTTACCTCAACAAAGATCATTACCTCTACTGCTACTACGACAAAGATTATTACCGCCACTATCACTGCAACAAATTTCATTACCTCTACCGCTACCACGACAAAAATTATTACTGTAACTAATACCCCATCACCAACTGTTACAGTTACTTTTACTGTTACAGCTACTGCTACTACAACAAAAATTATTACCGCCACTAATACCGTAACCATTACATCAACCGCCACAGTAACACAGACTGCAACCGCTACAATCAGCATATCGGTTTCACCCACAATGAATGCAACCCCGCCCGCATCTACGGTTAAGCTGATTTTCATCCATCACAGTACCGGAGAGTACTGGCTGGAGACAGGATACGGGGATCTTGGCACAGCCCTAAACGCGAATAATTATTTTGTAAGCGATACAAATTACGGATGGTCAGACCCGGGCTATGACCAGGGAAGTTCAACCGATACAGTTAACTGGCCGGATTGGTTCAGAAATGAAGTTATGCCTTTTGTATTTGCCGAGAACACGAATTCCTGCTATACAAACACGATATCCGAACCGGCAGGGGAAAATGAAGTGATAATGTTTAAATCATGCTATCCAAACAGCGAAGTTGGCAGCGATATAACAGATGAACAGGCAATTTATAACGGGCTGCTTGCTTACATGGCCGCGCATACCGATAAACTATTTATTCTGATAGTGCCGCCGCCTATGCAGATTATTTCAGACCCTGCCGCAACAAGGCAGCTTTCAAGCTGGCTCTTTGACAAACAATACGGATGGCTTAAAAATTATACCGCCGGAAATGTTTATGTTTACGATTATTATAATGTGCTGACACATCCGGATAATCACCACAGGCTGGTAAACGGCGTTGAAACCCATGAAGTTAACAACGCGCAGAACACCCTTTATTACCCTACAAATTCCGGTGATGACCATCCGTCAGTTGAGGGCCAGCAAAAAGCCACGTCCGAGTTCGTTCCGCTGCTTAACGCGTGGTACCGCCAGTGGAAGGGGCTGTAAACCGCAGTTGAGGTTTTAAATATTAGATTTATTCTGTTTGGTAAAATGGTTCATATTATTTATGTTTTTTTAAATCCAGCAGATGTTTATACTGCCTGTCACGTTCTTTTATGGCGGCTTTGTCGCCATTATCCGGTTTTGCCGCGTCCCTTTTAGCAGTAGCGGCATACATTGCAGCGGCAACTGCGTGGGTTTTAACATGGGCGGCAGCTGCCGCCTGCCCTGCCGCGCGCGCAGCACAGCGAGCAGGGTCATTATCTTTTACTTCACGTGCCGCCGCGTGTGATGCAAGCGATGCCCCGCGAATGTCCGCCATTTTAAATACACCGGTTTTCACCCATCTGCGCCCGGCTTTAATTGCAAGCCGCGGGCGGCTGTCATTTGGGTATTGTTTTTCAAAATACGGGAGCACCCTGGCAGCACAATCACATCCCCAGGCAACTACAATTTTCTTATCTGTTTTATTTATAAGTTTTAATATGTCTTTATATAACTGTATTTTCACCATAACCGATTTTTTCATTTTTAAAACGTCGGAGGAAGTGATTTTTTCACGGTATTTCTGTAAGTTGTCTTAATTAATTCAATGGCATCTTCAAATTCAGCTGTGTTTTTAAAGTTCACATTTGAAATCAGGGCCTTATATCCGTCTTCCATATCAATGTCAATAAACCTTGTAGATGATACTTTGCGTTCATTCACCGACACCATTTCCCTGAAAAACATTGAAACAGGTTTAGTAATTCCGCTTATAATAATCCTGTCATCATATACTATCAGTTTTTTCTTTTCATCCATTCCCGCTTTCGCGGAGATTAAAGAAAGCAGCGCGAAAAGTCCGCAGACAGACGCCGCGGTGTAATATAACACCCTTGCCTGGGAAGGGCTAAGTTTAATTACAACGCGTATAACAAGCTCCGATTTAACGGTGTACCCCAGCCACGCCGCGCCGGCCGCAAACCCGAATAATAATACAGCTATCATTATCATCGTCCCCGCATTCTGTCCGTAAGAATATTCTTTTATAAGTTTCATGTTTGGTCCTTTTAAAATTTAAATAAAACAATACTTCACTTCCCGGCTTAATATTTTTTAAAACAACTCCGCCTGTGGATTTGCCGCCCTTATCAGGCGTTTTACTTCTGCCGTTATCTTATTGGCGGTGTCTATAGCCGCATTTGCCTCTTCATCAGTTACGTGATTCTTTGATTCATAAATAAATTCATGCCTGCGTTTTCTAAGCCTTTCAAAACGAATCACAAGAGTATCAAGTTCCTGCCCC
Source organism: Candidatus Goldiibacteriota bacterium HGW-Goldbacteria-1 (assembly GCA_002839855.1). Taxonomy (NCBI): domain Bacteria; phylum Candidatus Goldiibacteriota; species Candidatus Goldiibacteriota bacterium HGW-Goldbacteria-1. The sequence continues at coordinate 343,645 of PGYV01000001.1, forward strand.
AAAGCGTCTTTTGTAAACTCCACTATGGTTTTATGCGTAAATTTTGCAGTGGGAAGATACCCTTTGGAATACATAAGCGCCCTTCCCGCGCGAATCATGGAGTGATAAGCAATTGTAATTGCCCATGTTTTGTCCGTTTTTATTGTTGCCTGCGCTGTCTGTACATCTTTTTCCGCCCGTAATACCTGCTGTGTTATCTGCTTAAAATCAGGTTTTTGCTTTTTTACCAGGTTTTCCTTCAACAGCCTCTCTAAATTCATGTTCATCCCCCTCTATGATTATCTTTTTCCCTTCGTATACATTCATCAAAAAAGCGTCTTTTTTTCGGATATCTTTTATAAATGCATCATAAGTCATTAATTTATAATTTACCTCCCTTTTAAGCCTCTTTTCAAGCCCGTCAATGGACCTTAATAATTCATCCTCATCCGGATCCCCTATTATAAAAAGATCTACATCAGACATAATATTTTCTTTTCCCGAAGCAAAAGAGCCATATATAAAAGCAAACCGTATTCCTTTAATACCTTTTATAACCCGCTTTATAGCCCCCGGCGCGGCTGTTGTTTTTAATATTATACTTTTCATTTCTGCATAAAAAGGGTAACCCGCGTCCAGTCTGAAATATCTTGCGTTAGCCCTGTATTCGCTTGTCAGCACGCCTTCTTTAACCATATTTTCAAGGTCACGCCGAATCATGCCGGGTTTTTTCCCAACTGCCAGTGCTATTTCGCCCATATAAAATTCCCGCTGTTCATTGGTAAAAAACAACCCTAAAATTTCAGCTTTCGTTCCTTTTATCATAAAACGCCCCTTTGTATGCTTATTGCATACAATTATATGCATTTTGTATATTCTGGTCAACATGTTTTTTAACAGTCTAATTACAGGTCTTGTTCAATACCTCACATATAAAAACCCTGCTTATGTCTAGACCCAATGTGAGTTTTTTTAATCTCTCTTCAAATTTCTACTATTTATTTTCTGTTATTTTATTCAGCATTGCTGTAAATTCTGCCGGCGGATAAAATGCAGATTTTTCTGTGTCAAATGGCAGACTTACAAATTTCTTATTATAATACCAATACAACTCAGACGATATAGAACCCGGACCTTCATCATACATTTTTTTAGCCATAGGAATTAATACGTTGACCGCTTTTAAAACACCTTTATTATTAATAGGATATGTGATTATTGCATGCCTGTTCGGAACAATAACCAACGCACCATGCTTACCTACACAACCCTTGTATCTGTCTAATTTGAATATATTGGTTGTTGTAAATATTTCACCACCAAGTAAATACCACATCACTAGATCATTTAATATTATCCGCTTTGAAACTTCTGCCGGATATTTAATTATAGTATTTTCTATTCCCGATTTTATCAATTCGGAAGTATCCTTTTTCCACTTTTTTGCACTTTCAGGTTTGATTGACATTGATTTGGACGGTAAATCAAAAACTAACATCGTATACGTACCTGTCAAATCTTCCCTGAAAATCGCGTTCTCTTTTCCAATCCGTTCTAAATAATCATTCGGAACTATTCTGACAGCCAAATACGACTTTATTTTTTCATAATCGCTTATATTTTTTTTAATTATTTTTTCTTCCTTTTCAGAAGTAAAAATTTTATCAAAATGTCCGGCAATTATAATGTCCTTTTCATTTTCATCCGCCTGATGATATATTTGTGCAACATTTTCCAATCCATAAACCATAGATCCAGGACCATAAACACACCCTTCTTTAAATGATACCCTATAAGCATCACCTTTCTCTTCAAAATATACCATTAATTGTTTACTAAATTTCTTGTATTCTACAGATGTTAAATATCCAAAATGCTTCGATTTAACCTCAAATGTCTCAGCTTCGCCGTTGGCAAGAAGAAACAGGGGCAGAGCTAATACAAAAAAACAAATCAAAAATAAATATTTAGTCTTTTTTTTCATTTTTTCTCCTTTTAAGCATGTCTACCAACCTTTAAATATGGCAGGTCCTGTGCAATACCTTACATATAGCTGTTATATTATAAACAAAAAGAAACCGATACTTTTCTCCAACGTATTATTTTAGTTGATACATGAGAGTTGAAAGTACAGGAGCATAAATTTATCATTCACAAAAATATTATTATTCCGTGGATTTTGTATTATTCTCCCCGTACCCTTTTCCTGCACCGATTCCCTCCCGGTCATATTCAGGCAATTGCTTAACACTTTTTTATTTTATACCCTCCTACGGTATTCAGCAAGTGGAAATTACTGAAATACAAACGCCCTGTCTGGGGCCAGACCCCAGATAGGGCGTTTAGAACAAGGTGTTTAAAATTATTTGATTAATAAAAACGTTTACAGTATTTGTATTAACTGTGTGTTTTTATGCTATAATTTCGTTGTTACATTAAGGTTCTTTATCAGGTAAGCACACAGTCTCTAAAACGACGCGGCTGAAAGATAAACCGCGGTTTTTAGGGGGCGACCGGTTTCGACAGGTCTCGTGTAGGTACAGGGAGCATGCCGAGGTCCCACAGCCTCGTAAATAATGTGGACCAATACAAACGACAATAACTACGCTTTAGCTGCTTAATGCAGCACCGTCTCACCTTCTTCGCCTACGGGAAGATGTGGCGGACCAACAGTAGGCTGCTCTTTTGAACTCTAATCCCGGTTCAAAAGCTAAGATTCAGGGAAGGTAGTTTTGCGGTATTCTGTCCGGAGAAGCCCGCAAAGCGAATCTAAATTCCGGAACAAGCATGTAGCGCCCTTGCTAAAGCAGGTCTGGACGTGGGTTCAAGTCCCACCGCCTCCACCATAAATAAAAAAGCCCTGAGTTAATTTTCAGGGCTTTTTTTATTTATATTGGCTTTGGTATGGATTAATTATTATTTATGGGATATGGGATAAACGTTTATTGGATAATTATAAATTTATCTTATATCTTGCTTCTTCCCTTTGAATATCGCGTTTCTTTATGGATTCACGTTTATCATACGCCTGTTTGCCTTTGGCGATTCCAATTTCCACTTTTGCCTTGCCCTTTTTAAAATAAACCGCAAGCGGCACAATTGTCAGCCCTGCCTTGCTTAACTTGCCCGCTATCCTGTCTATTTCCTGACGGTGCATCAGCAGTTTTCTGTCTCGGATTTCAGAATGGTTATTAATATTCCCATGGGAATACGGGCTTATGTGCACATTCATCATAATAAGTTCGCCTTTTATCAGGCGCACAAACCCGTCCTGCAGGTTTATTCTGCCGTCGCGGATAGACTTTACTTCCGTGCCTTTTAACGCAATCCCCGCTTCATACTTTTCCATTATTTCATAATTATGAAACGCTTTCCTGTTTCTTGCAGAAGCCGTACTTTCCGTCATTTTATCACCGCTATCTTGGTACGATAGGTATCCTTGTTATTAATCTTAAGTATTCCGTAATATACGCCGCTGACCACCATGGTTCCAAAATTATTTTTTCCGTCCCATTCATATTTATAAAGCACCCCGCCCGCAAGGTTTTTTGTATCCGCAAGTGTCCTTACTTTTCTGCCTGTAATATCAAATATATCAAGTTTTACATCGGAAGTTTCCGGCAGGAAGAACTGAATTATTCCATTGCCCCTTAAAGGCGAAAACGGATTTGGGTAATTATAAAAACTTGTATTAATATCTGAACCTATTATATTAATTGAATCTGAAATATACGGGAAAGGCGCACCCGCAGCTTCGCTGTAAAGACGGGTGTCATCAAGTTTTTCAAACAGCAGCGCAGCCGCATTTTCTATAGAGACATTCATTTTACCCGCCGGCGCCCCGCTTTTTATATCCATAAAGAAATTTAAATCTATTGACCCGGCCGGGGATATCATTCTGTCCACCGGCACGTAAAGTGTTTTTGATACACCCCAAGCCGTGGAAGTTATAAAACCGCCGGCATCATTTATTATTATGTTTCTAATTGTCTGATTATCCTGCGTGCTTATTGTCAGCGTAAGCCCGGTAAGCCTGTATTCGGGGCCGCCCGAATTGGGATTAATTGCGGTAAGCCCAAACAGAGGTATTCCGGATGCGCCTTCCCTTACCGTGGCAATTTCAAGCTGCGTAAAGTCCGACAGCGCAAGGTTACCGTACGCGCTTACAGTCACGGGAATGGCGTCCGATACCGCATTTGGATAAATAGAGCTTCTGTCAACTGCCGTTACGGAATAGTATAATCCCGGTTTTAAGAACCTGACTACAAACTGTGCTTCTCCCGAAGACATGTTTTTATCCGTGTCAGACAGCGTCCACAGCGGCTGGGAAGATTCTATACCGGCGTTAATACCTATTCCGGATGTCATTGTCCAATTGTTTTGTTCAACCATTCTTACAGTAATAGTAACCGGCCTTCCAGCTTCCTGCACATCAGGAACGCCCGTATAACCGGGAGCAGATGACGTGAATGACTGTCCCGGCGCTATAATTACCATTCCTATTATTGCAGTATTAGTAGGCGTAACAGTCGGAGTTGTTGACATTGTGACTGTGGGAGTTACAGTTTCTGTCACAGTCTGAGTTATTGTCTGCGTTATTGTCTGTGTATTAGAAGGTGTTGTTGTCTGTGTAACTGTTAAAGTTATTGTCTGCGTCGCGGTTTGTGTGGCTGTCTGCGTTACAGTTGATGTGATTGTTAAAGTGGCAGTTTGAGTAGACGTAGGGGTTGCTGTCTGTGTAACCGTAACTGTCACAGTCTCTGTAACGGTCTGTGTCGCGGTCTGCGTTGCAGAAGGCGTGGCTGTCTGCGTTATTGTCTGCGTCACAGTCTGCGTGACAGTTTCTGTCACTGTCTGCGTTATCGAACTGGTTGAAGTTTGGGTTGCAGTTTCAGTCACTGTCTGCGTAATTGTCTCTGTCACCGTCTCTGTAATTGTTTGGGTGACAGTCCGCGTTGTGGTTTCTGTAACGGTCTGTGTTGCCGTCTGTGTCATTGTTTCTGTCGCTGTCTGCGTCACAGTCTGTGTTATTGTTTCTGTAGTTGTCTGTGTTATTGTCTGCGTAATGGTTTGGGTCATTGTCTGTGATGCTGTCCGCGTAACTGTCTGTGTAACTGTTTCTGTAACAGTCTGTGTTGCGGTTTGTGTAACAGTCTGCGTTACAGTCTGTGTTGCAGTCTCTGTCACTGTCTGTGTAACTGTTTGCGTAATTGTCTGTGTTACAGTTTGCGTTACCGTTTCAGTTACCGTCTGTGTTGCGGTTTGCGTAATTGTCTGCGTAACAGTCTGTGTAATGGTCTGCGTTACTGTTTCTGTAACAGTTTCTGTTACGGTCTGTGTCGCGGTCTGCGTAGCTGTTTGTGTAACTGTCTGTGTTACAGTTGACGTATGCACAAGCACTGCCTGAGAATAACCTGTCGGAACGGATGCAATAACCGCGCCGCCCATCCCGTTTAATTCCGCGGTAA